>NZ_JAQIBD010000001.1:900000-982302 GCF_030347965.1 Sulfurovum zhangzhouensis
TATGCGACCTTGAACAATTTTACAAAGAGGCCAAAGGGCGTTTTGATGCAGATCAGGCCTTTGCCGATAAAGCAAGAGAGTATGTCGTTAAGATCCAAAGTGGTGACCATCATTGTCTGAACCTTTGGCAAAAATTCATTGATGCTTCCTTGGGACACTGTGAAGATGTCTATGGAAAACTCTGTGTAAAGTTGACAAGAGAAGATGTTAAAGCGGAGAGCTTTTATAATGAGGATCTGCCTCAAGTGATCGAGGATCTACTTAAAGAAGGATTGCTTCAGGAGAGTAATGGTGCACAGTGTGTCTTCTTAGAAGGAGAAGAGATCCCTGTGATCGTACAAAAGGGAGGCGGAGGATATCTCTATGCTACCACAGACCTCGCTGCACTACGTTACAGAGCCAACGTACTGGATGCAAAACGTATCTGCTATGTTGTAGATGCAAGACAGTCAGAACACTTCAGACAGATCTTTACTGTGGCAAAAACATCACGTTTCGTACCTGAAGATGTGAGATTAGAACATGTAGCCTTTGGAACCATGATGGATAAAAGCGGAAGACCGTTTAAAACACGTGACGGGGGAACCGTTAAACTTATCGACCTGCTGGATGAAGCGGTAATCAGAGCTAAAGAAGCGATCAAAGACAGAGAGAACTACTCTGATGAAGAAGTAGCAAAACTTGCAAAGATCATAGGGATCGGTGCAGTCAAGTATGCTGACCTTGCTATCAACCGTGAATCAAACTATATCTTTGATTGGGATAAGATGCTTAGTTTTGAGGGAAATACTTCACTCTATATGCAGTATGCTTATGCGAGAATCCAAAGTATCTTCAAAAAGCATAATGGACCTGTTGAAGGTGATATCATCATCTCTGATACATTAGAGCAGCAGCTAGCAGTCATGCTGCTTCGTTTTGAAGATATTCTTGGACGTGCTGCAGAAGATACATCACCAAACCAGATCACCACTTATCTTTATGAGATGGTAACACTCTTTATGCGTTTTTATGAGCATAACCCTATCCTCAAAGAGGGTGTGGATGAAGCAACAAAAATGAGCCGTCTGCAACTGGCTGACCTAACTGCAAAAACGATCAAACAAGGACTTGAACTCCTTGGTATTGAAGTAGTAGATAGATTATAATACTTTATATAACAAAGGGAGGAGTAGCATTATGAAAGGTTTTATAATTTTAGCAATTATTTTGACCTTGGGTATCCTCTTTTTGTACTATTCCAAAACAAAAAATCTCAAAAAACTTTTTATCTCACTTGGTACTTTTGGAGGGATACTGGCCTTGGCTGTAGCAGGGAATATAACCAGGCAGGTGATGCCGCTGTTTATAGCACACCTGATCCTTTTGATCTTTGCTTGGGGAGGATTATTTATTTATCTTTTTAAAGACCGTTACTACTGGTGGATACTTTTCTCACCTACAGTAACGATCGGACTTTTCTTGATCATGGAGTTACTCACGGGTTCAGGCCATGAGTATACGATCCTGGGTTAAGCCTCTTCTTCTCTGTTTTTATTTTCGATCAGTTCATTGAGGAACTGTTCAAGTGAATATCGTTGTCTATACTCAGGGATCATAATATGGATCAAGATATCCCCAAGATCTGCAACAGTCCACTCATCTGTTTCATCAGTTGCAAGGAACTGCTCTCCTTGTGGTTTAAGCTCTCTCTTGAGATGATCAAAAAGTGCCTTTGTATGTTTTCCGTTCAGTGAATTTGCTATCACCACACGCTTTGCAACATAATCTGCATTATCTAGGTTAAATACCTCTATCTCTTCGGCTTTTTTATCATCTAGTATCGTGACAATTCTTTCAATTCGTTGGTCTAATGTCATCTATTGTTATCCTTTGTTTATTGACTCTTTTTGAGTTAACACTTGCTTAACAGATTCGGCGATTTTTTTATCTACACCGTCAAGCTGTTGTGTACTTCGTATATGTGTAGAGCTTATCTCTTCATCCAGTTCTATTTTTACCCATTTTCTCAGCATACCGGTATCAAAACTGCTATTTTTTCTTGTAGCTACTACCCATGTCACCTGTTGGTTTAACCACTCATACTGATGCCATTTTGTCAATGATCCAAGGTTGTCAGAACCTATGATAAAATACTTGACATCATATGCATTTTGAAAATGCCTTACAGTATCAGCAGTATACGTACTTTTACCCTGCAAAATCTCATAATCGCTTACTGAAACTTTTTCCAAAGGATCAAAAAGCGTGTGACACCATTGCAATCTGAGATTTGCCGGTGCAAGAGAACTCTGCTTAAACGGATTGAGGTATGCAGGTACGATAAAAAGCCTGTCAATATCCAATGATTCCACAGCTTTTGAGACAATTAGTTGATGTCCCTTATGCGGCGGGTCGAAACTTCCTCCGAAGATTGCAATGGACTCTCGTGCTTCTTTACCCAAATATAACCTCAAATACAGTAAAATTACGCAATTTTAGCATAATAATCAAGGGATAACAAATGGCTGTAAAAGTAGCAATCAACGGACTTGGTAGAATTGGTAGATGTGTAGCACGTATCATCGCTGATAGAGATGATATCGAGCTGGTGGCAGTCAATGCAAGCGGTGCGCATGAAATGATCGAATACAATGTCAAATATGACTCTGTTCATGGTACACGTAAAGACGTTAAAGTAGAAGACGGCTATCTTTGTATAGGTAAAGATAAAGCGAAGATCCTCGCAGAAAGAGATCCTGCAAAACTAGGCTTTGCTGAATTGGGTGTAGAACTGGTATTGGAATGTACCGGTGCTTTTTTGACTTCTGAGAGTGTACAGCCTTATTTGGACAGCGGTATCAAAAAAGTGCTTTTCTCTGCACCTGCAAAAGATGATACTGCAACCTTTGTCATCGGTGCGAATGAGAATGATTATGCCGGACAAGCAATAGTTTCAAATGCAAGCTGTACAACCAACGGTCTTGCACCTGTTGCTAAAGTACTTGATGATGCATTTGGTATCGAAAAAGGTCTTATGACTACGATACACTCTTATACATCATCTCAACCTATCCTAGATGCTAAACACAAAAAAGACCCAAGAAAAGGGCGTTCAGGAGCAACAAACCTGGTTCCGACAACAACAGGTGCAGCAAAAGCGATCTCAAAAGTATTGCCAAACCTTGAAGGGAAACTCAATGGACAAGCGATCAGAGTGCCTACTCCTGATGTTTCTATGGTTGACCTTACTGTGACACTGAATAAAAATGTAACACTGGATGAAGTCAAAGCTGCTTTCATTCATGCAAGCGAAGGTTCACACCAAGGTATCCTCGGTGTAGATACAGAATACAGAGTATCACAAGACTTTGTCGGTGAAGAGCTAAGCTCAGTAGTAGCACTTGACACGATCCAGGTGATCGGAGACAATATGGTCAAGGTACTTTCATGGTATGACAATGAGTGGGGATACTCATGCAGACTTGTAGATATGGCACTTCATATCAGTAAATAAGACAAGTACCAATCGTGACAAGTCACGCAAGAGCCGTCTACGGAAGACAGCCACGTGAAGAGCGGCTTTGCTCTTCTTAAAATCAGTATAAAAAAAGAGGAAAAGAATTGAAAGATATTAAAAATCTAGATATTGCAGGTAAACGTGTATTTATACGTTGTGACTTTAACGTACCTAAAGATGAGTTTGGGAATATTACAGATGATAGACGTATCCGTTCCGCACTGCAAACTATCCGTTACTGTATCGACAGAGAGTGTAAAATCATCCTAGCTTCTCATTATGAAAGACCGGAGCCGGGACAGTACGAAGAGAGATTTTCACTTGCGCCGGTTGCAAAGAGACTACATACACTTCTCAAGATCAAAAATGAGATCTACATGGCAAATGATGTAGTCGGTGAAGATGCAAGAAGCAAAGCCGAAAAGCTTCAGGGTGGTGATATTCTTTTGCTTGAGAACCTACGTTATGAAGCAGGTGAGACTTCCAATGATATAGATTTTGCTAAAAAACTAGCAGACTTTGCAGACTTTTATGTCAATGATGCTTTTGGTGCATGTCACAGAAAACATGCTTCTATCCACGCGATAACACAGTTCTTTGATAAGGACCACAAAGCAGTGGGTTTCTTGATGGAAAAAGAGATCAATTTTTTCTCTAAAGTAATAGAAAACCCTGTTAGACCATTTGTTGCAGTTGTGGGAGGAAGTAAAGTTTCAGGAAAACTTCAAGCACTTACTAACCTCATCGAAAAAGTAGATAAAGTGATTATCGGTGGAGGAATGGCGTTTACCTTCCTTAAAGCACAAGGTCATGAGATCGGAAATTCATTGGTTGAAGATGAGTTGATCGATGAAGCAAAAGCGATCATGGAAAAAGCAACGCAAAACGGTGTAAAGTTCTATCTTCCTGTAGATATAGTCGTTGCTCCTGAGTTTTCTGAAAATACCACTGTAAAGTTCCTACCTACACAAGAGATACCGAAAGGGTGGATGGGACTTGATATCGGACCGGCAAGCAGCCGTCTTTTCCGAGAAGCACTTAATGATGCACAAACCATCATTTGGAATGGACCGATGGGTGTGTATGAGATGGATCGCTTCTCGAAGGGAAGTATTGCAATGTCACACAATATTGCACAGACACATGCAACGACCATTGTAGGCGGTGGAGATACAGCGGACGTAGTCAATAAAGCCGGTGATGCAGATGAAATGACCTTTGTTAGTACAGGTGGCGGTGCTAGCCTCAAACTGATTGAGGGCGAAGAGCTTCCTGGTCTAGAGGCATTGAAGTAATATGATATTTGCAGCCAATTTCAAAACAAATCATACAAGAAGTAGCACAAAACTCTATCTTGATGCTTTGAGTCAAAAAATCGCTGCAAAAAAAAGTGAGGATCAGGTTTATATCTTTCCTCCTGCTACTGCACTGGATCACTACAAGGGTGACTTTACCTTAGGTGCACAGAATGCATACCCGACGCAAAATGGTGCATTTACCGGAGAGATCGGACTTGACCAGCTTGAAGAGTTTGACATCAAAACGATCCTTATCGGTCACAGTGAAAGACGTGAACTGATGGGAGAATCCCAAGAAAAAGTGGCCGAAAAATTTGACTTCTTTAAAGCACAGGGTTTTGAAATCATCTACTGTATCGGTGAGCCCTTGGAAGTACGAGAACAAGGGGATGAATCAGTCAATATCTATCTTTTAGAACAATTTGAGGGTATTGATACAGCTTATGAGAAACTTATCATAGCCTATGAGCCTATTTGGGCTATCGGTACAGGAAGAAGTGCCACTATGGAAGAGATCGTCTCAACACATAAAGCGCTTAGAAAAGCTGTAGCTTGTCCATTACTCTATGGTGGAAGTGCCAACCCGGACAATATCAAAGAAATCGCAGCTATTGAAAATGTAGATGGTGTATTGGTTGGAAGTGCATCCCTGGATGCAGAAAAATTTGCCTCGATGATCTTAAGCTAAGATCATCTTATTTTCGTAGGGAAAAGATACCCTACTTTCTAAGCAGTTAATACTGCTTCTTATTTAAAGAGATCCGCAAGTGCTGAAGTATCTGTTGTTTTTTCCGCTTCCATAGTTTCTGTAGTCTCTGGTGCTCTCTCAGCAATCCCTTCAACTTCATTCAACTCGATAGCATATCCTGTCAACATGGATGCTAGACGGATATTGATACCTGACTTACCAATCGCTTTTGCTTTTTGATCTGATGTGATACTGATCACTGCCTTTTTCTTCGCTTGATCCACTTTGATACTTTTTGTGATCGCAGGGCTCAAGGCACGTGTGATATAGATCTCAGGGATAGGAGAATACTCGATACAGTCAATGTTTTCACCGCACAGCTCAGCACTCACGGCATTGATACGTACACCTTTTACCCCTACCGCTGCTCCGATAGGATCTACATTTGCTTGATCCGTTTTCAGTGCAAGCTTTGCCCTTTCACCAGGGATTCTAGCCGATCCTACAATCTCAACAACGCCGTCTTCTATCTCAGGTACTTCTTTTGCCATAAGTGCTTCAAGAAATTTCGGTGAAGTTCTTGTAAGCTCTAGAAACAATCCCTGTCTTGGATCAACACTTACATAACGCAACAATGCTTTGATCGTATCTCCGTGTTTAAACTTTTCACCTTTGATACGGTTTCTAAGCGTCAAAACACCTTTTAGTTCACCGATCTCAACATAGGTATTTTCATCTGCATCAATTCGGCTTACATTACCGATCATGACCGTACCTATCTTATCTTTATACTTCTCAAAAAGATCCTGTTCTATACGTCTTTGGATATGATATTCAAGCTCTTTGAAAAGATTTGCCGAAGCTGTACGCCCGAAATCTTCCAATACAAACTCTTCTTTAAGTTGATCGCCAAGTTCGATTGATTCATCAAACTCTTTTGCATCTGAAAGAGAAATAAAACTATCTGATTCTACCTCTTGTGTCTTGCCCTCTTTCATAATCTCAGTATAAAGTTTTTCATCATCATCTTTAACAACTGTAATCACTTTATTGATCTCATAGGTTTTCTTATTTGGGTCGATCATTACCTCAAATGTACTTGTAGGAGAGCTTAGTTTTTTTGCAGTATTTGTCAATGCTTCTTTAAATGCATCAATCGCACTCTCTCTTGATAAGTTTTTTTCTAATGCTATAGCTTCAATAATATCTAATATCTTTTCCAATATATATCCTTGTTTATCATTTTACTAATGGTTATATTTTTCTCGTTACATACTCTGTTTCAATATTAACCGCTACAAGAGGTAACATAACAGTGTTAAGAACATCTAGGAAGTGGTGTTTTTGAAGAGGATCATTATAGCTAAACGTAGCTTTACGAAAAATAAAGTATAATCATATTAATTATGAGTATAGAATAAAAGGAATGTAGATGAAACTAAAACTTGCTAGAACGACTCTAAAAGCAAAACCAAAGACCATTGAATTAGACAAATTGGAAGAAGAGTTAGCAGACAGATCTATATTCTATTTTGATAAAGAAAACTCTCATAAAGAGCTTAAAGAGCTGATTGAGTATTTTGAAGAAAAAGGATACTCAGTCTATATGAGAGAAGTAAGATACGGAATGGATGAAAATGAGTACATCTACGAAGTACACATTATCGCCTAATCCTCTAAAACCTACTAAAAAGAAGAATTATCTTGTCTAAAAAACTTTTTATCGAAACACTTGGTTGTGCGATGAATGTTCGTGATAGCGAGCATATGATCGCAGAGCTTAATCAAAAAGAACCCTATGAACTTACCGAAAATATAGAAGATGCCGACCTGATCATTATCAACACCTGCTCGGTACGTGAAAAACCGGTTGCAAAACTTTTCAGTGAGATCGGTATATTTAACAAACGCAAAAAAGAAGGTGCAAAGATCGGTGTCACCGGTTGTACCGCATCACATCTGGGTCAAGACATCATCAAACGTGCCCCGGTCGTAGATTTTGTTTTGGGTGCCAGAAATGTCTCTAAAATTACTGATGTTCTAGAGAAAAAACATGCGGTTGAGATCTCTACAGACTATGATGAAAGTACTTATGCCTTTGGCGAATATCGAAGCAACCCTTACAAGGCAATGGTCAACATCTCCATAGGATGTGATAAACAGTGTACCTTCTGTATCGTTCCTGCTACAAGAGGAGAGGAGATCTCTATCCCTAGTGATCTGATCGTACAGGAGATCACTAAAGCAGTAGCAACAGGGGCAAAAGAAGTCATGCTGCTGGGACAAAATGTCAATAACTATGGACGCCGTTTTGGAGGGAGTGAAGAGAAGATCAACTTTACACAACTACTTCAAAAAATATCCAAGATCGAAGGGTTGGAGCGTATTCGCTTTACTTCTCCACACCCGCTTCATATGGATGATGCTTTCTTGGAAGAGTTTGCTTCTAATCCAAAGATATGTAAACAGATACATGTCCCGCTTCAAAGCGGTTCGACAAAGATCCTTCAGGCGATGAAACGCGGTTATACAAAAGAGAACTTCCTCAACCGTTGTACAAAGATCCGTTCACTCTGTCCGGAAGCTACGATCTCAACGGATATTATTGTTGGTTTCCCGGGAGAGAGTAATCAAGATTTTGAAGATACGATGGATGTGCTTGAACAAGTACAATTTGAGCAAGTATTCTCATTCAAGTATTCTCCTAGACCGCATACGGAAGCGCAGCACTTTACCGATGTAATTCCTGATGAGATCGCTTCAGAAAGGCTCAGTCGCTTGCAGGCAAGACATTTTGAAATGCTAGCGGCACAAATGGATGATCAACTAGGAAAAGTACATAAGGTCTACTTTGATGAACTCAAACCAAATGGAAGAGTTTCAGGGCGGACTGATGATGGGAGATTGGTCTTTGTAGAGGGAAGCGAAGAGCTTCTAGGACAGATCAAAGATGTCAAGATCACAAAAACATCCAGAGCCTCTCTTGATGGCGAGGTGATAAACTAAGTACGCTGATCATGGGAAAGAAAAAAGATATTACACGAGCCATAGCAACAGTGATCCTTCCTCCCCTAGGCTATCTTCTTATGAGGTTTTACTGGTATACCTCTAAAAAATCTTTCCACATTGAAGGCGAGATCACCCAGGCTCAAGGGGTCATTGTCTGCTGGCATGGAGAACTTCTTCTCTCTCCTCAGGCTTACCGCCATATCCATAAAACACAATCTGCTTCAGGTATCATCTCCAGACATTTTGATGGAGAAATCATAGCCAGGGTACTGAACTACTTTCATATCACTCCTTTAAGGGGTTCAAGCTCCCGTGGAGCAAAACAGGTCCTTTTAGAAGCCTTTCGTAGTCTAAAAAAGGGGGATGATCTGCTTGTCACTCCTGATGGACCAAGAGGGCCAAGACATGAAGTGAGTGACGGTGCACTGGCACTGGCCATGAAAGGCAAGCTTCCTATCTATGCAGTGAATTTCACCTGTGGCAAGTACTGGCAATTTGGCAGCTGGGATAAATTTGTCATTCCCAAACCATTTTCAAAAATTGACTTTTACATTAAAGTACTCCGTCTAGATGATATGAAAATAGATGAAGCAAAAGTGTATCTCACCGATAAAATGTTGGAACATACTATTATATAGATGAAAAATAAGCTGCAGGATCTCACAGACAGTTTTTTAGACTATCTTGTGGATATAAGAGGTTATTCAGAAGCGACCCTAACCACCTATGAGATAGCGCTAAGGCAGATGATTGAGGTAAGCCACTTCTATAAGGAAGATGGTTCTCTCGTACTTGACATAACCCCATACAGATTTCAAATCGCAAAAAAGAACAAACATACCATTGCTGCCAGATTGACAGCTATCCATTCATTCATCAAGTATCTGGAAGGACAAGAAGATTTGCGGGTCAGACTGATTGCCGGTGAGTCTATTAAAGTGCCAAAAAGCCTTCCAAAGCCTATAGAAGCACAATATATACAGGAAGTACTCCAAAGTGCTACCCTCGAAGATAAGCTCATGATCTCTCTGCTCTATGGGCTTGGTTTGCGTATTACAGAACTGAGTACACTTCAGCTCTCGCAAATACAACAAGAATGGGTACAGGTTAGAGGGAAAGGAAACAAAGTGAGAGAGTTACCGCTTTTATCTAGTATCAGGGAACTCATCGAGATCTATATAGCAACCTATACACCCAAAAAGTATCTTTTCGAAAAAGGTAATGTTCCCCTTAACAGTGCCCAGCTTCGTTATAAACTGACCAAACTCTTCAAATCACACGGGATCAAAGCAACCCCTCACCAACTTCGTCACTCCTTTGCCACCCACCTGCTTAATGAAGGAGCAAGGATTGCCGATGTGAGTGAACTCTTAGGCCATACAACGATGGCCACCACACAGGTCTATACAAAACTTGGTACATCTAAAAAGATGAATGAGTATATGAAAGCGCATCCCCTAGCTCAACAAACATCAAAAGATAGTAGCAAAGAGTGAAGGTTCGATCCCTTCTGCAAAACAGTAAGGCCGTATCTTGACAGGTATTTTGCTTACTCTGCACCTTTCTTTAAAATCCTTTGGCATATCGGCAGAACGGTATGGTGCAATATAAAGAAGTCCATTCTGTTCTTCTATCGCCCACTTACCGCCGATGACCAGACTCTTTGATCTTTCAAGTTCTTCTCTTTGTGATGCGCTCATTAGATATCCCATATTTTTGAGTACCGTATCAGCTGCCTGTATCTTAGCTTCCATAGCATAAAGCCTAATGATATGTAACTGCTTTTGTCTATGTAACAGTTCAAATTGGCTCACTAACCTTTTTTGATCAAACTTCAAGTATCTAAAACTGCGTTTTATCCCCTCTTTATACTCTGCAATCAACGGATCTGAAAAGTTTTTTCTAAAGTAGTTGCGTTCATACTTTACCTCTTGATTACTCTCATCAATGAAATAGGGATAATTATTTGACTCAAGATACTCCAGTAGTTCCTCTTTACTTACTTCAAGAAGGGGGCGTATAAGCAGATAATGCTCTTTGGTGCATACAGATTCCAATCCCAGTAATTCTGAAAGTCCTGCACCCTTAGAGAGTCTCATAAGCAGCCATTCTAGCTGGTCATTAAGCTGGTGTGCTGTCAAAAGCGTTTCATAGCCCTCTTTTTGAATCAGATCTTCAAAAAAATCATACCTGAATGTCCTGGCTTTCTCTTCAAAATGACTCTCAAAATGCGGTGCTCTTGTTGTATGACACTTCAAACCATACTTCTGTGCCAACTTCTTAGCATGCTCTTCTTCCACTTCTGAGCTCTCTCTTGTACCGTAGTTGACCAAAGCGATATCAAAAGGGATATGTTGTTCTGTTAAAAGGAAGAAAAGTGCAGAGGAGTCTACCCCTGCTGAAAAAGCTAGAAGATTCTTTTTCGTTTTGAGTGTATTGAGAAGTGGTAGATCTATCATACCTGTTTCACTAAAGATGCAAGAAGCTGGTTTCCGACCAATTCAGTGATATTGGCCTCGTAGACCTTGCCGTATTCAATAGACAGATCCGATGTATCATTGATCAGGATCTCTCCATCAATATCCACTGCCCATATAAGTGGTCTAGCTGAAAGCAGGTACTCATGTTCACTGCTTTCCCCTTCTACTACAAGTTCCACCTTTTTTCCTACCATTGCTTCAAGTGATCTTTGTGTTGAACGATCTGCAATCTCTCCAAGGATCGCAGCTTGTTCCTCTTTGATCTCATCAGGAACCTGCTCCATTGTATAAGCTGTCGTTGTTTCTTCATTAGAGTATGTAAAAGTATTGAACCTGTCAAAACCAAACTCTTCCATAAACTCACACAACCTCTCAAAGCTCTCTTCTGTCTCGCCAGGATGTCCTGCGATCACTGAAGTTCTAATAAAGGCATTTGGCTTGGATTTCATGTATTCAAGCAGTTCAATGGTTTTCTTTTCTCCAAATCCACGTTTCATGATCTTTAACATACCGTCATCGATATGCTGGATAGGCATATCATAGTAGGTTTGGAATACCTCAGAGTCTGCTATCGCATCGATAAGTTCGAAGGTCGTTGTGCTCGGATAGAGATACAAGATACGTGCAGATCTTACACCATCAATGCCCTCAACAGTTCTCACAAGATCAAACAATCCGTCTTTCATTCCCATATCTCTTCCATAGCTTGAAGAGTCCTGAGAGATAAATGAAAAGTCATAAAATCCCTGTGCAACCAGGTTTTCTACCTCTTTTTGTATGGAACTCAACGAACGTGAATGCAACTTTCCTTTAAAGCTTGGTATTGCACAGAAAGAACAGGCTTGGTTACACCCTTCTGCGATCTTGATATACGCATGATAACTTGAACCTGTCACTACCCTTCCTGAGGTTTCAGTAGCCAGGTAGACTTCCGGTGAAAAACTGCTCTGTTTGCTTGCGATCAGCGCATCGATCTTCTCATAGTCACCGACCCCGGTAAAGATATCGATCTCAGGCATCTCAGCTTGCAGCTCCTCTTTATAACGCTCAGAAAGACAACCGCTCATCACTAGGATAGAATCTTTTTTACGTTCATCGTGCAGGCTCAGTACCGTATTGATACTCTCTTGTTTGGCAGCATCGATAAATCCGCAAGTATTTACGATGATCACATCGGCTTCACGGTTATCATCAGTGATCTCATACTCTTTTAGACGTCCCAGCATTACTTCACTGTCTACAAGGTTTTTGGTACAGCCAAGGCTTACTAAATGTAATTTTTTACTCATAAAAATCCAATAGAAAATAGTTAAAATTTTTTAGCATTATAGCGTAAATGAAAAAAGGTGTGAAATTAAAATATTTGGGAGATAAAAAGAAATGATAGAGCCAGGCAAAGCCCGGACTCTAGATAGAAACGAAAAGTGTTTCTTAGAAGTTGTATGTACCGATTACACGTACAACGTTAATTGCATCTGGTGCATCATCAATATCAACATATGCATATGCAAGGTTCAAATCAAATCCTGTTGCAACGTTAACACCGTAACCAAGATCGAACTCGTTTACTTTACCTGCGATAGCAGAATCAGTATAACCGTATGCTGCAGAGATGTTTCCACCAAGTGCATCCATACCAGCTTTTACAACAAACTTGTCAGCATCGTAACGAAGCATGAAACCAAAGAATTGGTCAGCAAGAAGGTCAGTGTAAAGCGCTGATGTCATACCACCGAAGTTAACCATACCCATACCACCGTCATTTACAGTTGAGTATGCAGCCATAGCGTTGATTCCGCTGAAGTCAGCACTTACTTTTGCACCGAATGCAGCCATATCATCAGCAAATGCATCGCTCATCATTGTACCACCTTGGATACCTACACCGAAGTTACCTGCATCATACTGTGCATCACCCCAAAGAACAGATGCATCATCACCAAGCATATCAGCTGCATAGTAGAATGAACCTGTCAATGTCAAGTTAGCGATTGATTTGTTTTGAGCAGTAAGCATCCATACACCGTCTTTACCGTTAAGTGAGTTGAAGTCAGTCATGTTGTTCATACCAGCGAACATAGAGTTGAAGTTACCACCAGCAACCCATGCACCTACCAATGTAGTGTCTGGAAGGTCAGTGTTTACAACCAATACAGCATCGAAAGTGTTTTTGAACACGTTCCAATCTTCAGAGAATGCAAACGGAGAAAGTCCTTTTGGAAGCTCTTGACGACCTGCTTTGATTGAAGTGTTACCAAATCCGTATGTCAAATACGCTTGAGAAATCCATCCACCGTCAGTTACATCATCGATATCACCAGCCCATCCTGTACCTTGCATTACATCAGATACCAACCAGTTTTCTAGGTTAAGTGTAGAAAGACCGCTTACTTCAAATCCAGCACCGATACCAGCAACTACATCAGAGTTAGTCGCTCTTAGTTGGATACCTGCATCTGCAGCTGAAGACTCTTGATCAAATAGACTAGTTTCACCAAATGTATCTGTTGTTTGGTAGTAAACTACACCTGTTCCTGAGAATTCCCAAGATGATACCTCTGCAGGTGCTTCTACTGCTGGTTCTACTGGAGCGATATCTCCACCAGCCAAAATCATTGATGACGCTACTACTGAAAGTAATAAAGCTTTTTTCATTGTAATCTCCTTATTTTTTTGAATACTTCACATTATAGCGAACAAAATCAAACCGTGTCAATAAAAATAAACAAAAAGTTAACAAATAATAAACCGTATTCTACAAAGCCCTAATTTACGTACTTTGAGAAGGTTACAAATATGTTTTTATTAAGCAAAAAGGGGTATTTTTTTGTTGATTTTCTAAGTAATTTTAAGAAAAGTTAATGGAATTTTTAATTTATTAATAGATTTTTTATTTTGATTGATATTTAAAGGATGGTGGCGCTGGACGGAATCGAACCGCCGACACAAGGATTTTCAATCCTTTGCTCTACCGACTGAGCTACAGAGCCATCTTTTGAAGTGGGTGAAATTATAGCTATCTAAACTTAAGCATTGCTTAGTTCTAAAGCTTTTTTTCTTTATGGTACGCCCATCAGGATTCGAACCTGAGACCTTCGGTACCGCAAACCGATGCTCTATCCAGCTAAGCTATGGACGCACATTCTCATAAAGAGGATGGAATTCTATCATAATATTCTTTATTTATCAAGTAGTTTTCTACTTAATTGTTCAATAATGATTCTTGGATAGCTGACTGTTCTTTTTTGATCTTATCAAACTTTACAATGAGTTCGATCCTGTTTACAGGGATACCTAGTCTTTGGGATATCTCTTCCCTGCTTTCACCGTCCTCAATACCTGCCATCACTTCATCACTGATAGAAAAATTTTCGATCACATCTTTGACGGCAACCCTGGATGCCTCAAGATTTGCGATCGTCACATCTTTTGCTGCAAGTACCTGGTTTAGAACATCATTTTCCTTTTTAAGCTTTCTATTTACAGAGAGCAGTCCCAAAAGCACTAGAACCAAAAGTATCAATAACCCTATCACTGTATAGTCGAATATATCCATTTACATCACCTCCAAAATGATAAAAGTCAAAAAAACAAATCCTAGATAACCATTCACGGTAAAAAAGGCTCTATCTATCTTTGTAAAATCCTTACTGACAAGATAGTGTTCATATATTAACATTATAGCTGCAAAGACTATCGCAAAGACAGCAAAGAGTTCCAATTTAGCTTCTATCACAAATAGTGTCCAGAAAGTCACGGCAAACAAATGAAAGGCTCTTGCAATCCACATCGTTTTTCTCGCACCGAACTTTGAAGGGATAGAATGCAGCCCCTGTTCTTTATCAAACTCCATATCCTGCAGCGAATAGAGCAGATCAAATCCTGCTACCCAGAACATCACACCGGTAGCCAAATAAATTGACCACCAACTGATCGTCCCTGAAACAGCTACTTCTCCAGCAATCGGTGCCAATCCAAGGCTGATACCCAGGATCAAATGTGCCAAAGCCGAAAAACGTTTGAAATATGTGTAAGCACCTAGTACTACCAATATTGGAAGTGATAGCTCTAAAGCCAAGGTATTGATAAAATAGGCAACCACGATAAATGCCACTGCATTGGCAAGGATAAACCATAGCATCTGAGTTGCAGATACTCGACCATCTACAGAGGGTCTGCTCTTTGTACGCGGATTAAGGATATCAATATCTCGATCCAGATATCGGTTGACACCCATAGCATAGTTTCTTGCACTCACCGCTGCCAATGTACCAAGTAAAAGCAGTTGCCATCCAAACCATCCTTTAGCTGCAACCAGCATGGCAATAAAGATAAAAGGCAAAGAGAACACAGAGTGCTGGAACATCACCAGTTCAGACAGATCTGCAAATTTCTTTTTCATACGATGCACTATTTACTCACTAAGGGTGTGGAATTTTTAGTTTGGAGTTGAGTGACCAGGCAATGACCGCAACGAGCAGTGTAATAATATATACATTTTCTATCAGACCATTACTGTAGATCAGATACAAGATCCACAAAAGAATTGCACCTAAAGGCGTAGGAACGCCCTCAAAATACTTTGCAACTTCACCTGCATCGGTTTTAAGGTTAAACTCTACAAGTCTTCTCAGCCCCATTATGATATAGATTATAAATACAATGCCAATAATTATTTCTTGAAGGCCTGATGTAATCCCAGTACCCAATGCATAAAAAAGTAAAAATGACGGCATCACTACAAAAGATAAAAAGTCAGCAAAACTGTCAAGCTGTACGCCAAACTCCGTTGATAGTTGATATTTACGTGCAAGTTTTCCATCTATGATATCACATGCACCTGCAAACCATGCCAAAATGATCGCTGTAAAATAGTCCCCTTTAACAATAAAATAGATCGCAATGATCCCAAGTGAAATATTGGTAAAGGTTACCAAATTGGCAATGTTGAATCGGTTGTTCTTGTCAAATAAGCTCATACACACCTCAAAATAATTTGCCTCATTTTACCCTTTTTGGGGTTATGGTATGATTACACTTATGAATGAAACGATTAAACAACTAGCCCTTATTGGCCCGACTGCTTCAGGAAAAACTTCGCTTTCTATAGAAATTGCCCAGAAGATGGATGCTTGCATACTGTCACTTGACTCACTCTCTATCTATAAAGAGATCGATATTGTCTCAGCTAAGCCGAGCCGGGAAGAACGTGCCGGCATACTACATTACGGTATGGACTATCTTTCTCCCGATGAGCATTTTGATGTGACTACGTTTGTCAAGCTCTATCAAGAGGTCTATCGCCAAGCGCTTAGTGAGAATAAAAATCTTGTGATTGTCGGAGGGACCAGTTTTTATCTTAAAATGCTCATTGAAGGGATCAGCGATCTACCGGCAATCAGTGAAACTACAAAAGAAAAAACTGCATTGATGCTTCAAGAATTAAATGATGCCTATCAGTTCCTGTATGATATGGATCCATCTTATATGCAACGGATCGCAAAAAATGACAGGTATCGTATAGAAAAAGCGCTCCATATCTACTTTGAGACCGGGATGACACCATCAGAGTATTTCCATGTCAATCCGCCTACCTCTGTCATCAATGGCACTTTGCCGATCTACCAAATCGATATAGATAGAGAAATGCTTCGCAAACGTATTGCGCTCAGAACACAACTCATGCTCAAGGAGGGTCTCATCGATGAGATATGTATGCTGGAGAAAAAATATACACGTGAACCCAACTGTATGAAATCAATAGGGATCAAAGAGACCTTGGATTACCTGGATGGTGTATATAACAAACAGCTGCTCGAAGAGAAGATCACTACCAATACCGCACGCCTTGCCAAACGGCAAACTACATTTAATAACTCGCAGTTCGAAGGTGTCATTAAAGGCAATGTAGAAGAACTACAAAAGATAATTGTTCAATAAAGATTGATTGAATAGAATTAAAAAAAATTGGATAAATAGAAAATAGTAGAATGATTTAAACGTTCAGCAAAAGGCTGAACGTTCATCATTAATAACCGCTTGCGCTGATTAAGTAGTAAATACGCTCTATCAGAGGCTGAACGTAGAAGATTGCTCCTATAGTAGCAACGGTTGCAAAACCGATGATAACCATAAGTGGTCTAGAGATATTGTAATAGATCGTATCTACATCTTTCACCGGATCTTTCAAGAACATATAAACAATAAGTTTCAAGTAGTAGTATGCAGCGATCGCTGAGTTAAGACCCATTACGACTGCCAGCCAGATATATCCTGCATTGACAGCTGCTTGCATTACGTAGATTTTACCCCAGAATACCGAGAATGGTGGTACACCAGCAAGTGAAAGCATAAATAGACCCATGATCACTGCCCCGATCGGCATAATTTTGATAAATCCTGCAAATTTCTCATACGGGTGATCATATCTGTTGTTAAATCTTCTCATCTTATGACGTGAGATCCATAGCATAGAAAACGCACCAAGGTTAGTGAACATAAAGAGTGCATAGTACAAGAAGATACTTGTATTACCTTCTGTAGTATCTAGTGCCAATGCAGCCATAATGAAACCGGCATGTGAGATCGATGAGTATGCAAGCATACGCTTCACATCTTCTTGAACAAGTGCCATGACATTAGCCAGCGTCATAGTAAGTACGGCAATCACAAGAATAGTCCATCTTACCCACTCGATCCCAAGATCTATATACATTCCAAAGATTCTCATAGAAACAACCAATGCTGCAACTTTTGGAACTACTGACATATAACCGACAAGTGCTGCAGATGCACCTTCGTATACATCCGGTGCCCATGTATGGAACGGATAGAGAGAAAGTTTAAATGCAAGTGCAACCATGATTAACACAAATCCACCAAAGATCGCGATCATCAGACCTGTTTCATTCACACGTGTAGCAAGTACTTCTGCTACTTTATAAATCTCGATAGATCCGGTAAGAGCATAGATCATTGCTGAACCCATTGCAAAGAAGCCAGCTGCTAGTGCACCCATTGTGAAATACTTCACTGCCGCTTCATAAGAGTTGCTTCTGTTGTGAAGTGCGATCAATGTATAGAGTGCCAAAGATGCTGTTTCAATACCTACGAATATCAAGATCAGGTTATCTGATGCCACCATGAACTGGAATCCTGCAACCATGAACAAGAAGAGAGCGAAGAACTCAGGGTATGAATACTCGTGGAATCTTTTTGAACTCAATGCCAAAGGAATAAAGACAATCGAACCTACAATGATAAGAAACTGTGAAACGATCGAAATACCATCGATAAGCATTACATCAAAGAAACCACGCTCGTTGATATTAAGACCAACGACTGAACCAAGATCGATAAACAATACAAGTACTGTCAACATAACATACAAGGACTTGTGAAGCCCCTCTTTCAGTAGATCGATAGTTAAGATGATCAAACCACCTGCAATTGCTATAAGCATTGGAGCAAGTGTAATAAGATTTAAACTATCCCAAGTTACATTAATAGGCTCTAACATTATTTAGCCTCCTTAGTTGAATTCGCAACATGTATCATATCTTTTGCCTCTTGCGTGATCGCTTTTTCATCCATAAAGTTCAACATTGCCTTTACAGAGTTATCGATCGGATCAAGGATAGGTTTTGGATAGATACCAAGCCAGATAACGATAGCAACAAGCGGCACAAGTGACCAAGTCTCTTTTGCATCAAGATCTTTAAGGTTTTTATTCTCTTCTTTTGTTACCGGACCAAAGAAACTCTTTTTAAAGAGTGAAAGCATGTACACAGAACCAATGATGATCGATGTACCTGCAAGGATAGTCATGATCGGAGATACTTGATAGAAACCTATCAATACAAGGAACTCACCGACAAAACCGATCGTCAATGGAAGTCCTACTGAAGCCATAAGCATGATACCGAATACCACTGCATATTTTGGCATGATCGATGCAATACCACCGAACTCATCCATCATCTTCGTATGTCTTCTATCATAGATCACACCTACGAGCATGAACAGTGCACCTGAAACAATACCGTGTGAAAGCATCTGGAATACAGAACCACCGATACCTTCAGCATTCATTGCAAAAATACCGAGCATTACAATACCCATGTGTGATACTGATGAGTAAGCGATCACTTGTTTCATATCTTTCTGTGCATATGCCACCATCGCAGTATAGATTACCATGATGATTGAAAGTACTGCAATCGGTGTGATCCAGAACACTGAAGCATCCGGGAACAACGGTAGTGAGAATCTTACAAATCCGTATGTACCCATTTTAAGAAGTACAGCTGCAAGGATCACAGAACCGATCGTCGGTGCTTGACCGTGTGCATACGGAAGCCATGTATGGAATGGGAACATAGGGACTTTGATCGCAAACCCGATAAAGAAAGCAGCAAAAAGCCACATCTGATAACTTACAGGAAGAACAAGTGCATACCAGTCAGTCAGAGCAAAACTCCATACACCTGTAAGGCTGTGATATGTATATGCCATGAAAAGCATACCTACCAACATGATCAATGATCCTGCAAATGTATAAAGGAAGAACTTGATCGCTGCATAGACTCTCAAAGGCCCACCCCATGCACCGACGATATAAAGCATCGGTACAAGTGAAAGTTCCCAGAAGAGGTAGAAGATGATCGCATCCAGTGAAACGAAAACACCAACCATTGTCATCTCAAGGAAAAGGAGTGTAACGATCATGTTTTTTACATTCTCTTTTACACTCAAACTCATAATACCGATCAATGTCATCATTGTTGTCATCAAGATAATGAAAAGAGAGATACCATCAACTCCAAGGTAGTAGTTTACACCAAAATCAGGGATAACAGCGATAAGCTCTACAAACTGCATACCTGCATTGCTGCCATCAAAACTAAACCACAACCATAATGATAGGAAGAACTCAATAGCTGCTACAGTAATACCGTAAACTCTAGCACTGTCCTTGTCTATCACAAACCCTAGCAATCCTGCGATCGCTGGGAAAAATACTAATATACTTAAAATATAATCCATCTATTTTCTCCTTAACCTATCATCGACGTTACTGCAGCAGCTATCATGAGTACAACCGCACCTACAGCCATCCAATTAAGGTAATGTGACAGGTTTCCGGTCTGCATACGTCTGTTGACGTCCCCGCTTTTATAAAGGAAATGTGCAATTCCATCTACTGTTTTATCTACTATCTTCAAGTCTACTCCATGCCACAATTTCTCAGAGATCATTGCATATGGTTTAGAGATCAACTCTTCATAGAGATTTGGGATATAGTATTGGTTTGCAAGAAGCTTATAGATGAAACTGTTCTCACATTTCTCACTTCTCTCAAGTCCCTTGTTATATTTGATATACGCAAGAGCGATACCGCCTACTGCGAAGAGTGTAACGATCGCAGTAAGTAACCATACATAATGGTGTGTATGTTCACTCATATGATATGCAGGGAGAAGACTTGTTACAAACGCTTCAAATCCTCCTTTAAAGAAACCAGCGATCACTGCAAGGATTGCAAGTGGAGACATCGCGATAAGTACGAATTTATACATTTCATGCGGATGGATCTCATGATGATCATATCTCTCAGTTCCGTGGAACGTAAGGAATACTTGTCTAAAGCTGTAGAATGCTGTCATACCAGCAGTTACTACCAACATAATCCAAAGAATGTATGTTCCTTCATTAAACGCTGTCTCGATGATCGCATCTTTTGAGAAGAACCCTGCTAGAGGGAAGATACCTGCAAGTGTCAAAGAAGCTAGACCCATATAGATATA
The DNA here is from genome assembly GCF_030347965.1 of Sulfurovum zhangzhouensis. NCBI lineage: Bacteria > Pseudomonadati > Campylobacterota > Epsilonproteobacteria > Campylobacterales > Sulfurovaceae > Sulfurovum > Sulfurovum zhangzhouensis. The sequence continues at coordinate 920,781 of NZ_JAQIBD010000001.1, forward strand.
TGTAGGTCTCATCACCTTCTTCAATCCACCCATCTTAAAGATATCAAGTTCATCATGCATTGCGTGCATTACGTTACCAGCACCCAGGAAGAGCAATGCTTTGAAGAATGCGTGAGCCACAAGATGGAAAAGTGCGATCCAGTATGCACCAAGACCGGCAGCAGCAAACATATAACCAAGTTGAGAAAGTGTTGAGAACGCAATGATTCTCTTAAGATCTCTGTTCACTAGTGCCATAGATGCAGCAAAGAATGCTACAAATGTACCAAGAGCAGCGATAAAGTAACTTACTTCCGGAGTCATTCCAAACAATGGGTTTGCTCTGATCACCAAGAATACACCTGCTGTTACCATCGTAGCAGCGTGGATCAATGCTGATACCGGAGTAGGACCTTCCATTGCATCTGTAAGCCATGTATGAAGCGGGAATTGAGCTGATTTACCCATTGCACCGATAAAGAGCGCAAGTGCTGCACCGTTCAAGATCCATTGATCAAGATTCGGAATAGCAGTAAATACTGCATCATACTGTAGTGATCCTACATTCCAGTAAAGAATAAAGATACCGATAAGCATACCAAGGTCAGCAATACGGTTCATGATGAACGCTTCATTTGCTGCCCATGATGGAGAAATTGACGGGTTCTGTTCTCTTGTTTGATCTGGCTTGTGGTACCAAAAACCAACAAGTAGCCAAGAACATACACCAACACCTTCCCAACCAATGAAAAGACCGGCAAAGTTATCACTCATTACAAGTACCATCATTGAGAATACGAATGCTGATAGATAAGAGAAGAATCTGTTGAATGATTTATCATGATCCATGTACCCGATCGAGTAGATGTGTACGATTGTAGAAATCAGTGTAACCATTGTCATCATTGTGACAGATACCTGGTCTACAACAAAACCGAATGGGATATAAAGGTCACCCATTCCGATCCACGGCATCATAGTAACTGCAATTGTTTGACCACTTGTGAACACTTCAATTGCAAGTGTTGACGAAGCTACAAAAGAAGCAAACAAAAGAAGTGAAGCAATGATACCAACAAAAGTCTTTCTTTGACTCATACCGAATAACGCGGCAAAAACCGAAGAGGCTAGTGGTGCAAAGAGTGCTATATATACAAATTTTTCCATCATTATCCCTTCATAGTCGCAAGATCGTCAAGATCAAGACTTCCTTGTTTTTTATACAATACGATCAAGATACCAAGTCCAACTGCAACTTCTGAAGCTGCGATCGCAATCACGAAGAATGCAAACATTTGACCTGTAAGATCATTGTAAAAGTGTGAAATAGCTGCAAATGCAATATTTACTGCATTGAGCATAACCTCGGTTGCGAAGAAGAGCATCAATAGGTTTCTTCTTCTAAGTACGCCAACCAATCCTATAGAAAATAGAAGTGCTGATACGATTAAATAGTGTGATAAACCTATCATTTCTCATCCTTTTGTGTCAAAATTTCATCTTCTCCCGCATCTTCATCCATCATCTCAGTAAGTGACTGATCCATTTTCTTACCTGCAAGGATAATACCTGCGATCATCGCAACCAGTAGCATTACAGCTGCTACTTCAAACGGAATTAGATATTTTGTGAAGAGTACGATACCCACATCCTGAGCATTCCCTACACCCTCATGCATTGGGTAGAGTGCCTGAATTCCATCAGAGTAGATCGGAGCGGCAAACATCAATACAAGCATTAGTGCACTAAGACCACCAAGTACAAATACCACTGCACCGCTTGTGTTTTTTTCTTTGATCTCTTTTGTTGCATCAAAGAACATCATCGCAAATGAATAAAGTGCCATTACTGCACCTACATATACGATCAACTGAACAACACCAAGGAAATCTGCTCCAAGGATAAAAAAGAAACCTGAAATAAGTACCATACCTGATGCCAAAGCTGTCATTGCATAGAGTACGTTATTACTCATTACTGTAATCCAGAAGAGGATTACCGTCAAAAATGAAAAGAGGTAAAATGCAAACCCCTGAACTGTAAACAGTGATGCCAAAAAGTTTTCCATGACAACCTCCTCCTTAATACGCTAGTGGCGTTTTTTTGATGTTTTCATCAGCATTTGGAGATACAGCACCAAATCCGTCATACTCTTGTTGCAAGCTAAGTCTATCGATCGGTGTAAGCATATCCTCAAAGAGTGAGAAACTTGCTCTTTGCTCTGAAGCTGTCTCATATCTTGGACCATGAACGATCGCAAGTTCAGGACATACTTCTGCACAGTAACCACAGAAGATACAACGACCGAAGTTGATCGTATACTCACTCACCTCTTTACGCTGATTTTCATCATATCTTGTATCCATTGTGATACAGTTAGAGATACAGATCTTCTCACAAAGTCCACAACCGATACATCTGTAATGTCCACTCTCAAGCAACCTAAGCATCTCATGGATCGCTCTGTATCTTGGTGAGATAGGGAGCTTCTCAAATGGATATTTTACTGTATGCATCTGTCCCTTGAACAGTGCATTGATCATTTCTCTTACTGTTACCCAAAGTCCAACAAAAAGTTCACCTTTAACTGTTCTTTTTGCAACCTGAGCGAACTTTGTCATCGGAGTCTTTGGTGACTCCTGCAGGTCAAGTACCTTGTACGCTTGAGTACCTACATTTCTATTTTTAAATTGTTCTAAACCCATATCTACTCCCTTATACGATCACAATACCGGTGATTACAACGTTGATCACTGCAATCGGCATTAAGACTTTCCAACATAACCACATCAATTGATCCGGTCTGACGTGTGGCCACGCTGCTCTTACCCATAGCATCAAGAAGAAGAAGAATGCTACTTTCAAGAGGATCATGATCCAACCTGCAATGAATCCGAAGTCGTTATATCCACCAAGGAAAACAACTGCTGCAAGAATAGAGATTGTGATCATGTTCGCATATTCACCGATGAAGAACATACCCCATCTCATCCCTGAATACTCAGTTGCATATCCGGAAATAACCTCTGCTTCATGCTCAAGAAGGTCAAACGGTGTTCTGTTTGTTTCAGCAAATCCAGCGATCAAGAAAAGGATAAATGCTACCGGTTGCTGCCAGATAAGCCATGATGTGATACCACCAGATTGTGCTTCATTGAAATCAACCAATGAAAGAGAACCTACTATCATGATCGGAGCCAAAATAGACAATCCTGTGATCACCTCGTAAGAGAGGAACTGGATTGCTGTTCTTGCTGCACCGATGATACCCCATTTGTTCGCCTGAGCCATACCTGCAAGCAGTGGCCCGTAAAGACCTGCTGCCATCATACCAAGTACAAAAAGAATCCCGACATTCACATCAGATGCAATTGATGGAACAAATGTACCGCCAAGTACCGGAACAAACTCAGGAATCGTGAAGTCCGGGAATACTGGAACAGCTGCCAATGCGATAAATGCAGTTGCTGCAGTAATAACCGGTGCGATTTTAAAGATAAATGCATTTGCATGCTGCGGCACGATATCCTCTTTTGTAAAAAGCTTGATACCATCTGCTGCAATCTGAAGCAATCCATATGGACCTACGTGCATTGGTCCAAGACGGCGTTGCATAAATGCAAGAACCTTTCTTTCCAAATATGTACCGAAGCCTGCTAATGCAGAGATAATTGCAAGGATAAGGATCGCTTTTATCGCGACACCTACAGCCGTTACCTCCGGTAGTTGTTCTATAAGTGTTGTTGTTTCCATCTTTTACACCTTCTTAATTGTTACATTTTTGTATCTAGACCCGCCGAAGAGATCATATACACCTGCTGCAGCTCTAAAGTCTGAAACTTTGACAATATCACCTTCGATCTTCTCATCAGCGATCACATCCATTACAATGCTTCCATTGTCAAATACGATTTCTACTTTTTCACCTAGTTCTGCTGCTTTTGCAGTACTTGCGTAAACACCAAATGCTTCAAAGATCTCATGTGCCTTATCTGTGAAATCATTGAACTGTCTTGCCGGGTTACATCTATACGCAATCTCACCCTCTAATGCTGCAGATGCATCAAACTTCTCAACAGTCGGAAGTGCTACTTCATCAGAAATGATTTCAAGAAGATAACCGCGGTTTTCACTACCATCGTTAAAGTATCCGTTTGGCAGATCATCAAACGCAACAGCCTGATATCCACTAGCTGTCGGAAGCATTGGTGTCCAATCTATCGTCAATGCCGGTGCCCCTACAAGTACTTTCATAAGGTCATTCAACTCATATCCTTCATATGAAAGTGCTGCATTTGTAGGAACCACTCTTTTCGACATAGTCGTGAATGTACCTTCTTGCTGGTTCATTGCCGGCATATCAAGGTCACCGTTACCTAGTGCTGAAAGTCTAAAGTCACCGTTTTCATTGTACCCGATCGTATATCCTGCTGCCTCATCATCAAGATCACAGATTAATGCAACACCGAGTGCATTTGATTTAGGCGGAGTCATTACTACATCGATGCTTGTTGTTGCTTCGATCAGTGCAATCAACTTAGCAATATTTTCTGCTTTTTCATGGAAGTAAAGGTCTTCACCTACCATCATTGAGAATGACTCTTTTTTGCTCATCATCTTCTCAAATACAGCAGGGAATTTCTCAGAGTCTCCGCCAAGAAGATCAACGAGTCCATTCTTCTCAACAGTAATTTCCTTTTCTACTGTCTCTTTTACCTTTTTAGTGACTTCTTCCTCTTCACCAGTCTCTTCATTTTTGACCATCTCTTTTACAGTCTTATCAACTTTCTCTGTAATCGTTTGTGTCTCTGAAGTTTTAAATGAATCAATAAATGCTTTTACATCTTCTGGAAGCTTACTAGCATCAGCAAATAGGTCAAGTACAAGATAAAGTGCTGCTTCTTCCAATCCTGGCTTATGGTTAAAACACTCAATCGTTTTACCAAATGAAGGAATAAGTGTATCACCTACCGGGTGGAAATAAAGTCCAGCACCTTTATTCATCTTCTGTACATTATTGAACGCATACTTCATGCCCGGGCTGTCATTTCTAAGCGCAGAACCTACAGAGATCACAAAATCAGCACGCTTCATAATTTCATCAGTATCTGTTGACCAAAGTGATCTGCCGCTAGCTGCTTTGTAATAGTTCAGGAATTTCTGGAATGCTCTCACTTCAGGGTTATAAAGTTTAACACCCATTTTCTCTTTGAGTGTTTGAAGCATCATTGCTTCTTCATTTGTGATCACTGAGTTAAATCTGATAGTTTCAGCTTTCTTGAATGCTTCGATCGCCGCATTAAATGCCGCTTCATCTTTACTTACACCTCTGTTCTCAAAGTCGTACGCAAAACGAGCTGCACCGTCAAGTGATACATAGTTCCATTCATTTGTAACACGGAAGATCTTGTCCTCTCTGTCAGAAATAGAAGCCGGTCTCGTCTCATAGTAGATCGCAAAACCGTCACTTGAGTGTGCTGAAACTGCAGGGATACGTTTAAGGTCCCAAGCATTTGATTGGTAAACGAAATCTCTACTTACCAACGCTCCTACAGGACATACCGCGATACACTCACCACAATCAGAACAGTCTGTATGATCAGTTCCGTTACTTGGTGCGATCAAAGACTTTTGAAGTTTGTTCCACATCGCATAAGCGTCTTTTGGCATTGTGTCTTTGTATGATTTATCAAGATCTTCACCACCCCTTTTTGTTGTAGTGATCGCTGAATCACCAATCATATCTTTACAGACAGTCGTACAACGCTCACATACAATACAGAGGCCCGGATCGTAGTGAAGTACTGTACTCCAGTTTTGAGTCTCTCTTTTGGTGTCAGGGATCGCGTAGCTTTGAGAATCAACATTCAGTTCAAGTGTATAGTTCTGAAGTTCACACTCACCACTCTTGTCACATACACCACACTGAAGCGGGTGGTTGACATCATAGACTTCCATGATCGCTCTACGTTCTTCAAGGATATTTGGAGTATTTACTGTGATCTCCATCCCCTCTTTTACTTTCGCATTACAAGCATACACTTGTTTGCCGTCCGCTTCGACCAAACAGATACGGCATGCCAAAGTAGGCGAACATCTTGTCAAATAACAAATAGCCGGTATGAAGACTTCGTTGGCACGAGCAGCGTTAAGGATATACTCACCCTCAACAGCCTGATACTCAACACCGTCAATCTTGATACTAACCATGTTTTCTACTGTTTTTACTTCACTCATATTAGCTTCCTACTTCTTCATTTTTAGTGGCTGAAAAATCGACGCTTTTAAATCTATAAGAGGATATCAAAGCAGCACTTAATCCCATATCAAAGCTTGGGTTAAGTGCGATATTTCCGCTCATAGATGTATCGATCTTAAACACACGATTGAACGTTACACCATCAATCTCAAATGATACATTCTGACCATCATTCAATCCTGTTTCATTCGCAAATGCAATCGAACCTACAAGTTGTGCTTCACTAGCGATCGCCTCGCATTTTGCTGTAAATGGAGAGAACTGTTCAGCTGGGTTGCATTGATATACCACACTACCCATACTTGTCGTACTCTCTACAGTTTCGATCGTTTGATCTACCGGTACTTTTACCTCACTAAGTAAGTAGCCTCTATGCTCCTCACCCGTGATATCAAAGTAATCAGGAAGATCATCAAATGCTTCTTGCCTAAATCCTTGTGCTTCAGGAAGAGATGCAGTATACTCAATCGTATACTCAGCTTCCAGCCCCAACGCATTTGCAATATCGTTCAACACGTACCCGTCATATGACTTGGCAACATTCATTGGTACCACACGCTTATCATTACTGGTCAGTGTTCCTTCCTGCTGGTTCATTGCCGGCATATCAAGGTCACCTTCTCCCAATGCTGAAAGTGTGAAATCACCTTGTACGTTATATCCTACGCTCATACCCTCACATTCATCATCAAGGTCACAGATAAGTGATACACCCATCGCATTTCCTGCAGGCGGTACACATACGACATTGAAACCTGCATATCTCTCAAGCAATGCAATCAGTTTTGCGATATTTTCTGCCCTTGGATGTGCATAAAGATCACTTCCTACTACCAGTGAGAAACCTTGCTTCTTCACCAAAGATTTTTGAAGTTGAGCGATCTGATCACTACTCACACTGCTTTGCGCTGCAAGTGCTTCTGGATTCAACTCTTCGAGTACAGAAGTAAGCTTCTGTGGCATATCTGCAGTTTGTCCTAGCAATGTCAGAACAAGCTGTGCAGCTACTGCTTCTTCGCTACCAGGTATGTACTGCATAAACTGGGTTACGATATTTTTCATCTCCTCATCACGCATCGGATGAAGGTAAGCAACTCTTGATCTGTGCCATTTACTCGCCATATTGATGTGGTATTTCACATTTGGCGCATCATCATTGATACGTGTACCAAATACGATCACACCTCTAGACTCAGATATACGATCAAGCGTTCCGCCAAAGAGGTTTTTCCCTGTGATAGAACCATATGCACGCATAAACTTTTGATACGCTCTTGCCTCATGACAAATCAGTTTCGTTCCCTGCTTCTCTTTGATCTTTTGAAGGATCAATGCTTCTTCATTACTGATTTGAGGAGCAAAGAGAATACTATGAGCATTTGCTACCGCATCAACAGCATTTTCAAATGCCTCTTTATCTTTGCTTACACCTTCATTGGCATAGTCAAATCCATAGCGTCCTGCACCACAGAGTGTAGAGAATTCAGCATTATTACTTACACGGTAGATTTTGTCTTTTTTCACTTCATAGTCCATCTGACATCCGCCGCCACAGTGTGAACACGATGATGGGATCTTTGTAAGCTCCCATGCATTTGTACGATACTTAAAGTCTGTATCTACAAGTGCACCTACCGGACATACCGCAGCAGCTTCACCGAGACTTGCATAGTTCTTCTCTTTTTTGACATTAACAATAGTTGATGAGTAACCACCGAACTTCAGCTGTAATGCCTCATCACCTGTAATCTCAGTAGAAACTCTTACACACTTCTCACACATGATACAAAGTGCAGGATCATAAGATACATGTCCCCAGTTTTCTACCGGTCTATGCTGATCACGTGCAGTGAAGTTTTGGTTGCCTACATCAAATTCCAGTGTCTTGTTTTGCAGGTCACACTCACCGCTTTGGTCACATACACCACACTCTAGTGGGTGGTTAACGTTGTAAAGCTTCATAATGTTCTGGCGTTCCTGGTAAAGCTCAGAGGTTTGTGTTGTTACCACTGCACCGTCAGTTGCTTTTTCCTGACAAGAGAGGATCGCTCCATCTACACCTTCGACACTCACAAGACACATACGGCATGAAGCGATAGGTAGTGTCTTTGTAAGATAACACATTGTAGGAATATAGATACCGTTCTCTCTCGCGATCTCAAGTATCGTTTTACCAAATGTGCTCTTACACTTTTTTCCATTGATGGTGATTGAGATCTCTTTTCCAAGACCTAATGAATTATGTTTATTCATATTACACCGCCACCATTGAAATATAATAACAACGCATACAACGTTCAGCTTCGGCGATCGCCTCTTCACCTGTAAACCCGAGGTTTACCTCTTTATTGTTGTCAATACGCTCATCTACACTCAGCTTCTCACTGACTGCTCTTGGTAGTCCTGGCATCCATCCAGTGATCTTTTCCTTTTTGTCATAGACCTTCAGCTTATTAAGATGATCTTCCATGATCTCATCATCTGTCAACGTACACTTGCCATCATAAATATAACGGCTGATCACTGATGCTGCACGTCTAGCTTGACCAACTGCATTGACGATCGTCATAGGACCGTATTCACAGTCACCTGCGGCAAAAAGACCAGGACGAGATGTCATATAGTCTTTACCGTTCGTTAGAAGCGTATTCCATGACGTCAACTCTACACCCCACTCTTCAGGAAGTAGTTGAAGATCAGCTGCTTGTGAAACTGCCGGGATCAGATAATCACACTCGATATCAAAGTCACCATCTTCCATCTTCACAAGTTGAGCACGTCCGCCGTTTGGATCAGGGACCAGTTCAAATCTGTTACACTTGAGCTTTGTGATCTTTTCACCATCATCAAAGATTTCTTCGATTGCTGAGTAGAAAATGAACTCTACACCCTCTTCTACTGCTTCATGGTACTCTTCGTAGGTTGTATTACGGATGATAGTCGCTTCATCACGACGGTAAAGCATGATCACCTTCTTCGCGCCTTCACGAACAGAACATCTTACAACGTCCATAGAGGTAAATCCACCACCGACACAGACAACCGTCTTGTCTTTCAGTTCATTGCTCGCAGGACTTCCGATACCGTACTTGCTCCAAAGATTCACTTTGTCAAGCATTGCAATCGCACCCCAGTATCCACCCATTTTAGGGTTTTCGTTCTCTGCATAAACCTTTTTAGAAAGTCTTGTACCAAATGCAAGCAGTGTTGCATCATACTCTGCATCAATCTCTTTCAGTCTTTCAGCATCGACTCTGTGGTTATTGGTAATGCTTACTGTCGGCATCTCCAGTACGAAATCGATATCCTTGTTATACTTATCGATCGGCATACGGTACTCCGGTACCCCCACAGCTACCTCTCCACCATTTACAGGAAGTTCTTCAAAAATATCAACCTGAATACCCTCAAGTGCCAGATAGTATGCTGCTGTAAGCCCTGCAGGACCTGCACCGATGATCGCTACTTTTTTACCGTCATTTCTAGGTGCCTTTGGTTCTTTTGGATGCAACCAAGGTACTTCATGATCTGTCTCATAGTCTGCACCAATACGCTTAAGCTCCATGATAGAAATCGGTTCATCAAGATTTGCTCTTCTACATGCGTCTTCACACGGATGAGGACAAACACGTCCACAAGTATGTGCTAAAGGCATCGTCTGTCTTGTTGCCTGAAGAGACTCAGTGAAGATCATATCACGTACACCCTCGATATATGCCGGGATATCAACATGTGCCGGACACATATCCGTACATGGTGCCGTTACTTTAGCGATATATGATGTATCTCCACCATAATGTTTTGATGGAACTTGGGCATTGATACATCTATCAAACTGATCTTTATAATGTTCCATCAGATCAAGTATAGGCTTAGGTACGGTCTTACCGATCTCACACTTTGAAGTAACCATCATTGTTTGTGAAACTTCCTTAAGATGGGCTACGTCATCGTGCGTACCTTCGCCACGCGCGATTTTATCGAGTAGGTCATACAGGATCCTACCACCCCAACGACCCGGAGCACAACGCCCACATGCCTCTGAGTACTCTTGGTACTGTGCTGCATACTGGCTTGCCAGCTCAACTGCATCGATATCTTCAGTGAAAATGGCTACACCATCCCATCCGATAAATGCTTTTGAGCTTCTGTCTCCATGGTAAGTTTCAGGTAATTTGAAACCTGTTTCACTCCACTCGTCAAGGGGTTTACCACGGTTATCGATAAACTCGTCCCTCCAAGTTGAGAATACAACGTTTGACATAACTACTCAGCCTTCTCTTCTTTTGCAGCCTCAGCTTGTGCTGCTGCTTTTGCTGCTTTTTCAGCTTCTCTTTGTGCTTGAGCTTCAGCTTCAGCTTTTGCCGCAGCTTCCGCTTCAGCCTTCGCAGCTTCTGCTGCCTCTGCACGTGCTTTTCTTGTCTCTTCACTTACTTTTTTAACGACAATAGTCCAGTCTACTTCGTTGAACTTCAATGAGTTCATCAAGTCATGTCCCTGCTCTCTTACTACATCAGCAGACTTCTGGATCGAACTGAAATCACCTACTTCAAAAAGAAAGATACCTACTTCATCAACATTCAGTCCAGTATCCATAAGTTCAACCATTTTGTCATAAAAGTCATCTTTTAAGTGTCTTAAATCATATCTTCTCATTTACCGGCTCCCTTATCTGTCTACTTCACCGAATACGATGTTGGTAGAACCAATGATCGTAACGACGTCTGCGATATATGTTCCTACAAGAATCTCTTGAAGTAACCCAGTGTGGAAGAAGCTTGGTGCTCTACATTTCAATCTGTAAGCATACGGCTCACCTTCGGATTTGATATAGAACCCAAGCTCGCCTTTTGGAGACTCAGTTGGTACATACACTTCACCTTTTGGCGGTCTCATACCTTGAGTAACGAGTACAAAGTGCTGCATCAATGCATAGTTTTGCGTCATGATCTCTTCTTTTGTTGCAGAGATATACTGTGGTGCATGTGCCATGAGTCTAGGCTCAGTCTTTTTGTACATTGGGATAAGCTGTCTTAAAATACGTGTAGACTGCTTCATCTCTTCCATATAAAGACGGTAACGTCCGTATGAGTCACAAGTTTCTGCTACAGGAACATCAAAGTCAAGTTCACTGTATAGCTCGTAAGGTTCTTCTTTTCTGATATCATACTTCACACCTGAACCTCTAAGCATAGGACCTGTACATCCCCATGATAGTGCCTCTTCTGCAGAGATCACACCTACATCTTCAAGACGCATTCTCCAGATACGGTTCTCAGTAAGAAGTGCTTCATAAGTATTTTTTACTTCATAATCTACTTTGTCACACCATGCAGCAAGGTTTTCCAACCATCCTGCAGGAAGATCCAACGGTACACCACCGATACGTACAGCAGAGTGTGTCAATCTTGCACCACAATACTCTTCCATCAAGTCCATACCGTATTCACGCTCACGGAATGCATAGAGGAATACCGACATTGCACCGACATCGAGTGCGTGTGTTGCAAGGAAAAAGAGGTGAGAGATCACACGGTTCACTTCAAGAAGCATGGTTCTGATCACTTGAGCACGTCTAGGTGCCTCAATACCAAGAAGTTTTTCCACAGCAAGTGCATATGCATAGTTGTTTGATGTTGATGCGATATAGTCAAGTCTGTCTGTAGTTGGCAGGAACTCATTGTATGTCATGTTCTCTGCCATCTTTTCGATACCTCTGTGAAGGTAACCGATATCAGGGTATGCTTTTACTACTTGCTCACCGTCAAGTTCAAGTACAAGTCTCAACTGTCCGTGTGCAGAAGGGTGCTGCGGACCAAAGTTGATAACCATTGTGTTGTCATCACGCTCAAAATTGAGGTTTTCAAAAAACGGGGTTAATTTATTTGGTTGTTGGCTCATCGTCCCTCCTATCTTCTCTCATCTAATTTCTTAGATGACTTATTGTAGTCGACAAGGATCGTTTCACTGTATTCAATCGCTTGTTCATTTTCTCCCTCACTGATATCTGCACCGAACGGTACTTCATATCCTACACGTGAGAAACGCTTCGTATCGTATCTCTCAATTTTTGCCTGATCTCTGTTCTCAGGCCCGATGATATCTCTGTACTCTTTACCAAAGATCTTATCGACCTCATACCATGATGCAAACTCATCACCATGCAATGGATACGTTTTAAGAAGAGGGTGTCCTTCCCAATCATCCGGCATAAGAATACGCTTAAGATAAGGGTGGTTGTTCACTTTGATACCGAACATATCAAATAACTCACGTTCTGCAAAGTTTGCTGACTTAAATAGTGGTACGATACTCTCGATCGCTTCACCCTTTTTGATACGGCAAACTACTCTTACTCTTTTTGCTTCATCGTAGTTTAGCAATTGATAGAAAAGTTCAAACTCACCGTCTTGTGCAAGATAATCTACTGCAGACTGCTCAGAACACTGCTTATATCCACACTTATCTCTTAGTGTCTTGATCACTGCAACATTTTCTTTTGCATCAATGTGGATAACCAGCTGTCCTAATTCTACATATGACTCTTTTACCTGCTTACCAAGCGTATCTACAACCGCTTCAAAGTGAGAACCCTTCTCTACTTCTTCTCTTGGTACACGCGGTGCTACCCAGAATCTATCTGTATAGTACGATTTTGCTTGTACATTATCTTTTGGCGTATACTTTCTCATTACACTAACCTCAAGTTTTGTTTTTGATTTTTATTCATATTTGCTGATTCTCTTCTGATCTTCTTTTGAAGCATCATCAATGCATACTGCAATGTTTCAGGTCTTGGTGCACACCCAGGAAGATAGATATCTACCGGTACGATACGGTCTACTCCCTGTACAGTTGCATAGGTATTGAACATACCACCCGTGTTTGCACATGATCCCATAGAGATAACCCATTTCGGTTCTGTCATCTGATCATACAGTCTTCTAGCAAACTCAGCGTGTTTTTTAGAAAGTGTTCCTGCAAGGATCATAACGTCTGACTGTCTCGGAGACGCTCTAAAGATCGTACCCATACGGTCAAAGTCATAACGTGACGCACCTGACGCCATCATCTCGATCGCACAACATGCCAAACCATATGTTAGTGGCCAAAGCGAGTTTGAACGTCCCCAGTTTACTATATGATCTACCGTAGTCAATGCTATCGGTAAGCCGGCGCTTCCGGCATAATTTACTTGATGCTGTGCCATTCAAGTGCTCCTTTCTTCCATGCATAAATAAATCCGATTGCAAGCAATAGGATAAATAGAATCATCTCAGCAAATCCAAACCACCCAAGTAGTTTAAAATCAATCGCCCATGGGAACATAAAGATAATTTCTACATCAAACAGGATGAACAGAAGTGCTATCAGATAGAACTGTGCTGAGATCGTGTTTGGCTGTTTTGTTACCTCCGGTCCACATTCGTAGATCGTAAGCTTAAGCTTTTCAGTGTCTAATTTTGCAAGTTTTCTACTTACAAAACGTGCTGCGAAAAGAGTTGCCGGAAAAGCAACCGCAGTCAGTGCAAACAGAATAAATACACCAAAATACGGGTGTTCTGTAATTACGTGAGTCATTATTAATCCCTTACTTTAATCATCTCTTCCTATAAAATAGGGTAGAGAATTCTCAGAATATTCGATTTAATATACCTAAAAGTTAATTAAACTCATTTGTGGAGCAATTGTGTAGAACTGATATGAATTTTATGCTGTAACTAAGTGAAACAAAATTATCTCATAAGTAAAATATATAATCTAATGTATTTTTTGATGCAAAAAAATATGTAATACAATAATAAAAAACGGTTATTTCAATGAAAAACTATAAAAAAATACTCACCAATACACTCTACTGGATCGCATTAGTCGGCTTGTTTTTTTGGTTTGCCTATACAAAAGGATGGATACTTGCCGATTTCCGTTCGGTTGACGCCCAAACTGCCATCACCATGATTGAAAATGATGACAATATAACGCTATTGGATGTAAGGACTGTCCCTGAGTATAAAGAAGGACATCTTGTAGATGCGACTCTTATCCCTCTTCAACAGCTAAATACCCATATTGACAAGTTATCAAACAAAAAAGATACAAAGATCGTTGTCTACTGTCAAAGCGGGAATAGAAGTGTTGCTGCCTCCCGTATCTTAGAGAAACATGGATTTACTCCGATCAATGTCAAAGGCGGCATTATTGCACTGAAAAGTGCAGGGGCACAGATCATAAAGTAACAAAAAAAGTTCCTTAGACCTTGAACCCCATACTTTTGCTTCCATCAAAACTGCTGCCAAGTTCTTTTTCAATCTCTTCGAGGAAGTCCTGGTTACTAAAGATACTCTCCTCTCTTACAGCGACTTTATAAGCAGTATTTTTGATGATAAGATTGATCTGACCGCCTGTCAGATCAAAGCTGGCCAAACTTTGCACATCAAAATCTTCCGTGTAATCCGCATTTTCAGGAAGCATAAACTGCCAAAGTCTCATACGCTGTCTTTTACCCGGTTTTTTAAATTCGATCTTATAGTTGAAACGTCTTGAAAAAGCTTTATCAATATTTCCAAGTAGGTTTGTTGTCGCGATCAAAATACCTTCAAAGCGTTCGATCTGTTCAAGAAAGATATTTTGCATCTGGTTATGCATCTTATCCGCACTGCTGCCGCTCCCCTCAGTCCTGCTGCTTAAGAACTGGTCAGCTTCATTGAGTAATAAGATAGGCTCCACTTTCGCCTTATGACTCAACTCCTTGAACTCATCAAAAATACGTCTTACATTTTTTTCACTCTCTCCCACATACATTGAGAGGATCTTTGAACAATCAAATGAAAGAATCGGGCGTTTCAGTGTCTTTGCTAAACTCATAGCCGTCATTGTTTTACCTGTTCCTGCACTTCCGTAAAAGATAATACGTGCATCGATCCCTTTACGTTTATCTTTGATCCCCCACTCTTTTAGCTTTCTAAAGACTTCCTTATCTACCTGTTTTATCACATTGTCCAATGTCTCTCTGGTTTTTGGATGCAAGACAACATCATCAAGTGTCGTGGTCGGTTTCAGGTATTCAAAGAGTTCCTGCTCCTGTACCAGCGCATCAAGTTTTAGTTTTGTTACCTTCTTTTTCTTGCTTGGGTGGATGATACGCTGCATCACTTCTTCTTGCAGATAGAATGAACGGCTGACACCCCCGAACATATTGAGTATCTCTTCATAGTCGATGATATCTTCAGTGATAAGTTTAGCACCGTCTTCAAGCAATGAACGGTTTTTTATCTTCTCATATTCATCAAAACTGATCAGTTCAATAAGCGTGTTCATATCCCTAAACAACCCTTCTCCGCCACTGTACTCCTCCTTAAGAAGTGCCAGAAAGATACGCTGCTCTTTTTCATCCAGATCTTTCTCTTTGAAAAACTCCTCAACGACAATAGGCGTTTCAGTCAGCTTTACACGTTCTTCAATGCGTGTAGTAAGCAAATTCAGTTTGTTTTTAAGCCGTCCGATACTTAGTGAATTATCTGCAAATCCCTGTCTATAGGTAGCGATCTTATGCAACAATGTCACCATATCAAACTGATCTTGCAGATACTCCAAGTGATCCGTATAAGGTTTGATATCCGGTAGATAGATCTCCAGTGATCCCTCTTCCAATAATCTCAAAAGTGAAATACTCGGTGTCACAGAGGTATTTAACAATTCAAGCGTTGACGTATCATGCGCTTTTACCTGACCAAAGCTCATCTGGATGATCCATCCAAGGTCCAACAGGTTTTTTACCAATTTCAATTCCTTGAGATAAGCATACTCATCACTCGAGAAATTATCCTGCAACATCTCAATGACCGGTACTTCCTCTAACCCTTTGACATATCTTTGACAAATATACTGGATCAGTTGTGCCTCCCCGACAGTACACTTTAAATGTTCGAATATGGATGTTTTTTCTACGTCATCGGATTCTATAAACTCTATTAGATATTTCAATAAAATTCCTCATTATTTACTATAAGTTATATAGTAGAGTATAGCAAATATTTTCAATTTTTCGTTGAGTGTGACCATTCATTGAAAGATATGAAAGTCAAGAAAAGAACATCATATGCCAATAGACCACCTATTTATATTTTGGTATACTTTGAGAAATCAATTTTCAAAGTATCCAATGAAGCTGTTAAGAACATTTTTTTACAAACCACTTACAAGTACGCTTACCGTGACCTCAACCAATGGATTTCACCTAAGACCTGCAGCGAAGTTTGCAACTGAAGCAAAACAATTTACCTGTGACATTCATATCGAATTCTCGGATAAAAGGATCAATGCCAAAGCGGTCAATGCCATCCTCTCTTTAAATCTTGACACTGATGATACTTTTACACTTATTGCACATGGGAAAGACGCAAAAAAAGCGCTTAGCTTACTCAACCAAACCTTTGCAATACTTATGAACGCAGAGCACGCTCCAAAGCAAGTAGAAAAACTAAACGCTTCTTATCAAAGTCCTACACAACCTGGTGAGATCATCAGTGAGGGAATTGCTGTAGGAAAACTTCATCACTTCGTACTAAAAGAAGTACAACATGCTTCGCTGAGTTCTTTTAAACAAGCTGTCGAAAATAGCGTAGTTGAACTGGACAAACTTTATAACAATTCCAAAAAAAATGCTGATGCACACATCTATCTCGCACAAAAAGCCCTCCTTCTCTCTCTGGCTGAAGAGGTCGATACGCTTGAAGGTTTTAATTCGCGCATTGAAGCAGAAAAAGAAATACTCAGAGGCGGTCGTCATGCAACAAAGATCGCGGACCTCAATGACCTGCTTTACCGGATCAAGAAACAAATGGGATATGACTATCAGGTTTCACTGCCTAAAACACCATTCATTTTGACAGCAGATGACCTTCTCCCAAGTCAGATCAAAGTTCTAGAACACAGTACGGTTCTCGGCGTTGCTCTTGCTAACAGTTCTTTAGCCTCACACACTGCAATCCTTCTGCGTGCCGCAGGTATTCCTTCGCTTTTACTGGACAAACCCTTGAAGCATGAAGAGGACAAGGTGATCTTGGATGCCTACAGCGGCTTGATCGTCCTTAAGCCCTCACCGGAAGATCTTATCCAGGCCTTCAAACGTCAAAATGAGGATGATAAACTACACTCTGAAATACATCAAAACCGTTTCAATCCTGCCATCACCCAAAAAGGAGAAAAGATAAACATCTTTGCGAATGTCTCCGACCTTGACTCAGCAAAAGAAGCAAAAGAAGAGGGAGCCGAGGGTATCGGTCTATTACGTTCTGAGTTTCTTTTCAAGGAGCATAAACCCATTATCAGAGATCAGATCAGGGCATATCGTGCGATCTTTGATCTTTTTGAGGATGTCACGGTACGTACACTCGATGTAGGCGGAGACAAAGCACTGCCTTATATCGATATTCCTAAAGAGCAGAATCCTTTTTTAGGTATTCGCGGTATCAGACTGCTCAAAACCGATCCAAAGCTTCTGGAAGAACAGCTTGAAGCGATCTTGATTGCTGCAGATAACAGACCTGTCAAAGTCATGTTCCCTATGATCAGTACCCCTGAGGAGTTTAAAGAGGCCAAAGATTTTGCTTTGAATATCGCTCGTGAAAAAGATATCCCGATTGACAATGTGCGTTTTGGTATGATGATCGAAGTTCCTTCTGTACTCTTTGCACTGCAAGAGTTCAATACACTTGTGGACTTCTACTCAATAGGTACCAATGACCTTGCACAGTATCTTTTTGCCATTGAACGTACCCATCCAACACTCAAGATTGATCCTCACTCACCTATACTTTTTAATGTCATTGAACGTATAGTCAAGGAAGCTACCAAACCTGTCAGTATCTGTGGTGAGTTGGCTGGAGATACGAGAGTGATTCCTCAGCTTCTTAAAACAGGTGTACAGACACTCTCTGTCTCAAGTAAGCGTATCGGACAAATCAAAGATAAGGTAAGAAATGTTTAGTTTACTCCAAAAGATCGGTAAAGCCCTGATGACCCCTATTGCCGTACTGCCTGTAGCGGCACTGTTACTGCGTCTTGGCTTCGGTGACATATTTGACGGACAAATCGCGCACATTATGAAAAGTGCAGGTGAAGCGATCTTTTCACACCTTGACCTACTCTTTGGTATAGGTATCGCCTATGGGCTGGCAAAGAACAATGACGGGGCTGCCGCACTCTCAGGGGCCATCGGTGTACTTATCGCCAAAGCCGTATATGGCAGTATCGATGAGAGTGTCAATATGGGAGTCTTTGTAGGTATCATCATTGGGGTGCTGGCAGGAACACTCTATAACCGTTATCATGTGATCAGGCTCCCTGAATTTTTGGGCTTTTTTGGAGGCAAACGTTTTGTCCCGATCATTACGGCTATCGCTGCAATCGGTGTTGGTGTACTTGCAGGATATTTTTGGCACTATGCTCAAGGAGCGATCGACAGTTTCTCAAACCTCATTATCGGACTGAAAGAAACCGGAACCTTCATCTATGGTACACTCAACCGCGCACTTATACCTCTAGGACTGCACCATATCCTCAATTCGATCTTCTGGTTCCAGCTGGGTGAATATACCTACCTTAAAGACGGGGTAGAAACAGTAGCTAACGGTGATCTGCACCGCTTCTTCGCAGGAGACAAGAGTGCGGGAGTCTATATGTCCGGATTCTATGTGGTGATGATGTTTGGACTGCCTGCCATGGCACTGGCGATCTATCTCAATACGCCAAAGTCCTACCGTAAGAAAGCAGGAGCAATCCTGGCAGGTGTAGCTTTCACATCATTTCTTACAGGGATTACCGAACCTTTGGAATTCCTCTTTTTGTTCGTTGCTCCACTGCTTTTCTTACTGCATGCACTTCTTACCGGCTTGGCACTGGCAGCAGCACAGATACTTAATATCCATGCAGGCTTTGGCTTCTCGGCAGGATTTATCGACTATGTGATCAACTATAAACTGGCTACCAACCCGTTACTTCTCCTCCCTTTAGGCGCAGTATTTGCAGTGATCTACTTTGTCACCAGCTACTACACCATCAAGCTTTTGAAACTGCAGATCTTTGAAGAAGCACAGAATGACAGCAGTGTACAACATGATGATGAAGTACAAGCATTTATTCTTGCACTTGGCGGAGCAGATAATATCCTCGATACCGATGCCTGTATCACAAGGCTCCGTATGCGTGTAGGTGACAGCAGCATACTTAAAGATGAAGACTTTACCGCATTGGGTGCCAAAGGCGTGATACGCCCTGACAAACAGACCATACAGATCGTGCTTGGAAGCAAGTCTGAAAAAGTGGCAGAGAAGATCAAAGAGGTATTAGGTACTAATATCTAACACTATACTATACACTTGTGACCATATCATATTTTATTTCTGGGATGAACCTAGCGGTGCAATTATTTTGTTGATTCTTTCTACACTATCATGCCTTGCAAGAGTAAGACGGATAATACACTCTTCTATCGCTTCTAAAGAATGTGGAATCTTAGGATTTAGATAGACGATATCTCCGTCCTCCAATATCGTCTCGTGCCCCTGCGATTCTAAAAGAAGTTTTCCCTTAAGCAGCATGATTGTAATGGCTCCCGGAGCTGTATGCTCTTTCATCATATTTCCTTTTGACATACAGATCCGTATCTCTTTGCTAAAAGGAGTTTCTAGTAATGGGGTTACTTTAGGGTTATCTCCAAAGCTAGGATCATTCATAAAGGAGACTTTTTTCATTAGTGTCCTCCTTTATGCATGGTAATGAATTGCGCTGTAATTGTGTCCATTGTATTGATATGTAGCATAAGCCACTCTATCAATGTTCCTAAAAAGTATTCCCGTATCAATTCAGGATCTCTTGTGAGCTCCCATCGGTTGACTACCATTTTCATTTCATTGATAACACGTATATGCTCACCTTGATGCATCATCATTGCGGGGAAAAAGACCTCCTGCATCAGCCTTTCTTCGTTGGCAAAGTGCTCTTTGGTATGCTCTAGTAATGTATTGAGCAGTTCGTCAACTTTGGAGATATCCAAAACCTCATCTGATAATTCATTTTCAAGCCTGTTCAGCAGATCAACCTCTTCTTCATGAACCTCGTTCATCACTTGGTATGCCACTTGAGGCAAGCGCTCTTTATCTATCATCAAGCATTCCTTTTTTGTGAGTATATGGTATACTCCAAAGAAACATATTGATCTATGTTAAGATTAAAAGGGAAACATATGGAAATTAAGGATATTGATCTTTTTTCAACCTTTGATCAGAGCTCATTGGATTTTCTGTCTACTATTACCAAGAAACGTACATATCAAAAAGGCAATATACTTTTTTATGCGGGAGAAAAACCCCGATCGCTATTGATACTCATGCAAGGATCTGTCGAAGTGTATAAACATGATACAGAAGGCAATGAAATAGTATTGGGAACGTTTTATCCCCAGGAGCTTATCGCTGAAATGGCTCTTTTTGAATCCATCCCCTATCCTGCCACAGCAAGATGCCTAAGTAATGTTACACTATTTGAAATTGAGTTTGATACGTTTAACAAGTACCTGTATAAGCACTCTCACCTGATCCTTCCCATTATCCACTCATTGACACGTAAAATCAAACATCTTGAGGGAGTGTTACGTTACACGTTGATCGATGATGCATCCAAACGCCTGGCCCGTTTTCTGATTGACCATGAGCATCAATTGCTTCACTTAACCCAGCGGAATATCGCGCAGCGCATCAAACTGACACCGGAAAGTACTTCCAGGATCATTCGTACCTTTAAAGAAAAGAGGTGGGTGGAAATACGTCAAAAGAAACTGTATCTGCTTGATGTAGAGGCGTTAAAAACATTTTCTGAATAATCCCCTGTAACTGACCAGGAGAAGACACCCTCGAGTAAAAATATTACGCCAATCCTCCCTTCTCTCCTGTAATATCCTGAAGGATATGATAAGCATGGTTGATTGCCATTGCAATAGAACCGCCGCTCTTATAGACGATATCTCCTGCAATATAAAGGCCCTTGACACTGGTTTCAAACTTTTCGTTAATCACAGGCAGATCATGCTCATCAAGCACCATGTTGCTCTTCCTGAAAAAGTCTACCGGTGTCGTGCCGCCCAGTGCATAGATCACCCTGTCGTAAATCGTATAAAAACCGTTGTTATAGTTGACCTTGACCTTGCCTTTTTCATTTTCAATGGAGTCTATATCGATACCGTAACGTACGCGTAAGCGTTCCTCTTGATCATACCGCTCTACCATCTCCAAGTTGATATCATTGATTCTGTTAAAGCTTTCTCTCCTGTAAGAGAGCGTAACATTATTGTCACAACTGAGCTGACAGGCGTATTCCACGGCTGAATCCCCTCCACCTACTACGAGGATCTTTTCTCGTCCGCGACACTCATAAGGGTTGAAATTTACAACCTGTTTCAAGGAGGGAGGTATCTTATAGGATGGTTTGTTTGGTTTCCCCATCCTTCCGATAGAGACGATGACATTTTTTGCGGTAAAAGACCCTTGCGGCGTAGTCACCGTGAAAAGATCGTTTTCTTTGACAACCCTGTCAACCTCACAGTTGAAAACCGTATCGATATTTTCGTTATCCAACAATAACTCAAAGTACTCCAGTGTACTTTCCTTTGTACCGTCAAAGAATTCGATGTTACCTTCCATATCAACACTCTGTCCCTGCCAGTCCTTATCAACTCTTTTGGCATCTTTGTAATATTGGCGAATCGTTTGAGAGTGATTCTCACCCTTTTCGATAAAGAGTATCTTTTCAAGTCCGAATATTGATGCTTCAACTGCCGAAGCGATACCTCCGGGTCCTCCACCGACTATAATAATATCGTACAAATTTTTCACTATCTCTCCTCCTCTATAAGTAAGATAGAACAATCATTTATTATAGCACCCAAATATAAGAAAATTATTTTTTTAACACCTTTCATAATAATAGCTGCTGTCGATACTTCTTCCTACCGTCTACGCACATTTAATCCTTCAAAAAAATATATCAATTTCATAAAAAATAACCACCGCAAACACCAATGAAATGGTGTACAATTCGCTATTTATAAAGAAGGAAAAAAATGGTCGACTTTCGTATAGGGAACTACTTACTTAAACCCTTTACTATTCACACGAAAGAATTGATGGAACAGTATCTCCAGGAGGTTCACAGCAGCCTCAGTGACTACTCGTTTGCAGCAAACTTTATGTGGCTGGCAAACTCCAGCGGGTTTTACACAATTGTCAAAGATACTTTCTGCCTTTTTATCCTTAACGGCGGAGAACTTTCCATGCTTTTACCGCCATTAGGTAAAAAAGAACGTATCAATGATGCGATCATTGAGTGCTTTGAGGTCATGAACCTCAATAACTCTTCAAAATATCTCTCACGTATCGACTATGTCGATGAGTATTATATGACCAATTTTGTCGAAAATGTGGAAGGCCAGGATATCTTTGAGATATTGGAAAACTACCTCATCGAAAAGAAACTGGCAGACTATGTCTACAATATAGACGATCTTATCGAACTGCGTGGTAACGGTTACCATACCAAACGTACAGAGATCAACAAGTTCAAAAAGAACTATCCCGGATTCACTACAGAACTTCTGGATCCTGCGATCCATACAGAAGAGATCATCGAACTTTTCAACCGATGGGTCATTAACCGTATGAAGTATATGCCAAAAGTGGAACTTGACGCTTTTCTTGACGGTATTAATTATGAACGTTTTGCCATAAAAAGGATACTCAAATATTATCAAGAGATGGGACTGTTTGGAATGATACTGCGTATCGACGATAATGTAATGGGATTCACCGTAGGTGAAAGGACCAACGAAACCACTGCGACCATACTGATAGAAAAAACCGAGTTTGACATTCTGGGTTCGGCACAATTCATCTTTAGGGAATTTTGCAAATTGCTCAAAGAACACTATGGTTCACTTTATATCAATGCGGGTGATGATATGGGATTTGAAAACCTTAAAAAAGTCAAACTCTCTTACCGACCTGCAAAGCTATTGCCTAAATACAGTATCTATCAAAAAAACTGATGCAGATAGACTTTGCCCTACACAGTGATCTTCAGAAGCTGCTTGAGATAGAGAATAATACATTTGATAAAAACAGCTACCCGCTTTCTAGAAGAAACTTTCTTTACCATATCAAGAAGAAGCAAATTCTTGTTGTAAAAATTGACAGCAAGGTTGTCGGATACCTTCTTTTTTTCACCTATACAAAAAGTTGGCGCATCTACTCGATCGCTATTTCAACAGAATTTAGACAGAAAGGGTTAGGAAGTGCTCTGATCACCTACCTTAAAAGCTATGCGGCCAAGAAGGTAAAACATATTCTTTTAGAGGTAAAAACTACCAATTCGCAAGCCCTATATTTCTATCAATTACTTGGTTTTCAACCTCTTAAGTTACTCAAGGACTATTACCCTGACGGAGATGGGATCAAGATGATCCTTGAGATCTAAGTATCTATGATAATCTCATCAAACCTTTGAAAACCTTTTTTACACATCATATGCCCGTCACTATCTATTTTGACAACTGAAGGAAAGGCATTAGCCCCCATTGAACGGGCTTTTGAGAAGTCATGTCGCAAAAGAACTTCAGCACGTTCACTTTCAAAAAAGGTGGTAAAGTCCTTCTGTCTATCAGGCTCAATAAATGATACCAAAGAGTGTAGGTGTGTTATATCCAATCCATCAACATAAAAAGCTCTTTGTATCTTGCTAAGATACTCAAAGGATGCATCATCTCCCCATAGCTCCCTTACCGCCACTACCGCTTTACAGGCGGGATAGGTGTCATACTCAAAATAGTCAAGTTTAAAGAGGTTATCTGTAAAGTATTGACCGGTCGTGTCAGCAACCTGCTGCCATGTGGCTTTGAGTTTGTTTTTGGTCGGCTCATCCCACAGCATCGCACCTTTTGTACGTAACCCGCCTACTACCAAAGAAAAAGTATAGATACCTTCATACTCCCGGCGCAGGCGCTCAATGACAGGGTGAAATCCCCAGCACCATGAGCACATCGGATCGATGACGAAGATGTATTGGGTCTTATTTATCGGCTTCAAAATCTAGAGAGATTGAGTTAACACAGTGTCTTGTCATTTTATTGGTAAAGCCCTCGCCCTTAAAGACATGTCCAAGGTGACCGCCGCACTTTGCACAGACGATTTCTACACGTCTTCCGTCCGCATCCGGAACTTCAGCTACTGCACCCTCGATAGCATCATCAAAACTAGGCCATCCTGTTCCGCTGTCAAATTTTGCATCAGACTTGAAAAGCGGTGCACCGCATTGTCTACATGTGTATACACCATCTGCTTTATGGTCAAAGTACTTTCCTGTAAATGGTCTTTCTGTTCCTTTATGCAGTATCACATACTCTTCTTCAGGCGTTAGTTCATTGTATGCCATTAGATATCCTTTATTTTATTTTGTTGATCTTCAATATCTTTATTAAATTTCTTAGATGTAGAGACAGGTCCTTTTTTGCTATGCTCGTCCTTCTTTTTTTTAGGCATCTTCAACACAACGATAAAAACAACCACAACGATCGCATAGGCAAGATAGTAGTATAAGTTATCACCTTCAGGCATTAGTTCACCTCCATAATTACATCGCCGCTTTTGACGATCTTCAGTTTTTTCTCTATACTTTTTACATCACTCTCATCAGTGATCAGTATAGGAGTAATCGTATCCTTGGCATGTTCACCAAGATAAGCAAGATCAGTTTTAATGACCGGATCTCCTGCTTCTACTATATCCCCTTCCTCTACAAGCCGTTCAAATCCCTCGCCTTTCAAAGCTACCGTATCCAGACCGATATGTACCATCACCTCAAGATCTTTATCATTCTTGATACTGTAGGCATGATTGGTTCCAAAGATTTTAGTGACTTTACCCGAGATCGGTGCTCTAAAGATGTCAGAGACAGGTTTGATCGCTACACCATCTCCTGCTAAGCCTTGGGAAAACACCTCATCATTTACCTGATCAAGAGAAACTACCTGACCGTCTACAGGGGCAAAAACCTCTCTTTGTTTACGTTTAAATAATCCAAACATTACATTACCTCGTATACTTTAGCTCTCCGGCTACTACTGTTGCTATGATACTGAAATCTTCATCAAAAATGACTATATCAGCATCATACCCTTGACGTAATTCACCTTTGGTAACACCAAGTTTACTTGCAGGGATCTTGGTCACACTGTTGACAACTTCAACTAATGACATGGAGGTATGAGTCATCATCTTGCGAAGGCCATCATTAAGACGCAGTACCGATCCGGCCAATGTACCGTCCTCAAGCTCCGCTTTACCCTCTTTTACGATCACTTTACGCCCTCCAAGATCGTAAATACCATTTTTCATACACCCTGCTCTCATCGCATCGGTGATCAAGATCAACTTATCCTGCTTCATACGATAGGTCAACTCCAAAGTTGAAGGATGGGTATGTACCAGATCAGGGATGATATCACATGTTACATCATTCTCAAACACTGCCCCTATGATCCCCGGTTCTCTATGATGATATCCATTCATAGCATTAAAGAGATGCGTGGCATGTGAAACCCCCCATTCAAAGCTCTTTTTACATTGAACATAACTTGCATCTGAGTGCCCTACACTGAGAATGATATGAGGGTATTTATCACTAAGATGCCGGATAAATGCTTCAGCCCCTTCAACTTCAGGAGCCAATGTGATCATTTTGATGACTTCCATATGATCGACTATCAGATCAAAACCCGGCTTTTGAATATACTTTTCGTCCTGTGCACCATGCCTGGAGGCGTTAATGAAAGGGCCTTCCAAATGGATACCCAGTACACTGGCACCACTCACTTTATCCTTATACGCTTTGACATTTTGTAAAGCAGTGTCAATGGCTTTGGTTGACATTGTCATTGTCGTAGCCAAAAAAGAGGTAGTCCCTGTCTGAAGCAGTGTATTGGATATCATCTCAAGTGCTTCAGGCGTCGCATCCATAACATCTGCTCCCCCTGCACCGTGTATATGCAGGTCTATGAACCCTGCACTCACATACGCACCTTTGGCATTAATGACCTCTATATCTTCAGGCACATTATCAGTGATATCAATGACCTTTTTGTCAAAGAGCAGCACCTTATCTTCAATGATCTTGTCATCAATTATCAGATGGGCATTTGTGATTGCTTTCATTATTTACAGTTCATCTTTTTTCAATTTATCTTTAAGTACACGCTTAAGTACCTTACCTGTGGCATTTTTTGGAAGCTCTTTAATGATATAGATATGCTTTGGCACCTTAAAGTTTGCCAGATGTTCCCGTAAATATCCTTTGAGGGCAGTATCGTCTATCTTCTCTACACCTTCATCAAGCTCGATATAGGCTACAGGTATCTCACCGCTCTTTTCATCGGCAACACCTATCACCGCGGATGCACTGATACCCTCAAACCCATCGATCACATCTTCTATTTCTCTTGGATAGATATTAATCCCTTTGGAGATGATCAGGTCTTTTTTTCTGTCAACGATAAAAAGATACCCCTCATCATCTATATACCCCATATCTCCGGTAAGAAGCCAACCATTGATGATGGTTTCTTCTGTAATGTCCGGATGATTCAAATAGCCCTGCATAACATTATCGCCTTTGACGATAATATCTCCTATACTGCCCCTTGGAAGCTCCACAAGGTTCTCATCCACCACTTTCATCTCATACCCGGCCAGTGCCGTTCCAACAGAACCTGCTTTTTGTTTCTCCAGCGTATTCATACAGACTGCCGGACTTGCCTCACTGAGTCCATATCCTTCAAGCAGCTTTGCACGTTTAAATTTCTTGGCCATAGCATCGAGTGTTTTTGGCTGCAAAGGGGCTGCACCTGAAATAAAGGCACGCAGGTTGTTAAACCACATAAAGTACCAAGGCAGTTTTGCTTTAGAGAGTGCATTATAGACATCGGGGACACCAAAGAAAAGTGTTACACGCTTCAGCAGTGTCTGCTTAAAGATATTTGAAAATGGCTGCAGCGACTTGATGATCACAATACTGGCACCTGCATATAAAGGCAGAATGATCCCTATCGAAAAGGTAAAAGAGTGGAACATCGGCAGAAAAATAATTCCCCTGTCTTTTGTTTTCAGAGTGATATGCTGGATTCCGCTTATAGAGTTGGAAAAAATATTTTTATGCGAGAGCATTGCACCTTTGGGTCTTCCGGTAGTTCCGGAGGTATAAAAAATGACCGCTGTATCTTCCAGCCCGGATGTATTTGCTTTGATACTTTGATCAAATCTTATTGCTTCATCATAACTATAATTTTGCTCATCTAAGGGTTCGAATGCTTCACCTTCCCATACAATGAAATTACAGAGTTTTTCTGCATCGCTGGCTTTAACAACCTTTTCATGTATCTTTGAAGTAATAAGTACGGTGCTGGCACTGTCTTCAAGAATATAGGAGAGTTCTTCTTCTTTCAAAAACGTATTGATCGGCACAACGACTGCTCCAAGCTTGGAGGCGGCAAAAACAGTATAGACAAACTCCGGAGAATTTCTTAAAAAAAGTGCAACTTTATCACCTTTTTGTACGCCATGATATACTAGGAATGCTGCTATCGCATCAGCTCTTTGCAAAATATCTGCATAGGTGATCTTTTCATTATCGACAAAAAGTGCAGTTTTATTTTTATACTTTTGTCCCTGATGACCGATAAGCTCATAAAAACTATTGAAGCTGTATGTCATCTTAGTACTCGTAAGCGATACCTACTGTTGTTAGGAAGGCTCCACCTTCATGAAAGCTTCCTCCATTTGCAAGGATCGGGTTGTCACTGATACCGGCAGGCATAGAGATCGACTCTTTTGAATCATAAAGGAATGACGCACCCCAGGAAAGCTGTTCACTCTGCTTGACCCTGAATCCCATAGAAAAGATCTTTGCATCACTATCGGGAAGTTCAAATCCGAGTGTCTCAAGCGGCGCAGGAGATTTATCGATCGCAAATCCCATCATCGCTGTCAATTTCTCATTGAGCTCCATTGTAGCCCCTACTCTAAACGTATTGGTATCTTTCCAGTTTTTTGCTTTTGGCGCATCAAAGAAATAGGTTAGCTCCGGAGAAGGCAATGCCGCTGCATAATTAAAATCAAGATCTTCATACGCTGACCAATAGGTTCTTTCATAGTTAAACTCTAAAGTAAACTTCTCATCCCATGTTTTAGAGATGGCAACATTCAGTGCTGCCGGCAGAGGAACGGATACACACGAATCTCCATCATAGACCAGTGCACCGCTATAGTAAAGTTGTGCTGTTCCCTGTTCTCTTAGGTCTACTTTTGAACGGTAGGTCACAGCAACATTGATATCTGATGCAGGGCGGTAAGCTAATGCCAGGTTATATCCAAACTCTACGGTATCACCCTCCATTACCCTTTTTAGGTTATAACCTTCAAACCCCGGTATAGTACTGGCCTCGGCACCGTCACTCTTCACCACACCTTCACTGTAAATCGCCCTTACACCACCACCGATGGCAAACTGATCATTGACTTTATACGAAAATGATGGATTAAGTTCGATGATTTTCAGCGTGAACTCTTCGGCAAAAAGTTTTTGAATAGGGGTCTCCCATTGTTTAGTGAGCCCTCCCGGAGCAACAAGGCTCACACCCCATCTAAAATCACCCATCGCTTTAGAAACATAATGCCCTGAAGGTACAAGAATATTCTCATTATTGGATTCCCCTGAATAAGGATCGATCAGCATGTACTCGTTGGAAGGAAGACGCACAAGGGTCAATGCCCCCTCAACATAATGTTTATCCTCCATAAATGCCATATTTGCAGGGTTAAAATATGCTGTATCTGCACCCATGGTATGGGCAACATAAGCTGCACTCAAAGCAGTTGAGTTGATCGAGTTTTCAGGCAACTTATACCCGCCTGCCAAAACCAGTGAACTTGCTGCGGCACTTAACGCCAAACCTTTTACCATTTTCATTTTCTCCTCCTTATTATATGTCCACCCTTTATGAACTTGTGTAAATCCTTTGTACAAAAACTTACACAAGTGCATAGAGGCTACTTTACCAAACGGTAAAGTGCTTCTATCTCCTCTGCCCATATCGATTCATCGATAGTCTCCAATATCAACGGGATGTCATCCATACGGCTGTCATTCATGATAAATCCAAAGGTATCCCATCCTATCTCTCCCTGTCCTAAAGAGTGGTGTCTATCCACACGTGAACCAAGTGCCGGCTTTGAATCATTAATGTGCATCCCCATAAGATACTTTGAACCTACGATACGGTCAAACTCTCCCATCGTTTGATCATAGGCTTCACGTGTACGCAGGTCATATCCTGCCGTAAAAGTATGACATGTATCCAGACAGACACCCACACGCGTTTTATCTTCTATCTTATCAATGATATGTGCCATATGCTCAAATCTATAACCGAGATTACTCCCCTGACCTGCAGTATTTTCGATCACCAGTTTCACATTAGAATCTTTAGTAGCCTCTATCGCTATGTTTAAGGATTCTGCTATGACATCCAGACAGCCAAGCTCGGCTTCAAGTAATTTCTCTTCGTAATGCGGATCTTTTTTAGGAAGTTTCACCAAATGTGAACCGGGATGAAAGTTCAGTTTATCAAGTCCGAGTATCCTGCATCGTTCCAACTCATCGATAAAGGCATCTCTGGATTTTTCAAGTTGTTCTACTTCAGGATGCCCAAGGTTGATCAGATATGAGTCATGCGGCAAAACATATTTTGGCAAGATACCCGAAGCCTCCAGGTTCTTCTGAAATGCATCGATGGACTTAGTCTCTAAGGGCTTTGCTTTCCACTGTCTTTGATTCTTGGTAAACAGGGCAAAAGCTTTAGCCCCTATCTCCATTGCATTAAGCGGTGCATTCTCCACACCGCCGCTTGCACTTACGTGCGCACCTACAAATTTTTTCACTCTTATCCTTGTTGTTTTACTTTAATCAGAATTTCATTTATTGTATCACGGAATACAATCTGACGGTTTAAAACAGTGTACTCAATATCGTATTTACCGCTTTTGAAAAGTTTTTGTGTAAAGCCGTTACGACTCAAGGTGTATCCTTGTTTATCAAAGATCGCTTTACCGCCAAATACATTTCGTAATAACGAATCAGGGTAATGTCTACTCAAAACTTCGGCATTGAACTTGGCCTCTGACATACACTGAAGTGTGCTCATACACACCTGCCCATGAAAAAGGTTTAATGAAGTAAGTACCTGCCCGCTACTGTAGATCTCAACCTTAAGTTCCTCTTTGCCTTCATAGATAAAACCCATATCCGCATATTTGAATGTCGGCGTTTTAAAGACGATCAGTGCAGAATCCTGTTTGACATAGGAATGCCTTGCACATCCACTGATACTTACCATTAATAAAATTATCCCGAAAAAACCTATTTTTTTCATTTTTAGTCCTAATTTAGCTCTTAACCACTCAATTTTTAAGATATTTCTAAGCTTTAAATTTATATAATGCCGTCCACAAGTTGCTGATGGCCCCATCGTCTAGCGGTTAGGATCCCAGGTTTTCATCCTGGTTACCGGAGTTCGAGTCTCCGTGGGGTCACCATTTTAGCTTGTTTATACTTTTAATTGATTGTTGGCCCCATCGTCTAGCGGTTAGGATCCCAGGTTTTCATCCTGGTTACCGGAGTTCGAGTCTCCGTGGGGTCACCATTTTAGCTTGTTTATACTTTTAATTGATTGTTGGCCCCATCGTCTAGCGGTTAGGATCCCAGGTTTTCATCCTGGTTACCGGAGTTCGAGTCTCCGTGGGGTCACCATTTTAGCTTGTTTATACTTTTAATTGATTGTTGGCCCCATCGTCTAGCGGTTAGGATCCCAGGTTTTCATCCTGGTTACCGGAGTTCGAGTCTCCGTGGGGTCACCAACTACTCATTTTTTAATCGTTTACAAAAACTTTTTTTTACACTATAATTAACCAACAAAATCAAATTTTATAAGAGTTTTTTATGTTTCGTATTGTAATCATCCCACTTATATTTTCTACTTTCCTGATCTCATCACCTATGTTTACAGTAAGGCTTGGAGTTTTCGATATCAATAACGAAATACATATTTTAAATACGATTGACCGTTTCTCACCTGCACTCAAAAAAACCGTAAACACCTATAAAACAGATAGATTTATCTACGTCCACACTATCCCGACTGATAAGAAAAAGCATCTCACAAAACTGCTTCCTGCATACCGCAAGATTTTTCCTGATGCCTATATCGGTAAAATAAAATAGTAAATTACAGCTAGGCAAACAAATCTTTATCGTAGGCTACAAGCTCTCCACGCTTTAAACGTGGGATAATATCTGTTTTGATTTTTCGTATGAGAAAACTCTTTTTGGCAAATGGAATATGTTGGTCTGCAACAATACGTTTGAGTTCTTTATCATAGTGACGCATCAAAAAGTTGCATAAGAAACGTTCAAGCTCTTCTTCGCTCATCACCTGTATCGTTTCATCCACAAGAATCCTCATTAGTCTTGAATCTTCACGGGGTCCGTTAAGTACTGCATTAAAAAGAGGCTCATAACTTCCGAACATCTCCATATCTATCACATCCAGTACAGAATCAATAAGATCAGGTTTCTCAAGCATTGTTTTCAGGATACTCAACTGGCCAATATCATCTTTTTGTTGTGAAAAACTCTCTTTGGCTCTGGAAGGTTGTGTTTGTTTTCCAAAGAGTGCAGCTGAGATCCCAAGCTGTGTTGCTGCCAATGGGATATAGGCATCTTTGATGATCGGACTCAGTCCTTCCAAAAACTGTTTGACTTGGCCAAAAGCTGCTTCTTTTGCCCTCGGATCAGAAAGGTCATAAGACTCTATCGTTTTTTCTATCACAAACGGGATGAGGGGTTTGGATTCTCTAAGCAATTTTGCAACAGCATCACTCTGTCCCTTTGCGATCAAATCTGCAGGGTCTTGTCCATCCGGGAAGAGAACTACACCACCGTCAAAACCTGCACTGGAAAGCATGATCGAAGCTTTGAGTGCTGCTGCTATACCTGCATTGTCACCATCATAGGCCAGAATTACTTTTGGCTCACCTTTTCTAAGTAAAGGAAGGTGCTCTGTGGTCAATGCCGTTCCCAGTGTAGCTACTGCAGTACTAAATCCTGCCTGGTGGAACATGATCACATCCAGATACCCTTCACAGACAATAAGCTGCTTTTTACTATAGATACTTTCTTTTGCCACATCATATCCGTAAAGCAATCTTGACTTGTTAAAAAGTTTGGTTTGAGGAGAGTTGATATATTTTGCAGGGTGATTGGTAATGGTTCGGCCGCCAAATCCTACGATTGAACCTGAAGGTGAATAGATCGGAAAAGTAATACGTTCAACCAATCTGGCATAGTATTCTCCTCTCTCTCCCTGGGCGATAATCCCTGCTTCGGCAGCTTGAGGTTTAGGCAGCATGGTTCTATCCAAAAACTGCATTACCTGCATACCTGAAGGTACATAGCCGATCCCGAACTTCTCTATCGATGCAGCACTGATACCTCTATCTGCAAGATACTTTTGTGCTGTGTGATTTTGATCAAGGTTTTTTACATACCATGTTTGTACAGCCTCCAGCACACGTTTTGCATCACTGTAATCCGAACTTCCCTGGGTATAGCGTAAAGAGAAATTGAACATCGAAGCCAGTTTTTCTATCGCTTCAGGGTAACTCAGTTTCTCTAAT
The DNA here is from genome assembly GCF_030347965.1 of Sulfurovum zhangzhouensis. Taxonomy (NCBI): domain Bacteria; kingdom Pseudomonadati; phylum Campylobacterota; class Epsilonproteobacteria; order Campylobacterales; family Sulfurovaceae; genus Sulfurovum; species Sulfurovum zhangzhouensis. The sequence continues at coordinate 953,850 of NZ_JAQIBD010000001.1, forward strand.
TCCATCACAAACTTGATACTGTCTCCCCCCGCTCCACAGCCAAAACAGTGGTAGATCTGCTTGCTTGGGCTTACCACGAACGAAGGCGTTTTCTCTCCGTGAAAAGGGCAGTTGGCTTTATAGTTGGCACCGGCTTTTTTCAGTTCTATATAGTTACCGATGACATCTACAATATCGATACTGTTTTTTAGGGATTCAATGGAGGCATTATCAATCATAGTGGCATTATATCTAATTTGCTATAATCTAGAACAATTTTTTCTCGCTTCGATCGAGAGGAAAAGAGGGACTACTTTGGAAAATATCTTACCGGCATATAATGATCCGCTGTTCAGTATACTTTTGATCATTGTTATAGCCCTGATCATCTCTTTGGTCACTTATGCATGGGGGCTGTACAAACAGCAAAAAGAACAGGGAAACCTCTTAAAGTTTTTAGAGAAATTTGATACCTCAGAATGTCTTCTTGATACAACTACAATGCCATTTGATGAGCATATGCTCAAACCTCTGGCACTCCTTGCACAGGCATTTGACAATGCAGGAGAATACCATAAGGCGATCAATATCTATCTTTATCTGATCAAAAATATCCAAGAAGAGAATTCAAAACTCGAACTTATGGTCAAACTGGGGAAAACCTACTTTCAGGCAGGTTTTTTGGAGCGTGCAAAAACAATTTATGAAGAGGTACTTCGCAAGAAACCGCGTCATGTAAAAGCGCTCTATATGCTCGAAGTGGTCTTTGAAAAGATGCAAAACTATTCTAAAGCTACGCAGATACTAGAGCCTCTGGAACTTTTAGGAGAAGAGACACATGCACTGAGTAATTTTCTTACACTTTCACGACTTATAGCAGACAAAACCCTCCCAAAAGAGCAAAAAGTTGAACAGCTTTTGGAGCTTCTGCAAAGTGAACCGAAACTCTATAGACAGATCATCAGTGTTCTGTTCCAGCTGGATACCAAGGCAGCATGGCAGTCTATAGATACAACACGTATCAAAGAGCTTATCGACATCCTCTGGTTCTTACCCCAGTCACAACTGAGTTTAGATATAATTGCACAAAATGAACAACTAAAAACACTCTACTATGCCAAAGGGTATACACTGGAGCCGGCAACCAAAAGCGGAATATTTGCGCTAGATATGCTGGCAACGGCAAAACAAAATGGCTTTAAAGAGGGAGACCTGCATTTCACATACCTGTGTACCAAATGTAAACAGAGTTTTCCTATTGCATTTAAACGTTGTCCGAACTGTATGGCATTACACACAGTAGAAGTTGAGGAACATATTGCAAAATCAAACCCGAAAACAGATTACTCTTTATTCTGATGGCTCAAGCCTTGGAAATCCAGGTCCCGGCGGTTATGCAGGAATACTGGAGTATAAAGGCAAACGCAAAGAGTACGTGGGCGGAGAAGAACACACTACTAATAACAGAATGGAGCTGCGCGCTGTCATTGAAGGGCTAAAGCTCTTGAAAGAACCCTGTAAAGTGGAAGTGATCTCTGACAGCTCTTATGTGGTCAAAGCGATCAATGAATGGTTAGAGGGGTGGCGAGCAAAGGGATTTAAGAAGGTTAAGAATGTCGATTTGTGGGAAGCCTACCTCGAGGCTGCCGGACCGCATAAGATACATGGAACCTGGATACGGGGTCATGACGGACACCCAGAAAATGAACGTTGTGATGACCTTGCACGTGCAGAGGCTGAACGTATACAACAATCACTAAAATAGGAGATTTTATGAGCCATTACAGTAAACTGGAAAATAGGCTGAACTATACATTTGAAAATAAGCAATTGATTATTGAGGCTTTGACACACAAAAGTTATAAAAAGCCTTACAATAATGAGCGGCTGGAATTTTTGGGAGATGCAGTACTTGACCTGATCGTCGGTGAATATCTCTTTACAAAATTTGAGAAATCGGATGAAGGAATACTCTCAAAGATAAGAGCCTCATTAGTAAATGAGCGGGGCTTTACAATGATCGCCAGAGCAATCAATCTGGGTGAGTATATCTATATCTCGGCAGCAGAAGAGAACAATAACGGAAGAGATAAACCTTCACTGCTTTCCAATGCTTTTGAAGCAGTGATCGGCGCTATCTATTTAGAAGCAGGCCTTGAGAAAGCCAGACAGATATCTATAGCACTTATTGAGGAGTGCCATCCAAAGATCGATCTTGATTCTCTTTCAAAAGATTTTAAAACTGCACTTCAGGAGCTTACTCAGGCTACACACGGGATCACACCGACCTATGAGCTGCTTGACTCTTCCGGTCCTGATCATAAAAAAGAGTTTGTGATAGCCGTTACGCTGGATGGTAAAACGATCGCGAAGGCAAAAGGAAGAAGCAAAAAAGATGCTCAGCAAAAAGCCGCACAGATCGCATTAAAGGAACTGAAAAAATGAATACCTTTGGGAAAAAACTGACACTGACCACCTTTGGTGAGTCACACGGAAAAGCCATTGGCTGTATCCTTGATGGTGTACCTGCAGGACTTACGATCGATGAGGGGTTTATACAGTCTGAACTGGATAGAAGAAAACCGGGTAAGAGCAAACTGGAAACCGGACGTAAAGAGGATGATAAAGTAGAGATTCTTTCAGGTGTATTTGATGGTGTGAGTACCGGTACCCCTATCGCGATGATCATCTACAATACCAACCAAAAATCAAAAGACTATGATAATGTCAAAGACCTCTTCCGTCCAGGCCACGCAGACTTTACCTATTTTCATAAGTACGGTTTACGCGATTACCGTGGCGGAGGAAGAAGCTCGGCACGTGAAACTGCAGCCAGAGTAGCCGGAGGAGCAATCGCCAAACTGATGCTACGTGAACTTGGAATAGAGATCCAAAGCGGGCTATGTGAAGTTGACGGTATCAAAGGAGAAGTGCTGGATTTTGAATTTGCCAATAGATCAAAACTGTATGCGCTAGACCCTAATAAAGAGGCCGAGCAGGAAGCTGCGATCCTCAAAGCCAAAGAAGCACACGATTCTGTAGGAGGGGTAGTACTTACTACTGCAACAGGTGTACCGATTGGACTGGGTGAGCCGCTTTACTATAAACTTGATGCCATATTGGCTGAAGCGATGATGGGGATCAATGCAGCAAAAGCCGTGGAGATCGGTGATGGTGTAGCCTCTTCTCATCTCAAAGGAAGCGAAAACAATGATGAGATCACTCTTGGCGGCTTTAAAAGCAACCACTCAGGAGGAATGCTGGGAGGTATCAGTAATGGAGATACGATCATCGTTAAAACCCATTTCAAACCTACACCGTCTATCTTCCAGGAGCAAGACACGATCACAACACATAACGAAGAGGTCAAATGTAACCTCAAAGGACGTCATGATCCTTGTGTAGCGATCAGGGGAGCAGTCGTGTGTGAAGCAATGATGGCACTCACCTTAGCCGATATGGCTCTGCTCAATATGGGTAAAAAGATGGATCACCTTAAAGAGATCTACAAAGGATAGATAACATGAGTCTAAAACAGGTCGGGCTTGGTGTGATCAGCATAGCGATCGCTGCAGTGCTCTACTATGTTTCCGTAGGCTCTTCAAAATTGACACAAGAACTTAAAGCTGAAGTCGACAAAGAACTTCACACTCTACGATCTCAAGGTTTTGGGATCGAAGAGAGAAAAGTTTCAAAAAATAAAGAGCACTTTGAAATCGTTTTTAACGATACTGCAAAGATAGCTAACTATCTTAATACACAAGGTGCTTCCCTTACGGATGAAGAGAGTGCCTCTTTTAAAGGTATGAAAATCGGGGTGGACCTCACTTACCTCAAAGACAACTACTCTTCAATCTCTTTTGATCTCTATCCCACAGCACTGCCAATTACTCTCACCCAAGGCAAATTAAGTACTGAGGACAAAGAAACACTTGCCAGGATCAACACTCTTTTTGATAAAAAAGCCTTTTTGATGCATATTGATATCAACATCATGCTTAACGCTTTCAAGGGGTATATCAAAGATATCGATGAGACCTTCAGTGAGCCGGGGGGAAAAGTGATAATGCAGATGAAAGCAATGCATTTTAACGGCGAAATGGACACTGAAAAAGTCATCTCAGTAGACCAAACACTTGAAAGCTTCCTGATCAACGCTGAAGATGAACTATTGATACAACTCCTTGGGCTTAAGAGCCATTATCAACTTACCGGACCATCACGCTATGATATCACCGGACGCTATAGTATGGAAAAAATCTCTTTTGAAGATGCTTCAAATGAGAGTATAACGATCAATAATTTGGAAGTAAATACAACAACAATATTGCAAAACGATCTTGCCAAAAGTGAAGTAAGTTCAACCATAGAGACCATCACGGTTACAGAAGAGAAAAAAACAAGTAAGATCACTGACTTGGTACTTGATATGAAAGTTTCCAATCTTGATATCAAGTCTTTTGAAGCACTCCAGCAGGTAGACCCAGCAGAGCAACAGCAGATCGATAAGCTCGTACAAGAGATCATCTCTAAAGGACTTTCAATAGAGATCCTAAAACTCTCCGTAAATAAACTCTATACGCAACACAAAGAGATGGATGGATTTTCGCTCAAGGCAAAGGTCGATATCGATAAAAACCTTAAGCTGGCTGACTTGCAGGCAAACCCTATGTTAGGCCTGACAGCGGTACAAGCAGATCTAAACCTCACATTCTCAGAGACCTTGCACACTTTTATCGCACAGCAGCCTGAAGCACTCATTACCATGATGATGTTCCAGCCAAAAGAAAAAAACGGCAATAAAACCTATCAGATCAAACTTGAAAACGGTATGTTGAGCATAAACGGTGTCTTGATGCAGTGATCAAAACAGCGTAGGTTCATCCAATGTTTTGATCCGAAAAGTTTTGCGATGTACTTCACATCTATCATACTTTTCCAACGCCTCGATATGTGCTTTGGTACCATACCCTTTATGCTGTTCAAATCCATACTCAGGATATTTTTTGGCAAGCTCCAGCATCTCCCTATCCCTTGTAACTTTAGCTAGGATACTTGCTGCACTCACCTCTTCGACTTTATCATCTGCTTTCACCATTGTAGTGATATTATCCACACCAAAGGTACTGTTCCCGTCAAAAAGGTAATGACATTCACAAAGATGTGCTTGGATCGCCTGCAATCCTTGTTGTAAACACTTCGAGATGCCCAGTTCATCAACTTCACTCGCTGAAAATGTGACGATATGATAACGGCTGTTCTGGATGATCTCACCAAAGAGTGCTTCCCGTTTTTTCTCAGTAAGCTTTTTGGAGTCCATTAAGCCCTCCACACTTCCTGTTAACACCACACCAGCCATCACTAATGATCCCGCAATCGGTCCTCGACCTGCTTCATCTATCCCGCAAAGAGGTTTTATTGTTCTATCTTCCATAAGCAGTATTATACCTTTGATGAAATGAAAGAGACCCTACTGTTCCTTTAAAAGCGCAAGAAACTCTTCTCCGTAACGATCATACTTTACTTCGCCAATACCGTGTACTTGAAGCATCTCTTCTTTAGTGAGAGGTTTTTTGGCACTTAAATCCTTGAGCGTCTTATCAGAAAAGACGATATAAGGAGGAATAGCGTTTTCTTCAGCGATCTGGGCACGAAGATCCCGTAACTTATCAAAAAGTGCTACATCGTAATCATCAAAGAAAGTTACCTTACGTTTCGGCTCTGCTTTCTGTATACTCAGACGCTCTTTCTTGATCTCGATGGTATGGCCCCCCTTTAGTACTTCTACGCCAAACTGTGTCAACCTGTATACCTTAAACTCTCCAAGCTCTACCGCTCCAAGTTCCAATAACTTGTCACCCACTGTCAACCATTGGTTGCGGGTAAACTCTTCACCGATACCATAAACGGTGATTTTATCGTGACCGTTTTGCAAAACTCTTTGTTCCTTACTACCGCGCAAAACATCGATAAGATAATGCAACCCATAGTTCTGTCCAGTTCGATAAATTGCAGAGAGCATCTTACGTGAAGCTTCTGTGATATCGGTTCTCTGGATCTCGGTTGTCGTACAATTGTCACATTTGTCGCTGCATAATTCTATCCTATCATCAAAATATGCGGCAATGCTTTGGTGCCTGCAACTCTCTGAGTTCGAAAACCTGATCATAGCATCGAGTTTATCAAAGGCATGTTGCTTATAAGGGGTCTCGGGTAATGCTTCGATAAATGCTTTTTGCTGGATGATATCCTGTGCCGAGAAAAGCAAAAGTGTCTCAGAGTCCAATCCATCCCTTCCGGCACGCCCTATCTCCTGATAGTAATTCTCCAGTGTCTTTGGAAGACTGAGATGTATGACAAAACGAATATTGCTTTTATCAATTCCCATACCAAATGCTATCGTAGCAACCACGATCTGAATCCTATCTTCTACAAATGCTTTATAGGTGCGGTTCTTCTCTTCTGTACTGAGCCCTGCATGATACGCATGTGCCTCTATCCCTTTGGTTTGGAGGAAGTGAGCAACTGACTCGGTCTGTTTTCTTGAAAGAGTATAGATGATACCTGAGTCGTTCTGATAGCTTTTTAAAAACTCCAAAAGTTGTTCCCGTCCATCTTTGATACGATGCTGTGCCTGGATGGTAAGGTTACTACGAAAAAGTGAACCTCTTACTCTTTTAGGTGTATCAAGTCGTAGATTCGTGGCGATATCTTCTTCAACCACTTTTGTTGCAGTAGCGGTAAAAGCTGCAATAGGTGTATGAGGGAAACGCTCTTTGAGTAGTGACAGTCCGCGATAATGTTCACGAAATTCATGACCCCATTCACTCACACAGTGTGCCTCATCTATCACAAAGAAATTGATAGGCAGTTGCTGTAAAAAACCTAGAAAATATGGGTTTAGCAGACGTTCGGGTGCGACATAAAGCAGTTTGATCTTACCTGCTCTGAGCTGTGATTCTATATGCCCGGACTCTTCAGGTGTCTGCATTGAACTGAGCATTGCAGCACTAATATCATTGGCTTTTAGAGCCGTCACCTGGTCATGCATTAATGCCAGTAGAGGAGAGACCACCACAGTCACACCTTCCATCAAAAGTGTAGGCAGCTGATAACAGAGTGATTTTCCACCGCCTGTAGGGAGGATCATTAACACATCCTGTTTTGCAAGGATCGCATCTACCACTTCTTCTTGCAGAGGTCTAAAACCGTTGTGCCCAAAATAGTCTTTTAAGATCTGTAATTTACTCATGGTAGAAGTGTAGCGTTATCAACACAAAAAGAGCTAAAAAGATGTCAATATGACATCTTTCTTGAGATGTTTATCCGATATATCTCTTTTTCTTGCTCTCTTTCATTTTATGAAGATCAACGACTATAAAGCCGTCTATACAGTTATTGAAATCTTTGTCATATCCAAAGTCGAGAAATTTTACACCATCCTCATCACATACTTCGGCATATTGTTTATAAAGTGTCGGGATCATATATCCCATATACCCCAACTCTTCTTTGAGCACTCTCTGATCACCCTTGTAATCATCTCCTTTAAAGATAGAATCGCAGTATGCTTTCATCTCAGAAGAGAGATAATATGGGTTTTTATGCGTAACCATAACCTCATTACCGGCAAAATAGTGTGAATAGAAGTAGATCATCAATGCTTTAGCCTTTTCATTAAAGCTGTCACTCATACTCACTGCACCAAAGAGGTAACGGATATCAGGACGGCTCTTGACAAATGCACCAATCCCCTGCCATAGATAATCCAATGCTCTTGAGTTCCAGTATTTAGGCTGAACAAAACTACGCCCAAGTTCTATCCCGCTTGCAAGCTGCGGTTCAAAACCTTCATGGTATTTAAAGAGTGAAGATGAGTATAGTCCGTCAATATCAAAATCCTCTACAATTTCGCCAGTGACGCCCAAACGGTATGCACCTGCTATCTCTAAGTGCTCATTATCCCAGATGATCAGATGTTTATAATAAAAATCAAATCCATCGATATCCCTTTTTTTACCGCTACCTTCACCGACAAACCGGAAACTGATCTCTCTTAACCTTCCTATCTCTTTGATCACACAGTTTTCCTGGGTTGACTCATAAAGGATAATACTCTTCCCATCCAAAGTCTCTCCAAGGAGTGTCCCGTTTTTGAGCTCTTTTTTGATCTCACTTGGCGTTTCTGCCATAGATATAGGGTTTTCAGTTTTAAAAAGCTCTCTTCTGCTCTTTGCTATCTTGTAAAAATGTTTGCGTAAAAGCTTGACCTTTTCATTGGTAGGTAGAGGGATATTGTAAGACTCATAAGGAATTGATCTACCGATAGTAAAGTCGATCTGCTTCCCTCTTCCCTTGAACATCTCATGCGGCAGTGTTGCTGTAGCCAGTGAGCGGTTGATCATCGAAAGCATATAGAAGCTCTTTGAATTTTTCGCTTTAATGTAGATAGGCAGGATTGGAGCTTTCATCTTCGTTGCGATCTTTAAAAAGCCGTTTTTCCATTTTGTATCTTTCACACCATTTGGTCTTGCTCTACTCACCTCACCTGATGGGAAAATGATCACTGCTTTTTCTTCTTCCAAAGCCTGATAGATTCCTGTTACAACCTGTCTGTCCATCTTCCCGTTGATATTGTCCACAGGGATTAGAATATCCTTCAGATTGTCAAACTGTCCTAAAAATGAGTTGGCTACGATCTTGATATCTTTACGTACATCCTTGAGAAGGTGGATCAATGCCAAAGCATCCAGTGCACCCAAAGGGTGATTAGCGATGATCACGGTACGACCGTAAGAAGGGATACGTGTCATTTCATCTTTTTTAAGTCCGATCGTCACATCAAAATAATCAATGATAGCTTCTATGAAACTCAACGCATCCTTGTTTCTATTACTTACCAAAAACTCATTGATCTGGTTTTCGTGAAAAAGTTTCTTCATTCCACAAAAAAGCAGTTTCTTTGCTGTATGAGGAAACTGCTCTATCTTAGGAAAATGATGTACCATATAGCTCTCAACACTTAGTTGTTGCATACTGACCCCCTATAGTTACCATCGATCTGCAAAAGCAGATGTTTGTGTACGTCTTTTACTTTTTTATATTTTTCAAATAATGACTCTACCGTTTCCCACTCTTTATAGATCAGAGCACGGGCAACCTCATCATCAAGGAAAAGAGACTTACCGATCTTTTTAATGAGCTTGTCAATCTTGTCCTGGGAAATCATACTTAGATTTGTATCATATTTCATATGTGTCATCTTGACTCCTATTTATGATGAAATAATAGAAGTTCTTGATTACACAAGCATTACAAAACGGTTACATTATGATTACAGTTCATATGTACTTCCCAGAATGCATCAAAGCTTTTTGCAATGTCCATTTCAGCGATTATTTTATGCCCGTTTTCACCATGTTTTTCTCGGAGAGATCTATTTTCCATCAATACTTTTATCTTTTCCAGCCACAATATCCGGTCATTCACATTGATAGCATAACCCGCTTGCTGTTTATCGCCTATCAACGTTTTGGGACCCCCTTCATCACTGACTAAAACAGGTAATCCTGAAGACATTGCTTCCATTACTACCTGTCCCAATGTATCCGTTGTTGAAGGAAACAAAAAAAGATCACTGCTGGCATAGATCTTTGAAAGCTCTTCGCCTCTTTTGATACCCAGTGACTTGATATGGTACCTTTCAAATAAAGACTCATCCAGATCACCTCCCACAGCGATCAGATAGATATTTTTGTTTTTACTTTGCAGATAGTACGCTTTCCACAACTCCAAAAGTAACGGGAAGTTCTTCTCTTTGGTAAATCTGCCTACATAGAGTGCTTTGACCGAAGTCTCAGGAATGCCGTACATCTGCCAAATACCCATCTCTTTATAACTGGTATTAAACTTCCGGGTATCTATCCCTGCTTTGAGTGTATGAATGTTTTCAGGATCAAATTTGACATCTTCCTGCACGATCTTTTTATAGGCTTCGCTTCGAACAAAAAGTGCTTTGAAATCACGATAAAAATACTCCATCACTTTATTTCCGATATGTTTTACGATTTTATACGGCATGTTTTTATAAGCAAATGCAGGAAAGTCAGTATGATAAGTTCCCAGCATAGGTATGGATTTTTTCTGGGCAATCCTACGCCCCATTAACCCCACAAAACCTGGAGTTGAGATATGCACGACATCAGGGTCGATCTCCTCAGTGATGGATTTTAGTCTTTTATAGGATGGAAGAACAAGATCCAGTTCGGGATAAAATGGCATCTTGGTTCGAAATAAAGGTTTTATGATCTGCACATTAGAAAGATCAGGACATATTTTTGCCGTTGATGTCACTACATAAAATGCTAGCTCTTTTTGATGGGCAAGCTTTGAGATATCCTGTATAAAACGCGAAACTCCGTTAACATCACACAGTGTATCTGTGAATAGCAGAATCCTAATGTTTTTCATCATCATGCCAATGGATAACTTTCCACTCTCCATCTAGTGTTTCTACAAGAGCGGTACACGACTCCACCCAATCCCCGGAATTTTTATACTCTATCCCGTCTATTATTTTCATTTCGGCCTTATGGATATGTCCGCAGATAATGCCATCGTAGCCTTTATGTTTTGCATGCTGTGCAAGGATCTGTTCAAAGTCGGTGATAAAACTAACGGATTTTTTTACATTGTCTTTGACATATTTCGAAAGTGACCAGTATCGCTTTACCCCCAGCTTTTGTCTAAAAAAGTGCAAAAAGTGATTGAGGTTGAGCAGCATTTCATAGCCATAGTCTCCCAAGACGGCTAACCATTTTTTGGTCAAAGTGATCGAATCAAATATATCCCCATGGGTAATAAAATATTTTTTGCCCTCAATACTCACATATTCAAACTCGTCGTCAACTTCCAAATTATCCCCAAGCATCAAAGGTAAAAAAGGACGCAAGAACTCATCATGGTTTCCTGTGACCAGATATACATTGGTACCTTTTCTAGCCTTTCTGAGTACTTTTTGAACTACATCAGAATGTGCCTGTTTCCAACGGAACTTGCGTCTTAATGCCCAACCGTCAATAATATCCCCCACCATATAGAGGTTTTCAGATTCGTTGGACTTCATAAAGTCCAAAAATGCATCAGCTTGGGAGAACTTGGTACCTAAATGTATGTCTGAAACAAAAATTGATCGATACTTCATGCAGTGATGTTAACCCAAGAATATCACGATTTGGTAACATTTTTTGAACTTTGACAGAAGGCTTGAAAACAGAAGACCTATATGGAAACTTTTAGAGGTTTATTCTAGAGTGATCGAAGGGGGAAACTATTCACTGTCAGGTTGAGGCTGAAACATGATAATGAACAAGTGAAACTTTATATAAACACTAGGTCTTCTGGAGCGTATGATAGTTTTACTTCATAACAAAGTGATTACAAAACAATTACGGGAATGTTATTGCTTTAACCCTCTGAATGCACCTAGTACCCCAACACTTGATTCTCCCCTGTTTTTACTTTTTGGATGCGGATGTTGTGTGACAAGCACCAAGTATCCATAACCATTGATGTCGTTATACCAAAAAGGTGAAGTAGCTTCTGCTCCTTTGGGCAATATGATGATGGGCTGAAGTATTTTGGTTTCGGTATTAAAGGCCCAGACCATATTGTTTTCATGATAGGAACTATCCTCACCGATCACAAGGATAGATGAGTTGGGTAAAAAAGTAAGATTATCAGGATTGGCAATGCTTTCAAGCGCACAGCTGTAAGAAAATCCGTCTTTTATCGGTTTACCTACCAACTCTGCTTTCATAGACAATACCCTAAAGCTATCATCCACGGCTAGTGCATAAACACCTCCGCAACCGTTATAAGGCAGCCTGATATGATTATACCCGCCTTGATCATATTGATTGTCTTTATTTCCCTTTTTTGCATGATCCTCCATCCCTCGTGCTATCTCACTGATAGAAAAATAGAGTGTATGACCTAATGCATCAAAAGTGATCCCTTCTCCTTTACGAAACTCGGTTGTTGCACCCATTATGGCCGCATAACGTCTGGTCTCTAGAAATGCTGCAGCTTTTTGCATACGTTGTTTTACCTTGAGACATTCAAATCCTGCTTCGGTATTGATCGGAGTATATCCCGCTTTACATATACCATCTGTCATCCCCTCTTCAAATATATCTTTAAAGCTCAACCCATCATTGGTTGAAACATTATGATCAGGATCCAGCATCGCTCTTATCTCACTGTCTTTTGCCGTACCCAGTTTGATCCATGAAAGTGTTGCACTTCCACCGTTTTGACTGTTTAGCTGTGTCCATTTGGCCGCATAAAGAGTTCCTTCACTCAGATCTTCTGCTTTTGTTGCCACATACATAAAGAACCCGACATTGGTACCGTCATCTGACATATAGACAGTTTTTTTATCAGGCATCACATATGCCAGTTCATGGGAGAATCTTCCCATGGAGTAATGCTTGGTATACTTCACTTCTCCTTGATCATTAACAGTGAGTTCCGGGATCCATCCATAGTAATATGGATTTGCCTTTGAGAGATCACCTCCCCAGTAGTCTCCGATATAGTCATAATAGAGATCAAGCGAACCGTCTTGCTGTCTTAACTTTGCATCTGCAGGATACTCTTCGCTGCCAAGATGACTCTCCCAGGGTGTCTTCATCCCCGCACAGTGTACATATCCCCCAAACTCCTCTTTTTGTGAAATATATCTCAGCGTACTGGGTTTGGGACTAAGTTCTCCCTGCGTGTTCTGCTGCAATTCATTGATGTAGTATGCTCCCACTTGACACTCAAATTGAGAAACCATATAGAGCTTGCCATTTTTTTGGAGCAGAGATACATGATCCAACCCGGACCCTGATCCCATCGGATTAGAGGTACCGTTGCAGATATATGGACTGCCATCATGCAGTGTCAACGGAATATCCCGACTATCCTTCAATAGACCATACACCTCACCATTATCCATATGACCAGTTGACATCAAGGTTGTAAATCCTATCTTTTGTTTATCCTTGTTAATGACAACTTCCTCTGATGCATGAAGGGCATACTTCTCTTTTTCTACACTTGGGAAGGTTACAGGTTCAAAACGAATATCCAATATTTCTTCAGCATACACACCATTGATACCCAGAAAATAAATCACTAAAAAAGTATAAATGCACTTCACAATACCACTCCAAAATCTTTTATATTTGCCGTTAAAACTGCAACATAAATGTTATAAAAATGTAATTGTAATGATACCAAATCACATTAAGATTCTTATACAACTATAAGGAGTTTACCATGGAAAGCGTATTTATGATCAACAAGTTTGAGGATGGATGGGACCTAGAAGAACTAGCAAGTAATATCGATGCGCAAGAAGAGTACTGTATCGAAGCTCTTGAAATTCCTGATGATAAGATCTATGGTACAGAGATGATCGGAAACGGTCTGCTTGAAGTGGTTTTGACAGATATCCAAAAAAGCGAACTCTCTGAAGACTGGTATATCAACCTCACAAGAGTCAGTGCCTAAGAGTAACTAAACCAATTTATACCCTACGCCCCATACAGGGACGAAGTATTCTTTTTCTCCTGTAGGGTCTATCTTCTTTTTAAGACGATTGATAGCGACGTTGACTGCATTGTCATTCACCTCATCCCCTTCACTGCCCCATACCTCTTCACGTAAGAAATTCCTCGTTAAAGGCTTATCGATATTTTTGACAAACGTAAGTAACAGGTTAAACTCACGTATTGTCAATGCAACAGGTTCATCATGAATGAAAGCAACCTTCTTGGCTACATCAAGCAAAATATCTTTGTATTTTATTTTGTCTTGTTTTGTCAATGCGCCGGAACGTTTCAAAAGTGCTTTTACCCGCAATAAGAGTTCTTTTGTACTGAAAGGTTTGGTCATGTAGTCATCACCGCCGCTTTCATATCCCTCTTCAAGCTGACTCTCCTGATCTTTGGCAGTCAGAAAAATCACAGGAATATCATAACCCAAACTTCTGATATGTGCGACAAATTCACTTCCTTCCACACCTGGAAGGTTCCTGTCGACAATCATCAAAGACGGGTTCTCCTCTTCTAAAAACTGCTCAACATTTTCAGTTGAGAGAAATCCCACCGTTTCATACCCTTCCTTTTGGAGATGGTACTCTATAAGGTCGAGGATATCCTCTTCATCATCTATGATAATAATCTCTATATTTTTTTCCATAGAGTCATTATATAGCAGACTCTCTAAAATGTGGATTGACGATTTTTTTAAATAAGATACGCAAGAAAATATAAGAAAAAAGGTGGAGGGTAAATATATATGAAATAGTTTGATACACAAATGTACCGGGGAGACAATATCACCCGAGTTTATACCCCACTCCCCAGACAGGAATAAAATACTCTTTGTTCCCATTCGGGTCTATTTTCTTTTTTAAACGGTTGATGGCGACATTGATCGTTTTATCATGAAAGTTCTCATTGTCATCTCCCCATACCTGATCACGGAGAAAATCCCTCTCAAGTGTCTGATGTGCATTTTTCACAAAAGTGTAAAGAAGTTTATACTCTAGATTGGTCAAGTCAACCCTTTGATTATCAATCAACAGTTCTCTTGTCTTATTGTCAAGTATAAGATCTCTATAGCGCAACTTATCACTCTGTTTCACACCGCTTCGTCTTAGAAGTGCTTCAACTCTAAGTAAAAGCTCTTTAGTCTTAAAAGGCTTGGTGATATAGTCATCGCCTCCTCTTCTAAAGCCCTCCTCAAGGTCTTCATCCTTGTCTTTGGCAGTGAGAAAGATTACAGGGATATCATAGCCAATCTCTCGCATATGTGCAACAAATTCGCTACCTTCTACCCCAGGCAAATTTCTATCGACAATTAATAGAGAAGGTGACTCTTCTTCCATAAACTGCTCTACATTTTCCGTAGAGAGAAATCCTGTAACATCATATCCTTCTTTGTCAAGGTGATATTCCAAAAGTTCTAAAATATCTTCTTCATCTTCGATAATGACAATTTCTGCATTCTTTTTTTCCATGCTGGAATCATAATAAGTAGTGATTACATTTTGGTTACAAAAAACTTATATTTAATTACATTTTGATTACAAAATAAGTAAGAGGATTTTGAAGGGGAAGATCGTAAGACAAGGCACTCTCCATTGCAGAAAGTGCCTTTTAAAAGGGGTTAGATTGCCAACCCTTTCAGTACATAAAAGATGATCGCTGATACTGCTGCTGCTGCAGGTACAGTGATAAGCCATGCTGCGATGATCTTCTTGACAAGACCGCGTTTAACATAGTTTTCTCTAAGCTCACGCTTGATCGCTTTAACATTTTTCTTCTGCGCTTTTTCTGCTTCCATGAGTTCAACTTTTTTCTTGTAGTCATCACCCGCATAAGCTGCAAGCTCCGCTTTAAGCTCATGATGTTTTTCTGTTTCCTCTTGAAGCATTTTCTGTTTTGCACCTGTACCCTTACTGTCAAGCCACTCTCTTAGGAATCCGACACCAAATACCGCACCAACAGCAATGTGTGTTGAAGATACAGGAAGACCAAGCTGAGAAGCGATAACGACTGTGATCGCTGCTGCCATCATGATAGAGAAAGCTCTCATCTGATCAAGTTCAGTGATCTCTGAACCAACTGTACGGATAAGTCTTGGACCATAAAGTGCAAGACCGATCGAGATACCGATACCTCCTGTCACCATTACCCACAGAGGGATAGATGCTTTTGTCGATACTTTTAGACTGGTCAATGCATCATTCACAGCGGCAAGCGGTCCTACAGCATTGGCAACGTCGTTCGCACCATGTGCAAAACTGAGTAGTGCCGCTGCAAAGATTAGCGGGATCGTAAAAAGAACATTGATCGCTTCTCTAGAGTTATCCAGGCCAACAACTTTTTGCGCTACTCTAGGCTTAACGATAAAGAATGTGATCACCCCACCGATCAAACCAAAGATCAATGCCACTGTAAATGTTGGTTTATCAGTTTGTGGCAAGAAGCTAAATATCTCTACGATCGAACCCCAGATATGTTTAAACCCTTTTAGTGTCAAATAAGTGATAAATGCTGCTGACATGATAGCTACTAGTGCAGGTACCACTTTTTTCGCAGCTGACAGTCTATCAGCTTTATAGATAACCTGTGATTTAATGATGTAAAGGAATGTTGCGGCAATCACACCTCCAAGTACCGGAGAGATAACCCACGAAGCAGCGATTGTACCCATTGTTGTCCAAGAAACGATCGCAAGTCCGCCTGCTGCAATACCTGCTCCCATTACACCACCAACGATAGAGTGTGTTGTTGATACCGGTGCTTTAAGCCATGTAGCCAGGTTAAGCCAAAGCGCTGCAGCCAAAAGTGCTGCACTCATCGCATAGACAAACATCATTGGATCATTACCGAAAGCATCTGGAGAGATGATATCCTTTTTGATCGTACCGACAACATCACCACCTGCTATCAACGCACCTGCTGCTTCAAAAATCGAAGCAATAACGATTGCACTTCCGATAGTGATCGCTTTAGCACCAACTGCAGGACCAACGTTATTGGCAACATCGTTTGCACCGATGTTCATCGCCATATATGCACCAAACACTGCTGCGAGTACTAAAAATGTGCCATGAGTAGCCTGTCCCATTATGCTGTTAGCATAAAATGCTACTGCTACAGCAAACACTGCACCGAGCATTATCCTGATTGTATTGTTCATTTGTATCCCTTGATCGATAAAATTTTGGAAGTATAGAAAAAAAGTATAACAATTTTGTTACAAAAATGTTATAAAAAATTTTTCAAATCTGCATCTCAAACTCTATATAAAAAGATTAAGATGCAACATAAAAGGCTCTAGAATTTGATAATTGCATCCAACTGTACACGCTCGTAGTCTGCCTCTACTCCTGTTGCACTTTTACTTGCATAGAGTGTATTGAAGAAAAAAGTACCAGCGATGTCTACATGTTTTGAAAATACGTATTTTGTTCTAATAGCATGACCTTTAGCAGCTGAACCACCACCAAAATTATCTGAGTCACTGTGTGCCGCAAAAACGGCATCTGCTTCTATGTCCGTATAAGAGTATTTTACTTGCCATTCACCAATATTTTTAGCTTTTCCCAGCTGAACGCCTATGTCATATCCGAAGTTATTGTCATCTGCGGCCGTGTTATATGCTACGGATGCTGCGATTTCAAATGGTTTACCAAGTACATCTTTAAACTTTAGCTCACCAAACCCTTCTAAAATATGATAATCATTAGCATAAAAACCACTAACAAGTGTGTTTCCAAGTGCACCAGCTGCATAAGGGGTTGAATTACCTTTTATTCCATCATAGTAGTAGAAACCAGCACCAATATTGAGAGTTGAGCTTTCGAGCTTTGTTGAGAGTACATATTGCGCTAAGAAGAGATTGATATCCCCTGTGCTAGTCGCTTCATTCTCTCTTCTATGTAGCTGGTTTACACCCAAGGTTACCATATTTGTATTGTCTGTATAGTTATAGTTCACACCCTCTAAAAGCACATCATTATCCCAGACAAGTTGTGACTTAATAGGTCTATACATCATGTATGCCTGCTTACCTGCTTTAATAGTAGAGTTATCAAACTTATAAGCAATATCTAAAATTTTGAGTTCAAGTACATCAAAAAAATAATCTGACCAAGGCTCGTCATCTCTAAAGGTAACATTTCCCGAAGTTGGATTATCTTTGCCGCTAATGACAGCTGTTTCAAGCAAAAGATTATCTGCAAGGTCTATGTCTGTAAATAATCTTAAACGATATCTCGTTCTATATGTATTACTTTTGTCATCTCTTTCAATACTCTCGTATCTTAATCTCATATCACCTTTGAAATGAATTCTATCAAGAAAACTACTTTCACTACTAGAAACTTCTTCTGTTTCACTTGCTGTTAATATCGTTGCTAATGCTACCAATGATAAAACAATTTTTTTCATATCCATCATCCTTCTACTTAATTGGCGAAAGTATAAAAAAAAAGTATTACAAAAATGTTACCAAAATGTTACCAATTTATGCTCTGAATATTTTAGTATATCTGAAAGCCGGGTTTATTGTTAGTTTTATATAAAAAATTACTTCAAGTTTATACCTTTCAGTATCTCGAAATAAAAATATATAAAAAGCGAAAAAGGCAGTAGACATGAGCATTACAACCCAGGATAAAGCAATCGTCTTTAACAAAAATAAGCTGCTCCCCATGCTTGTACGAAAGAAGATAGCAGTACCATAGCAGGCGATATTGAATGGCGTAAAGATGATAAATAGTGTTGCAAAAGAGAAGGAAAATATGATTGAAGTTTGACCCTCCCGGTAAAATGGAAGGGATTTATGATTGTTACCAATCAATAATTATAGGTACAAAGCACAAAAAGTACATCGTTCAAACATTAATATTTGAACGATACAGAAGCTTTAAAGTCTCTACCTTTTTTAAATGTCTTATATGCATGGTCCTGATCTTGCTGATACCATACAGTCTCTTCATTCAACAAGTTTCCAAGCTTCAGTTTCAGGCTAAGACCATTAGTGAAATTTTCTATCCATATAAAGTCAAGCAGTGAAGCAGGATCTTCCATATAATCAGGATATGCCAAGATACCTGATTCAAAATCTTTCAGACCGACTTTTCTGATCCTTGCTCCCATCTTGTTATATGCCAACGTAAAACTTCTTTGATTCTGTTCATAAGAAAGTGCTACGTTAAGCACCGTTTTGGAAAGCCCCTGCAGCTGTCTGCCATCCGTACTCAACTTTTCTTTCTGATCGTCACTCAGGGTCACTTTAGAATCAGCATAGGTAAAGTTACCGGATAGATAGAAATCGCTCAGGAATCTATGCAAAAAGTCCAGTCTTTTTCTTCCGTCAATCTCGATACCTTTGATCGTAGCACTTTTTGAGTTCTGGAAAGAGTATATCGGGAGTGATGATGAACTTTCCTGTGTATCTTCGATAGGATCATCCAGTTTTTTATAGAACAGACCAAGCTTTATACTCTCAGTATCAGAGAAATAGTGGCTGTATTTAAGATCATAACTGTTGATGATCGTATTCTTCAAATCCGGGTTACCTTTTACATCTGCGATCTCATAAGGATGTGAGTAAATCCCGCTTGACGCTTCTCTCAAGTCTGGAAGAATATAGGTTTTTGAATATGCTGCATCCAAAGTATTCTCTTCATTAAACGAATATTTTAAAGAAGCACTCGGAAAAAGTTCATTATTCAGCTCAAGGGTACGGTCATACTTTTGATAAGTATTGTTTTTACTCGGATCATAGTCTTCACCCGGGTGTTCTCTTCTGCTATACAAATAGTATGAAGTGGTAGTTTGCTCTACATTCACCTGACGTACACCGACCAACACATCCAGAGCACTAGTCGGCTTTAAGAAGGTACTAAGATACAGACTTGATTCATCCACATTAGCATCAAAATAGTTCTTTGCCTGTGTATAGTTTTCCAGCGTGAAACGTCTGTCATCAAACCATATATCAGGACGTACGTACTCATCATAGATCGTATCAATGTCATCTGTAAACTCTGTTTCATCTCCATTGATCTTGATACCAAGCGAGTTCATCTTTGATTTTCTTTTTTTGTTACTGCTTGAATAACCGATATCAATGTAGTCCTCTTCACTGAAAAGATCGACAAAGAATTTGTTCTTTAGATAGTATGCCTGTACTTTATCATCAGAAACCAACCTTTTTGCAAACTGGTTTGATGTCTTCTGAAGGTACGCAGGTGCACCGCTATCCAGACCATCATCATCTACATAGATATATCTATAGTTGTTCGGCTGGTTCAATTCAGCTTGTGCACTTTCCAATCCAAAACTAAATGCATTCTTTTTGTTAAAAAGTTCATAAGCAAAGTCACCGTTGATCTGATCGGCCTGAAGAGTTCTCTCTTCCCACTCCAGGTCATAATAACTGAAGATCTCATTTTGATTTGACCCAAACTCTCCTATACTTAGTTTGGTTCCTTTGAGACCTGTATGTGTATATAACTTGGTATATTTGAGATTCAATACATCTGCAAATGTATAACCTACATTGAATATACCTGCCTGAGAGTATTCAGAGCTTGATCTGAGTGCAACCCCGCTGTTACTAGGCAAATCATTTAAAGTACTATAGATACGGTCCTCTGGTGCAGCATCCGGATTATCTGGTATCGTCTGGTTTATTGCATATTTATAAAGCTGCTCTTCACGATACTGGTGATCCTGAGAATAGTCATAGTTTGCAAATACGGTAATTTTATTTTCATCATCGATATCATAATGCTGTGATACTTCTGCCCCGATACTACCGCCAAACGGTAATGGATCGTTTGTAAGGTTGTATTTTCTGTCGCCTACATACTCCTGCATAAATCTTGAGAGATCTTCTCTAAGAAAGTATCTGGTTGTGAATGAAATAGGACTTTCTCCGACAACTACATCAGTAAGATCCAACAAATCCTGGCTGATCTCTCTATAACCGTTATCAAATCCCGTCCAGTCAGTGCTGCTTCCCTGATAACCGATCACATTATCTCCGGTATAGCTGTTTGCTTTCAGCCCCATAGAGACTTTAATATAGTCATCACTGATATTGTCTTTCGTTCTGATATCCACATATCCACCCCCGAAACTTGCAGGGATATCTGCAGTACCGCTCTTTTGTACTTTCAACGAACTGATAACACCTGATGGGAAGATATCCAAAGGAACAACTCTTTTGGTAGGGTCCGGTGAAGGAAGCGGCATTGAGTTCATCTCAATGTTTGAATATCTGTCACCCAAACCGCGTACATAGATACTTTTCCCGTCTACAAGCGTAACACCTGTAACTCTTTTTAGTGCACTTGCCGCATCACTGTCACCTTTTTTTGACATCTCTTCAGACCCCAAAATATTGGTCACGGCACTGCTCTTTTTCTCTTCTTGCATCACATCCGCAAGACTTCCTTCGATTTTCGGTGCAAGTACGACAAACTCTTCAAGCTCCATACTTGCCGGTGTCAACTTGATGCTTTTGGAAGTCACACCGTCCTTTTTCACTACAATACCGCCAATCGTTTGTGCACTATATGCTGAGTGAACTACCGAAATACTCAAACTCTTACCTGAAGGCACCGTAGCAGCAAAACGACCATTTTCATCACTTCTCACATCTACAGATGTACCACGTACAAAAATTCTAGCCCCTGCAATAGGCGTATTTCCTTCCGAAGAGAGTATCGTACCTACAAGTTTTCCTTCTCCTGTCGCTATCTCATCTTTTCTTTTTTCGGAAGCAGCTACAGCCACCGGTATATCGATATCGATACTATCCGCACCTGTTTTTGAGAGTGTTGCGATCACTTCGGTATTTCTATTTTTTTTGATTTCAATAGGTTTTTTGAAGTATCCAAGGTTTTGGCCGCTCTCACTTTTTCCAACGATCTCAAGCTGATGTCTTCCGGTAGTAAGAGGTACCATCACAGTACCGTCTTTATCCGTTTGGAAAAAGAGTTTACCGTCTATTTTTACTTCGTTACCAACCAGTGGCTTTCCGTCGCTAAATAGCAATACTGAAAGTGTACCTCTTTCTCCTTCACTAGCGATAGCAGCTAAAGGTACGATCACCAACAGTAATATATGCAATAATTTTTTCATTTATAGGCACTCCAGGCTGTTACTTCTACATTTTTCTATATTTTTACGGATCACCGTTGCTTTAGAGAAAAGTTCATCATCTTCAATCTTCTTCAGATGTGCTTCGGCTTCATCATAATCCTTGACCATATAGTACGAGTATGCCAAGGCATAACGCATATTGTCATTTTGTAAAAGGCCATATCTATCCATTGCATCTTTCAAACCGATGATCTTCTCAAATTCACCTTTACTGATATAGATCGCAACTTTCTGCTTGGTCTTCTCCTCTTTATCTTGCATCATGGAGTTCAGATAAAGTGCATGAGCCAACGCACCGTTTCTTCTATACATCTCTGCAGCTTCTTTTAGATATTTAGCATCATAAAAAGATCCTTCTTCAAACAGATCGGCCGTAACATGAGGCATCTCTTTTTGATTATAGTAGTGTCCTAGAAGGATATCTACTTTTGCTGATGACGGGAACTTTAACTTCGCTTCTTCAAGAATCTCTATAGCTTGCTCGCCCTCACCTGCACTTTGAAGCATCTGTGCCAAAGAGATATACTCCTGTGCATTTGCCGGCACTTTTTTCATATATGCTTTTGCTGCATCAATAGATGCCTGATAAAGCTTCAACTCTGCAAAATAATAAAACTTCTGCTTCAACAGTGTTGCGTCCTCAGGGAAAAGTTTGCTCCCTCGGCTTAGTGCATCGATAGCCGATCCCTTCTGATCAGCCTTCCAGTAACACTCTGCTCTTAAGGTAAAGAGTGACGCACTCGCACGTCCCTTTTCTCCTGCATCATCCAAGGCATGTACTGCATTAAGATATTCTCCGGCCTTGTAATAAGCTTGAGAAAGATAGATATAGATCTCTTCTATCTGATCTTTTCTCAACTTTTCAGGATCAAACACAGGAGTTTTAACCACAGGTTTTTCCTGCTTATCATTCTTGGAAAATATCTTAAAGAGATATTCTCTTTGGGGCTTATCTTCTACCGGTGGTTGATATACCTTTTTACGGGTTGCCAAAATCGCTTCTTTGAATGCATTGATCGATGATTGATAGTTCTCTTCCTTTAGAAAGATAAGACCTCTCATATTGTGATATTTATCCCACTCAATATCCATATGGGACTCTTTGGCTTTTTGAAGTTCATCAAGTGCCTTATCATATTTGCCATCATAATACATGATAGTCGCAATCTCCATATGGTTGATCGTCTGGTCTTCAGTCTCTTTTGCCTGAAGTGTCAGAACAGAGAAAAAAACGACTGATAGTGTCAATAATTTTTTCAACATCTTTTTACCTTAATTTAAATCGAAGCGAACTTTCTGCTTCGCCCACACTTTTACAGGGTTACCTTTATACTTTGCCGGTGCAAAACGCCAGCTTCTCACACCTCTCAGTGCTGCCTGATCAAACACTCCTGCCGGACTTGAAGCGATCACTTTTGCAAGTTCTACACTTCCGTCTTTACCAATGAGCAGGTTCACGATTACATATCCTTTGATACGTTTTTTTGCAGCTTCCGGCGGATAATCAAGTGGACTACGAGAAATCACTCTTGGC
The DNA here is from genome assembly GCF_030347965.1 of Sulfurovum zhangzhouensis. Classification (NCBI taxonomy): domain Bacteria; kingdom Pseudomonadati; phylum Campylobacterota; class Epsilonproteobacteria; order Campylobacterales; family Sulfurovaceae; genus Sulfurovum; species Sulfurovum zhangzhouensis. The sequence continues at coordinate 977,106 of NZ_JAQIBD010000001.1, forward strand.
TTACTGTCCACTGTCCCTTCGCTCATTGCCGCATCTGCTGCTACATCTCCTAAGAGATTTCTTCCGTCACCGATGATATCCCCTGTTGCAAACTCAGGAATATTCATAGCCAAACCGCCTAACATCGCACCAAGATCAGGAAGCGGCGCTTTTGGTTGTGCTTTTGGCTTCGGTTTTGGTTTTGGTTTTGGTTTCTCCATTTTAGGCGGAAGTTTTTCCATTTTCACATAACGCATAGGATCTTTGACTTTTTTCTCTTTCTTTTCAACCTTCGCATTAAAAGAGACTACAAGTACCACCATAAGCAATGCACCAATAGCCATAGCCCATAGTGCAGATGATTTGGCACGATCTTTGTTAAATTTCACTTTTGCCATTGTAGATTATCCCATCTCTTTTGATGTTGAGACAGCTACATCTTTTGCCCCTGACATACGGCATTCATCTACAACATCGATCAATGTCTCTACCGGGATCGTATCGTCAGAAATAACCAATACAGACTTCTCTGTTGAAGTTCTTAATAGATCTCTTAACTTACTCTGGATTGCCCATAGCTGTACAGGTTGATTATCAATATACACCTGTCCTGTATTATCGATATAGACACGTACTACTTTTGAGTCTGCCTTACTCGCACTTGCAGCTGAAGGACGGTTAATATCCAATTTCATATCTTTAACAAATGTAGTGGTTACCATAAAAAAGATCAATAGGATAAAAACCATATCGATCAATGGAGATACATCTACATTATCTACTTCTTGTTTTTTTGGTCTAATTCTCATTCAGCATCCTTCGTGGATATAATATCTGTGATCTGTTCAAATTCCAGTTCGTAACGTTCTGCCTGTCTGTCAAGTACACGCCCTATGATCAATCCCGGTACCGCAACTACAAGCCCGAGTTCAGTGGTAAAGAGTGCTTTTGAGATACCTCCGGAGATACTCGCTCCCTGGGAGAACATCGAACTGTTTTGGAGTGCATCAAAAGTCTCGATCATACCTACAACCGTTCCAAGAAGACCAACCAGTGGTGCAAGAACTACTATCGTCTTGATCATAATCCTGTAGGTGTTTACATCACTATAGTATGGAAGCAGCACACCGTTGATGTGTTTTCTTACATTTGCACCGATAGCTTTAGCCTCTTGGGCAGCTTCTAGGGCATCCACAACAGCATAGTCAAGCATACCGCGCATCACTTGATCTTCACCTCTTGTTTCATGCTTGTTAATCAGTCTGCGGACATTTCCTTTTGTCCCTCTTTTGAGGATAAAATATCGATACCCTAAACCATACCAGAGAAAGAAATTGAGTACAAAAAGTACCCACATTACCATCCCTCCGGCATTCATAAGCTCGACAAATCTGCCGACAAACTCAAATGGCGAAAGCATCTTAGCCTCTGTACTTCTCGTAAAGGTTTACGATATGTAGTGCATTTTGCTCCATTGAGTCCTTGATACCCTGCGCCCAGCCAGAAAGCAGGTTTCCGATCAATAGAAGCGGGATTGCTACAATAAGACCTTGCATTGTCGTAACAAGTGCTGCAGAAATACCGCCTGAGAGAAGCTTCGGATCACCTGTACCAAATTCTGTGATCACATCAAAAGTCTCGATCATACCAGTTACAGTACCCAGTAGTCCCATTAACGGTGCTACAGCTGCGATTACCAATACGAAGCCACCGAATCTGTCAATCTGCGTACTTTCATTAAGGATATTTTCCATAATGACGTCTTCTACGTGTTCTCTGTCTTTATCGATATTTCTAAGTGCAGATTTGATTACTCTGGCAGTTGATCCCTCAAATCCTTTGATCGCATCAAGTGCTTCATGTTTTTTACCGCTCTCTACTTTTTCTACCACGATCTGAGTAATGTCATTTACATTTGTACTTGCTTTCATCAAGTTGATCACTCTTAGTCCTAAAAGAACCAAACCGAAGAGACCAAGTGCGAAGATGATATACCCAATGATTCCTCCATCTTCCATAGTCTCCACAAATGTTTTCTCTTTTACATAGTCTACCTCTTTATCCAGGTTCTCGTAAACAAAGATATTCACCGTATCATTTGGCTTTTTAGCATACATCGCTTTGGCATCATCTGATGAACCTACAGCATTCCACAATTTGTATGCCCCATTCCCTGCAGGAGCAAGTGCACCTGCTGCATCTTTAGAGATACCGTAAGCTGCAACATTACCCACTTTTACGATATCGCCTTCTACTTTTTTCCCATCCGGAAGGTAAAACTCACCTTTCTCGTTTCTTATAGAAGAAAGCTCACCGTAAAGTTTAGTAGAGACAGAAAGTGCCTGCTGTATCTTCTGAACATCTGTAGTCTTGTTATCATCACCCATCTTCACACCATACGGCTCAAGCGTCAAACGTGCCTGGTTTACGACATTTCCTACAAGACCACCGTTATCCTCTTTATCAGCAAGTGCTTTAGAGAGCTTTTCCAGCTTTTCACTGCTTGTTTTTGCATTTTTAGAAACTTCAAGGAGCGTAGACTGAAGTGCTTCTACTTTCTCTTTAGAAAGTTGAAGGTCTTTTTCCTGCTGCACCTTGTCTGTTTCAAGTCTCTTTGCTAGTTCTGTTTTTTGTGCTTTAAGAAATGCATACTCTTTTTGATATGCTCTATCAAGCTCACTTGCATTTGTCACTGTCAGTAGTGCGAAAAGTGTAAAAATAGGTAAAAATAATTTCATTATCATCGCTTTCATTAGTTAACTCCTCTTGTCAATAACGCATTAGGAAGAGTAAAGTATCCTGTACGGATCTGCTTTTGTAGAGCATCAAATAGTTCAACGATCTGGTCACGTTCTGTAGAGTCAGTCGTTACAACGTAATCATAGTTATCTCCGTTTTGTTTGACATAACCTACTCTATCATCAGGTGTAGCAAAGAACATCATTACTGATCCCACTTTTGCGATCTTTGCCATTGTTGCTTTACCGTCCAAAGTGATCTCTTGCTTGAACTGTCCGATCTCTTTGGTTAAACGCAATGCATCATCATAGCTTGCCCAAGTAAGTGCCAATGCTTTTTCTTGTGTGATATTTTTATTTTCAAGGTCACTTTTGATTTGATGAAGTGCAGCTACACGCTCATCAATTTTGAACGGGATACCTGCTTTTATCTCTTTTTCCAATGATGTGAGTGCATCTTCAATGATCGGTTTAAGATCAACGGTTGTACTTCCTGCAGCCTCAAGCTTCTGCTCTATTTTCTCAATATTTTGCTGAGTCAGTTTAAGTGCCGTCTCTTGTCTGTTGATCTGTGCTTCATTATCAGAGATTTGAAGTGCATAAGATTTCATTTGAGACTTATAAGCATCTTTATTGTTATCTATCTGACTGTAGAGAGCCTCTACTTCGGATCTAAGTTCCATGATAGACTTAACCATTTCATCTTCAGCCATAAGCTGGGGAGAACAAATAAAACTAGCGATTAACGCCATCGATACTATTCTTTTAGGCATTGCCATAATTTACTCCAAGAGGTATAATTTGGCGAATAGTAACTTATGAAAGTTACAAAACGGTAACAAAATTGTTACAAATTTATGACAGGGATATATAAAGAGAAAAGAGAGGAGGGATAAGAGACAAGTATTTACTTGTCTCTTAAAGAAGGATTAATAGCTGTTTCCAGTACCTTCATTGAATTTTCCTTCAAGAGTCACGTCTGAAGTACCAGTGAATCTTGCACCTGTTGATGTACCGTTGATCGTGATGTTCTCAAATGAAGTGTTCGCTGCATCTACTGTATCAGATACACCATCCGCACTCAATGAATAGATCGCAGCATAAGCATCATCTACGTTATCAGTGATCGTACCGTTAAGGAAGTGTCCACCGATACCGTCTTTCTTGAAGTAGATACCACCCTCTTTTGCAGAAGCATTTTGAAGGATACTGAATCCGTCAAATGTTGCGTGAGTTGTTCCTGACATCTCAAATCCAGCGTTACCAGTTGTTTGTACTACGTTAAGGTTTGTTACTGTTCCTGAGAAACCGTCATCGATATCGAAGTGGTCATCTGTACACTCACTTACATCGATATTGCTCATATTCACTGTACCACCCCATGCTTCCACACAGTCATCATCTGATTTATTTACAGTAATGTGGTCAATTGTAGTTCCTGAACCAACACCTACAAGTGAAAGACCGTTGATCTCTTTATCTACATCCATTGTGATACCTGAGTTAAGGATCTTCACATATCTAAGGATACCTGAGTTGTCTGCAAGATCTGTATCTCCGGCAACGAATGAAGGATCCACCTCATATGGAAGAACTTGCGGGTTACCTGCATTACCGATGATTGTTAGACCACCCCATTGCCCTACTGCCGGTGCTGCACCGTCAATCGCAACTTTTGTTGAAGTGAATGTAATAGGCTCTGCTGCTGTACCGTCTGCGATGATCTTACCACCTGCATCTACGAGCATGTATGATGTCTGTGCACCTGTACCGTCAAATGCTGCAAGTGTAGTTCCCGGCTCGATTGTCAATGTCGCACCATTCTCTACAACTACAAGACCGTCGATCAACCATAGTTTGTCTTTTGTAAGTGTCATATCACTTGCGATACTGTTTGATAGAGTCGTTGTTCTCTTAGGTGTATTACCTGCACCTTTGTTGAATTTTCCTTCAAGCGTTGCAGCTGAAGTACCAGTGAATCTTGCACCTGTTGATGTACCGTTGATCGTGATGTTCTCAAATGAAGTGTTCGCTGCATCTACTGTATCAGATACACCATCCGCACTCAATGAATAGATCGCACCATAAGCATCATCTACGTTATCAGTGATCGTACCGTTAAGGAAGTGTCCACCGATACCGTCTTTCTTGAAGTAGATACCACCCTCTTTTGCAGAAGCATTTTGAAGGATACTGAATCCGTCAAATGTTGCGTGAGTTGTTCCTGACATCTCAAATCCAGCGTTACCAGTTGTTTGTACTACGTTAAGGTTTGTTACTGTTCCTGAGAAACCGTCATCGATATCGAAGTGGTCATCTGTACACTCACTTACATCGATATTGCTCATATTCACTGTACCACCCCATGCTTCCACACAGTCATCATCTGATTTATTTACAGTAATGTGGTCAATTGTAGTTCCTGAACCAACACCTACAAGTGAAAGACCGTTGATCTCTTTATCTACATCCATTGTGAT
>NZ_JAQIBD010000002.1:300000-597836 GCF_030347965.1 Sulfurovum zhangzhouensis
AGACGGTTGAGCCTGTTTTGGATCAAATAAGGGTTTCCTTCATTGAAAACTTTTGCAAGCTTATGCTCTTTAAGATCAACATATTCACCGCTTTGGATCTTTTTGAGAATACCGGTGATCTTTGTGAGTCTAGGATTTAACTCAGGCATACCATCTTTCATTTGAAGATTACTGTAAGAGAGCAATGCTGCAGATTTATCTATATCCTCTATTAAATATTTCTGCTCTTTTGACTCATTCAGCAATGCCCAGTAAAGTGCATCATTCAACGTCTGTGCATCTTTTTTCCACCGGTTGAGGGTAAAATGATTCTTCAGTCCATATACAAGCATATGAAAAAATGTAAATACATACAGTACAAACATCGGTAAAACTAGCCACGCTGCAACAGGAAAGTTCAAGTTAACTCCCATGAATTCAACTACATAATGGTCTGCATTGACAGTATATGCCAATCCACCCACTATTATCATTAGTACGATTGTGGCGAATGTATATAAACCAAGCTTCATCTTATACCCCTCCTTTTACATTTGTTCTTTTTCGGTTATCTCCCGACATGTGATACAAAAACGAGCAAAGTTTTTCACTTCCAAGCGTTTTTTTCCTATAGGTTCCTCACACATCTCACAGATACCATATGTACCTTTTTTTATTTTATCCAAAGCTAGTTCAATTTCGGCTAATTCTTTACGTTGCTGTGTTAAAATCGCGCTATCTACAATAGTTTCAGCAGATGCAGCAGCAAAATCTCCCTCGTCATTTAGCTCAAGATCACGCATTGCATCCAATTCGAGCTCAGTACCTGCCAGGTTCTTCTCTATCTGCTTTTTTCTCGCACTTAGCTTTTCGCTGAAAACCTGCATTTCTTCTTTTTTTAACATCTTCCTTGTCCTATTTATGATATGGATGGTTGTTATTGATGGACAGCCCCCTAAAGATCTGTTCAAGCAATACAATTTTCACTAATTTGTGTGAAAGCGTAATTTTACCAAATGATATTGCTTTATTACATTTAGTTAAAAAAGCTTCTTCAAAGCCGTAGGCACCGCCAATGTAGAGGTTGACTTCTGTCTTATCCTTAAGCAATTCGGCAAAATCATGACTATCCACTTCCTTGCTTGATGGATCAAGTGCGACATTATAGCCACTGCTCAAATACTTTTCTAATGCTTTGGTGTATGATTTTTGAGCAGCATCGGGTGAAATATCATGTGCCTTGGCGATCTCTTTATCAAAAACCTCTATCACCTCTACTTTGGCAAAAGGTTTGGCAATCTTCTTATAATGTTCGATAAGAGGAGCATAGAGTGGCTCTTTACCCTTTTTATCTACAATAATCACATTGATCTTCACCAAACATCCTAAATTTTTTTGACAGTATACACTTTTTAGTAAATATGTCAAAAAATGGGAATAAAAATGACCGTAGGATCAAAACTATTTCGAAATTGAACATAATATTTGAATGATTCAATGTTAACTTGATCCCATGTCAGCTGTGATATACTAGCGCGGAAAGAGACGAAGTACTCGCATACAGCAACATTATCGTTACGAAGTCTATGATAATAAACCACAGTAACACTTTCAGGAGAGATCAATGACAACCATGAAAATCCATTTCAGTAAGGCATTCAATGTCTAGTCATAAAAAAGTCCTTTTTGTCTGTTTAGGCAATATTTGCAGGTCTCCTCTTGCTGAAGGGGTTGCTCAAAAACATATCGATGAATACAGCCTTCCACTTTATGTAGAATCAGCAGGGACAAGTAACTGGCATGAAGGGGAAGCTCCCTGTCACAACTCTATCAAAGTAGCACAAAATAATGGCATCGATATCTCCCGACAGCGTTCACGTCCTATCACAAAACTGGATATCACTTCATTTGACTATGTGATCGCAATGGATACCCAAAACCAAGCAGACCTGAAAGCTTTTGGTTTTGAGAAGGTATTCAGACTTGGAGAGTTTGGAGGCTACAAGGGTGCAGATGTACCTGATCCTTATTTTTTCAAAGGTTTTGAGGGATTTGAAAAGGTTTATGAAATGGTAGCCTGCTGTGTAGAAGATATCTTAAAACAGATAAAACAACAAACACTCTAAAGGAGAGCAGAGGAGGATATACAACACTGACTCATGACTTAAAGGTGCCGGTTATCCCTTAAACCACCATGTATCCCATTCATAGATAATCTCGGCTAAAAGTTTATACCCTTTTGCATAAGGATGGGCTCCATCATTACTTGAAACCTCTTTGCCCCAGATGGCATTAGCTGCCAAGGTATCGAAGATAGATAGGTAAGCCACAAAATGTTCTTCGCAAAACTCCTTGTAAACTTCATCATACTTTTTAATACGTTCATTCTGTTCTGCATCATTCACTGGTGTAGGTCCTATCATGATCACAGGATAGCTTTCTTTTGCTTCCAGCAGTATATTTTCCAGACTAGCAAGGCTTTCATTCAGTCCTACACGTACTCCACCTTCTTCCCATACAGTATCATTTACACCAAAAGAGAAGACCACATAAGTATCTTCACTATCAATAAACCTGCATGACACTTCATGTTTCCAACGTTTAAGGATATCGGTACTAGTTTCTCTTCTCACTCCCAGATTATAATGTGTGATCTCTCTATCTTCACTCTGACTCATTGCTGAAAGCCGTCCACACCAACCTAACTTTTCCGGATCTCCTGTACCGTTTACAAATGAATCCCCAACATAACATATCCGTATATCTTTCATCTTTTGAACCCTATCATTTTATTACTGCTGTGTAAGCGGCCTGGTCAATAGATAACCGCCTGCGACTACAGGGATAATACCAAATACCTGGCGCAGCTGCGGTACTTCTCCCAGATAAAGATAAGCAAATATGATCGTCATCACCGGCATCAGCCCCATCATCGCGCTTACCTTGGTGATCGATGTACGATGCAGCGCTTCTATCCATAGTATCTTTGAACCTACATAAACGATCGTTCCAATGAGAAAAATATAAGGCATCGCCTGTTTAAGCATCTCCATGGAAACAGTAGGTTCGAACAAAAACGCCATCATTGCCACTACAGGCAATCCGATAACAGTACGAAATGCCAAAATCGTCTCAGAAGAACAGTATTCACGGGCACGTTTTTGATAAAGATTGGCAACCGGGGCAATCGCTGCAGCTACCAAGATAAGTAAGTCCCCCCTATTGAATGCCATATCCTCTGGGATCAAGATCACTAAAGCCCCTATCCCCATTATCAAAGCGCCAAATAGGTGAAATTTATGCATCTGTTCATGACCCAAAAGATTGAAGTAAAGATAGGAAAACAGAAGCTGTAAAAAGATGATCACCGCCATATTGCCTGCAGTGGTATACTGCATGCCTATAAATATCAGAACAAAAAGTGTTGTTATCCAAAATGTCGTCCATAACAGATCGGGATAAGCCTGCTTAATACGAAGCTCACTAAACCTTGCCCGGCGGTACATGATCACCAAAAAGAAAAACAATGCAACCACCAAAGAGTAGGCATAGGTATGCAATGCACCTACATAAGCCATGGCAGAGATAGAAAAGATGGGGAACCAGCTCTCAAAGAATGCTGATCCGACCATAAACCATTCTCCCTCACGTTCTTTTGTCACTCTTTCCCCTTCTTGATCACAGGTCTATTGCATACTTTTTAAGGATCTCAAGGTCAACCAGTTCAAGCATACGCTCATGTGTCGCATGAATAAAAATATTCGGTGCCATTCCATCTTGCAGGGCCTGTATAAAACGCGGTCCTGAAAGGCACCAGCTCTGCCCGGGTTTGACCCCTGCAAAATTGTACTCAGGTATCGGTGTAGAGAGATCATTACCTACTTTTTTTGAGTATGCCAAAAATTCTTCAGTAGCATAGATACAGACTGCATGATACCCGGGATTGTTCTCATCAGAAAAACAGGTACCGTCACGATAAAATCCTGTCAATGGTTTTAGACTGCATGGTTCCAACGGCTCACCCAGTACATTAAGAGATCTGCTCATTCAAACTCCTCATTTCTTTATAGATGTTATAACTTTTTCAAGCTTAACGTTAACCCTGTACTAAGTAGCTTCTTTGTATATTTGCACCTATGAGAATATTACGAAGCATTAAAACCAACTGGGCCAGAACGTGTAGCTGCAAGGTCAGTCAAGTACGCTACCCAAAAAGTGAAGAAGAGATCATCTCTTTGGTCAAAGAAGCCAACGAACAAGGAAAGAAACTCAAAGTCGTAGGTGGCGGAGATTCATATAATGATATCTTCTGTCCTGATGAAGACGGTATCCTACTCTCACTAAAGTCAATGGATAAAGTGTTGGAAGTGGATAAAGCACACAATCAGGTTACTTTTGAAGCAGGTATCATGATGCCGGATCTCATCAAATATCTGAAAAATATGGGTCTTTCACTCTCTAACCTAGGTACCAACATCTTTGATAATCTTGCAGGTGCCTGCTCGACAGGATACCACGGAAGCGGGATCAACTACTCAATCTTCAGCTCTTTTGTCACAGCTTTCGAGATCATTACACCTACAGGAGAGAAAAAACGTATCAAGAATACAGATGAAGCATTTGCAATCTATGCGGTGGGACTCGGGGTACTGGGTATCATCACCAAGATCACACTACAGTGTGAACCCTACTTTAAACTGGAAGTCATAGAAAAAAAGATGCCTTTTGATGAAATCGAGGCACAGTTTGATCAGCTGTTAGCTGGGAATGATCACTTTAAGTTCATCTGGATCCCGCATACCAAAGACTTTATGGTCTGGCTGGGAAACCGAACCGATAAACCACGGTCAGGTGTCTACAAAAAGTTTATGACCTACTTTACCACCGGACTGTTGATCAACAACCTCTTTCATGAGTTCTTGCTCTTCTTTGCCTCATTCAAACGTTCACTTGTCCCTAAGATCAACCGTTTTATGAGCCGTATTTTGCTTCCTGAATATAACGAGAGTGTTTACGATGCGCACTGGGCATTTTTTCTTCCCCATCTGCTTAAACAGGATGTTGTCGAGTATGCTTTTGATATCAAAGATACCTTCAATGTCTTTAGAGAGGTGATCGCGATGATCGAAGAAAAAGGTATCTATGTGGATACACCCGTTGAAGTACGTTTTGTCAAAAATGACAACTACTGGATGAGCCCTTCTTACGGTATGAACACTTGCTGGATCGGTACTAAGATACACTTCCCTTATTATAGGCATCCTGAGTATCAGCGTTACTTTACAGAGATTGACAACATCCTGCTCAAATACCAGGGACGACCACACTGGGGTAAACAGTTCCGTATCACAACTGAAGACTTCAAGCGTGCCTATCCTCAATGGGATGCATTCTGGAGCTATGTGGATCAAGAAGATCCAAACAAAATACTGCAAAACGGATTTATCAAAAGATTAAGAGGTATGGAAGAGTAAAACTTTTCCTACTCCAGCTTACGCTGCTAACATCTATAATAAAATAGAATATAATTGTCTTATGAAAACAGAGAAAAGCATCATTACCCAATCATTTAAAAATGCATTGCGCACGCTTTATACTATCGCCCCGATGCTGCTGGCAGTGATCGGCCTGGTAGGACTTTTCCAAACCTACATCACACCACAGATGATCCACTCTTTTTTTACCGGTTCTACACTTTATGACACGCTGATAGGAACAATTACCGGGGCTATCTCAGTTGGTCAGCCCTTTATCAGCTATATCATCGGCGGAGAGTTGAATGATCAGGGGATCTCTCTTTATGCGATCACTGCATTCATCCTCTCATTTGTGACGCTTGGTTTGGTACAACTGCCGTTGGAGTACTCTTTGTTCGGGATGAGATTCACACTGGTTAGAAACCTGTTGAGTTTTCTCTTTTCGATACTTGTTTCTTTGGTAACTGTCTATACTCTGGAGGTTGTCATATGACGATCAAAGGAAAACAAAAAAGCATTGGCCATATAATGCTGCTCATAGTCATATCTTTATATCTTTTAGCAGCATTCCTCAATCCAACCTCTGCCTATAGTGCATTGATCAGCAGTCTAAGTGTTCTCAAAACCGTTCTGCCTATATTGTTGGTAGTACTTTTTTTAATGACTTTTATCAATTCATACATTCAACCTAAAAAAATCTCTCAATATCTTGGACAAAAGAGCGGATTGAAAGGTTGGCTTATTGCCATTATCAGTGGGGTCTTCAGTCATGGACCAGGTTATGTCTGGTATCCGATGCTTAGCGATCTGCGTGCACACGGGGTCAAAGACAGCTTGATCATCGCATTTTTCTATGCCCGTTCGATCAAAGTCCCCTGGCTGCCTATGATGGCCGGCTATTTTGGTATAACTTTTACAGTGATTCTGAGCTTTTACATTCTAGCAGCAGCCGTGATACAAGGAATGATTGCAGAAAAACTCATGTTAACGAAGTAAATCTCCAAGATATTAAACTTTTATCTTCATATTGAAGGCGTATAAAACGTAGATTAAAAATGTATCTTGATATAATACAAAACAAATATGAGGGAAATGGGACCGCAAAAGCGAAACAGTTTTCATATCAGTGTACTTTTATTGAAAATGAAAAGTATTTTGAAGTAAACACAAGGGTGGTTCCAAATAATAACAAGCATAAAGGCAGTTCATGAAACTTACATTCATTGGCAATGGCAATATGGCAAAAGCACTGATAGAGGGTATGGTAGGAAAGTACGAAATAGAGGTACTGGGCAGAAATGCGGCTTCCTTGGCCGCACTTCAAGAAAAGCTCCCTCAAATTACGACTAAAGTGATGGATGAGACAGAAGATATCACAGGTAAACACATTATACTGGCAGTCAAACCTTACTCTCTTCCGGATCTCGCTCCTAAACTCAAAGGGGAAGCTGAAACTCTCTTTTCAGTATTGGCAGGGACTTCGATCGAGAGCCTAAAGTCACAGCTTCATGCAAAAAAGTTTATCAGAACGATGCCAAACCTTGGTGCAAGCTACCTTAAGTCTATGACAACAATAACAGGGGATATCTCACTTAAAGCAACTGCACTGGAGATCTTCAACAATATCGGTAGAACGCTGTGGGTAGCTACAGAGAATGAGTTGGATATCGCTACAGGGGTTGCCGGAAGCGGTCCTGCATTTTTGGCACTTGTTGCTGAAGCTTTGGCTGACGGAGCAGTCCAACAAGGACTCAAACGTGCAGATGCCCAAGAGCTCGTAGCAGGACTTTTTGAAGGTTTTGCAGCACTGATTGCCAATGAAAACCCTGCATTGATCAAGGATGGGGTAATGAGCCCAGGTGGTACCACTGCAGCAGGTTATGCAGCACTTGAGAGAGGTAATGTACGTAATGGAATGATGGAAGCGATCGCTGATGCCTATGCAAAAGCCAAAGAACTTAAAGAAAAAAACTAAATAAACTATAAAAAGGTAAAACAATGACAAAACTAGAAAATATCTCAATGATCAAAGAAGCAAACATTTATTTTGATGGGAAAGTAACAAGCAGAGCGATCACTTTGGCAGACGGTACAAGACAAACATTGGGTGTGATGCTGCCTGGAGACTATACATTCAATACACAAGATGCAGAGATCATGGAGATGATGAGCGGAGAACTGGAGATCAGACTTCCGGGTGAAGAGTGGAAGACACTTCATACACCTGAAACATTCAACGTTCCAGCGAACTCGTCATTCGATCTTAAGATCAAGACAGTGACTGATTACTGTTGTACTTACGTTGAAGCATAAAGGAGCATTATGGAGGCATTTTTAAAAGAAGCAAAAAACGCCAGCCGTATATTGATGACGATCAGCGGTGCTGAGAAGAAGAGAATACTCTTAGAAATGGCACAGGGGCTTAGAGACAACACACAAGCACTGATCAATGCCAATGCTTTGGATATGAAAGCCGGAGAGGAAAGTAACCTCTCATCATCTTTGATGGACAGACTCCTTCTGGATGAAAAAAGGATCGAAGCAATGGCAGTGGCGATCGAGGAGATCGCTGCACTCAAAGACCCTGTAGGTCGTATCTTGGATGGATGGGTGACTGAAGATGGTCTGCATATGCAAAAGGTCACTATACCTATCGGTGTAATCGGTATCATCTATGAAAGCCGTCCTAACGTAACCTCGGATACTGCAGCACTCTGTTTTAAGAGTTCAAACGTCTGTGTACTCAAAGGTGGGAAAGAAGCTCAAAACTCCAATGAGAGTATCGCTAAGATCCTTCAAGATGTTTTGGAAGCCAATGACCTTCCTCGTGCACTGATCTCTCTTATCCCTGATGCATCAAGAGAAGGTGTGGACAAACTGATCAAAATGGACAAGTATGTAGACCTGATCATCCCAAGAGGCGGAGCGGGACTTATCAAACATGTCAGTGAAAATGCAACTGTTAGTGTGGTCAAACATGACAAAGGTCAATGCCATACCTATATCGATAAAGATGCCAACAGAGAAAATGCGATCAAGATCGCTATCAATGCCAAGGTGCAAAGACCGGGTGTCTGTAATGCGATGGAGACGCTTCTAGTAGACAGCAGTATCGCTGAAGAGATGCTTCCAAGACTCAAAGAAGCATTTGATGCAGCCCATACAGAGCTCAAAGGTGACAGTAGAACACAAGCGATCATCGATGTGGAACATGCAACGGATGAGGACTATGATACAGAGTATCTAGCAAATATCCTGAACATCAAAGTCGTAGACGGTGTTGAAGGTGCAATAGACCATATCGTTAGGTTTGGTTCAGGACACTCTGAAGCGATCATCACGGAAAATATCACAACTGCTGAGGAGTTTTTAAATGCTGTAGATGCTGCTGCAGTTTACGTCAATGCCTCTACAAGATTCACTGACGGTGGTGCATTCGGATTTGGTGCAGAAGTAGGTATCAGTACCAACAAACTGCATGCCAGAGGTCCTATGGGGATAGAAGGGCTTACTACCTATAAGTTCAAGATCTACGGAAACGGACAGATCAGAGGATAATTCTCGTGTACTGCATTAAAGTTTTTATGCCATTAATATACATAAAAACTTTAATGTCATATCTCACACTATAAAATCATACAATACATCTACTCATATCAATAAAACATTCATAGTTTCACCTACACGAGTAGTATTGTCAATCTACATGCTATAATAGGAAAATGACAAATAAGGGGTGTAGATGAAGTCTTCAGTAGCAATGATAGATGGAAATGAAGCGGTTGCACGGGTAGCCTATAAGCTCAATGAGATCATAGCGATCTACCCTATCACCCCGGCCTCCCCCATGGGTGAACTAAGTGATCTCTATGCCATGCAGGGAGAAAAAAACATCTTTGGCACTGTACCTGAGGTCATAGAGATGCAAAGTGAAGGTGGTGCCAGCGGTGCGGTGCATGGTGCGCTTCAGAGCGGTGCTCTGACAACCACCTTTACTGCTTCACAGGGGTTGCTTTTGATGATCCCCAATATGAATAAGATCGCAGGTGAACTCACAGCTACGGTATTTCATATCGCAGCCCGCTCACTTGCAGCCCAGGGGCTCTCCATCTTCGGTGATCATACCGATGTGATGTCCGTACGCCAGACTGGATTTGCCATGCTGGATTCAAACTCTGTACAGGAAGCCCATGACTTTGCACTCATCGCTCAAGCTGCCACTCTCAAATCCCGTATCCCATTCCTCCATTTTTTTGACGGTTTTCGTACCTCACACGAGATCAACAAAGTCACCCTGATCGATGAGTCAACCATGAGTTCCATGATTGATGATATGATGGTCAAAGCACACAGAAAGCGTGCACTTACTCCTGACAATCCTTTCATACGCGGTACCTCGCAAAACCCTGATGTCTATTTCCAGGGTCGGGAAAGTGTCAACACCTATTATCAGCAGACTCCAGATATCGTACAGGAGGCTATGGATCAGTTTTCCAAGTTGACAGGACGAAGCTATCACCTCTTTGACTATGCCGGTTGTGATGATGCAGAGTCGGTCATCGTGATCATGGGCTCAGGTGCTGAAGCCGTAGAAGAGTGTGTGAGATACCTCAATACCCAGGGTGAAAAAACAGGTGTGCTCAAGGTCAGGCTTTACCGTCCGTTTTCGATCAAACACTTCATCAACAGCCTGCCAAAAACCACCAAGCGTGTTGCAGTACTTGACCGCACTAAAGAACCCGGAGCTCTTGGAGAACCGCTCTATCTGGATATCGTCGGGGCTGTCAATGAAGCACTTGAAGAGGAGATGCTTGGCTTTGAAAGACCCCATATCATAGGCGGGAGGTACGGGCTCTCCTCCAAAGAGTTCACTCCTGCCATGGTCAAAGCCGTATTTGACGAGCTCAAAAAACCTCATCCAAAGAACCACTTTACCATAGGGATACATGATGATCTCACCCATACCTCACTAGAGTGGGACCATACCTTCACAATACCTGATGAGAAGACCTATGAAGCGATCTTCTTTGGACTGGGCTCTGACGGGACTGTAGGGGCGAACAAAAACAGCATCAAGATCATTGGAACCCATACCGATCTTTTTGCACAAGGCTACTTTGTCTATGACTCCAAAAAATCAGGTTCGATGACCACCTCTCATCTCCGTTTCGGCCCTTCTGCAATACACTCAACCTATCTTATAGAGAAAGCTGACTTTGTAGCCTGCCACCAAAGTGTCTTTATGGAGAAGTTCGACATTCTGCAGCATGCCAAAAAAGGAGCGGTATTCCTACTGAACTCACCGTTTGACCCTAAAGAAGTGTGGCGTCGTATGCCTCGTGTGATCCAGGAAGAGATCATCCAAAAAGAGATCAAGTTCTATGTCATAGATGCCTACAGAGTAGCCAAAGAGTATGGGCTTGGCCGGCGCATCAATACGATCATGCAGACCTGCTTTTTTAACATTTCCAAGATACTTCCGCTGGATGAGGCTATCCAAGAAATCAAAGCTTCCATCCAGAAAAGTTATGGGAAAAAAGGCGATGCAATCGTTCAAAGCAACTTAGATGCGATCGACAGCACACTGGAGCATCTCTATGAGGTCTCTATTCCCAAGAGTGCAGAAAGTACCTTGCCTTTAGAGCGTGCCGTGAAAGGAAAAGTCAGTGAGTTTGTGGCCAATGTCACAGCACATCTGATCGAAGGCAAAGGGGATGAACTTGCTGTGAGCCAGATCCCGGCAGATGGTACGTGGCCAAGCGGTACCACACAGTACGAAAAAAGAAATATCGCCCAGGAAGTACCGGTCTGGGACCCGGAGTCCTGTATCCAGTGTAACACCTGTGTATTTGTCTGTCCACATGCAGTTATCCGCTCCAAAGTCGTAGAAAACACTTCTCTTACACAAGCACCCGGACTTTTCAAGAGTATCAAAGCCAAAGGAAAAAACTTTAGTGAAGATGAGTCCTTTACGATACAGGTAGCAGTGGAAGACTGTACGGGATGCTCACTTTGTGTAGAGGTATGCCCGGGAAAAAACAAAACCGATCCAAACCTCAAAGCGATCAATATGCGCCCACAGCACCCTATCAAAGAAGAAGGGATAGAAAACTGGGATTATTTTCTCTCTTTACCAAATTATGACCGTTCAAAACTTGACCATAGCAAAGTCAAAGAGAGCCAGTTTTTGGAGCCGCTGTTTGAGTTTTCGGGAGCATGTCCAGGATGTGGTGAGACACCCTACATCAAGCTGGCAACACAACTTTTCGGTGACCGTATGATCGTAGCCAATGCAACGGGATGTTCTTCGATCTATGGAGGAAACCTTCCAACTACTCCTTGGAGTAAAAACAAAGAAGGACACGGGCCTGCATGGTCCAATTCACTCTTTGAAGATAATGCTGAGTTTGGACTGGGATTCAGGCTGACGATCGACAAACATGAGATACAGGCCAAAGAGCTGCTTGAAAAACTTTCAGACAGACTGGACAGCGCAATTGTTACAGCTATACTACAAGCTGAGCAGACAATAGAAGAAGAGATCACTGCCCAGCGTGAACGTGTAGAAACACTTAAATCACAACTGGAAAACCTGAAAGATGATGCAGCAAAAGATCTTCTGAGCCTTGCGGATTATCTGGTCAAAAAATCTGTCTGGATCATCGGTGGAGACGGCTGGGCTTATGATATAGGGTATGGTGGTTTGGATCATGTACTTGCAAGCGGCAAAAATGTCAATATCCTGGTACTTGATACACAAGTCTACTCCAATACAGGTGGCCAACAATCCAAAGCCACTCCGACAGGTGCAGTAGCGAAATTTGCTGCAGGAGGGAAACCACAACTGCCTAAAGACCTTGCCATGATGGCGGTCTCCTACGGGAATGTCTATGTCGCACGTGTTGCTATGGGGGCAAGTGAACCTCAGACGCTTAAAGCATTCATCGAAGCAGAGCAGTATGACGGTCCATCAATCATCATCGCCTATTCTCACTGTATCGCCCACGGCTATGATCTCAAACATGGAATGGATCAACAAAAGCTTGCAGTGGAGTGTGGCTTATGGCCGACATTCAGATACAACCCGGCACTAGAAGCCTTGGGAGAAAATCCTATGAAACTGGACTACAAGGGCCCTAAGATCCCAGTCAAAGAATATATGTATAATGAAGCTCGTTTTAAAATGGTTGAACATATGAACGCTGAGGCTGCTGAGAGCTTTTTAGACACGGCAGCATTTCATGCCAAAGAGATGTATAAACGCTATGAAAATCTTACCAAGATAAACTATAAAGAGATAGTAGGAGAATAGTAGAAGGACACTCTAAACAAAGAGCGTACTTCTACTTACAAAAATATTACTTTCCCTTCATCCAAACTCTTACGACCTGCTTCCAGTATCTTTGTGACATTCAATGTATTCTCAATAGTAGGCAAAGTTTTATTGTAGGCTGCCAGCTTCGTTGGCTCTTTCGAAAGTTCATCTGATGAACGTACAAAAGTCTCTATGCTTTGGTACCCGTAGCCCTGCTGACCTGCGAATTTTCCGTTTCTTGGAGTATACTTCATAAAAAGCGGATTGGCACTTTTGTATCCAACTCTATCGGTAGAGATGCCGTATCCTCTGTGAGCCTGGTCGATATTGACCTCACCTGTATGTCCCATATAAAAAAACCTCTGCTGGGAATGTACATCAGAAGGCGGAGCGATCCATGAGGCGGTGTGTACACTGGTACCTAGTGCCCCACTTTGCAAATTCTCCCATTGCACCGTCAGAGTGATCGTATCTTCCACTTCACGCTCTAGTTTTTTATCCGCCACACCTGTTGAAGCCGTAGCCACCACAGAGACAGGCTTGGCAAAATCCTGTACTGCCCAGCAAAGCAGATCGATGTGATGGGCATTGAGATAGTAGCTGATATCCGAACTGATCCCGGCCCAGCTTGCAAAGGTATCCAGCTGAGTCTTCGGCTGGCTCATATAGCTGTGCATCAAAGAAAAATCCCCGAATGTACGTATCTGATCTACTGCATCTGCATAGATAGGATCGAAACGCTTATGTACCTCCAGCATCAGTAAAAGCCCTTTTTCTTTTGCAAGTCTCTGCAGCTCAAGATGCTCAGTCGTGGTTTTGACCAACGGCTTGGCAACGAGTACATGCATCCCTGCTTCCAATGCATCTTTAGCGATCTGGAAATGGGTATCATCCGGGGTGAAGATCATCACACATGAACCTTCTTGCATCTGGTTCAGTGCCTCTTTATAGGCTTCATCACTGTAACCCTCTTCAGGGTATGCATGAAATGATGTATCAAGGAACGGATAGGCAGATTTTAGGTTCTTATCAAAATGCTCCCATATCAGATCAAACCGTTTGGCATCTCTTCCGGCTAGATGTATCTCTCCTACCAAGCCCCGTTCTCTCATATCAAAAAGACTGAGTGCGATCACGCCAAAACTTTTATCTGACTTCGCAACCCCTTCACCTGATAATCCTGTAACATATTCACCGATACCGACAATCAATACATCAATCATTACTATCCTTTACAAATATCACATCTCCTGCATCAACCCCAAGTGCTGCCAGTTGTATCTTTGCACGTTCATCTTTGGAGGCCATTTTCATTTCATGGTATGCTTGACGCTCCTCTGAACTCCATTCTGTATCCCACTCAACAGAGTCCAAGTGTATTACCTTGGCGTTCATACTGTAAGGTTTGAGACGCTGCAACAGCGAAATGGTCACAACCTCTTCTACACCACCGGGTACGTTCTCATAGTTACCGCTAGAGACACTCAGGAAACCTGTCAATGCCAGCTTGCTTAGATTCCATAATGCCAAAGTATTCCATGGTGTAGTCCAGCCATCGAGTTTACAGGTCTCCCCTTCATCACCATGCCCTTCACAGAGTTTTGCTCCCACCACCAAAGTGTTGCCATCGAGATGTTTTTCCAAGCGTTCCATATCCTCTAGGGATATCGTCACTTCAATACTCTGAAAAAGAAGTTCTTTTGCTCCTAGTGAAAGTGCCTTTTCCACCATAAGATTAAGCGGCTGTGTGTAGCTGATCCAAGGATCTATATGAAAGAGTTTGATCTTCTCACCAAACCCGTAAAGTATATCCTTGGTCGCTTCAAAATAGTGTTTGTCCACAACAACTATTAGTAAATCACAGTAGTTCAGTACATGCTCGCACCACTCTCTTACATGATCGACATTGATCTTTACATCGTCATTGGTAGTATGCAGTCTTGTTGCGACCATTCTCATCGTTTACCCTTTATACCCAACACTATCTTTCCTTCTATTATACCCTTATAGGTCTGCTCATCCAAAGGCTGATAACCCCCATCAAGCAGAATATAGTGCTGCAATTCTTTAAATCTTTCTATCCCTTCTTTTGCCAAATGTGCCTTCTGTATCTTCAGTGTCGAGGTGGTATGGTGCTTTTCTTTCTGAACTCTAAGGATATAAGGCAGTGCATAAGAGGCAACCTTATCTTTCAGATTCTCATAGAGCGCATTTGCATCTTCTATACCAAAGAATTTACTGCTTACCAGTGAAGCCATCCCGATCTTTCCATCGACATGAGGCAGGGTGATACCGTAAACTACTACTTCATCAAACTTGCCTACACTGCGTATGGCTTCCTCTACGTCCACACAGGCAACATTCTCACCTTTAAAGCGGTAGGTGTCACCCATCCGTTCAATAAAAGTAAAAAACCCCTCTTCATTACGCTCTAACAGATCACCTGATCGCCACCACAGATCTCCCTTCGTAAAGAGATTACGCACCAATTTTCTCTCATCCAGACTCTCATCCATATAACCGCGATATTTCCCGCTGGGAACGACAAAAAGTGCTTCACCCCTGTGTGCGTTTGTTTTCAGATCTTCATCGACCAGAACCATCTCCTGCGCCTTAGGATCATCAGGCGGTAGATAACCACAGTAACCCGGAATATCAAACCAGTTAGTAAGTGCCCCTGCGGGCATCTCCGTCGCACCAAAATGTTCAACCACATGTTCGATCCCGTAACGTCTGATGACCTCTTCCCAAAGTGTTTTATTCAAACCGTTTCCGAAGATCACTTTAAGTGAGGTGTTTGGGTTCATATCACCATCGTCTGTAGTACGTAGATAACGCCAAAGCTCTCCTATATAGACCATATGGGTACATCCGTAGCGATTGATATCATCCCAGAAATGTGTCACCGAGAACTTCGGACGCAGTACCGACCTAGCTCCGCTAAAGACTACTGCAGAGAAGGCAACGGCCAGTCCATTACCGTGATAGAGCGGCAATGCGATATAACAGCTGTCACTGCTGTCCATTCCTGTACGCAGTCCCCATGCCACACCTGCACCTATCATACGGCGGTGAGAAAAAAGTGCAGGTTTGCTCGGTCCGCTGGTACCGCTGGTAAATATCACAAAAGCAGGATCGTCCAGTGTCGTAGTATGTATCCCGTACCTAGAGTGATACCTCTGCTCACTTAGCATGATCTTCTCTATCTCATAACGTTCCAGATCTCCCACCGGGTCGCCAAGTACCGTCTTGACCGAAGTGGTTTCTGCCAGTGTTATCAATCTGTCCTGTGGTTCACGGTTATTAAAAAGAATAGCGATACGCCCTGCCTTATTGATACCGATCAGTGCAGCCATAAAAGCAAAACTGTTATGATAATGTAATCCGATATGATGATCATCTGTAGTTGCCAGTATGAATGCTTTGATCTTTTCTGATGCATCTTCAAGCTCGCTGTAACTGTACGATGCTTGGGTATCCACCTCTGTGATTACAATCTGTTGCCGTGCTTTTGCAGCTATCTGGCTGAAGAGTGTTGACCAGTTGATGATCATTTGAGACTCGATATCTTCCCAGATTTTGGATTCAATACCGGCTAGATCATAAAAGAGTTTTTCTCTTCCTTCACTCATTTGATGATGTTTGCGTATCTTTTCTAATAATTCACTGTTCATTTCGTGGAGTATAGCAAAAAGAGCTAAGAGAAGAGTAGCTTCACTGTAAACTTCGTTGTACCTTTTTGGGCAGTTTAGTAAATACCAGCTCAAAAGAGTGATCGATTAATTCTTTTATTGTTTCATCATCGACATCCGAATCGCTCAATGTAACGGTATTCCAATGTTTTTTGTTCATATGGTACCCTGCCCTGATCCCTTGATAAAGACTACGTAGCTCCAATGCATAGATAGGGTTGCATTTGAGATTGATCTCTAATGGTTCTTCATTCATCGTCAAAGCGAACATCTTATCTGCTATCCTGTAAACACGGACCTTCTCATCAAATGGATAGTCATAGGTTACATTGGACTTGGAGAGTATATATCGGTCAAGTTCTTGAAAGTTCATCTACACTCCTTTAAACACTATCATAGTACAATATCGTCACTAAATTCAACCCCCGATCAAAGGTAAACGCATGACACATGATGAGATCATTGAGAGTATCAAAGCACAATACAACAGAGACCTGCGTAAGCAACTGGTAAAAAGTCTTTTAGAACACGAAAAAAACAAAGACCAGGCAGCTATCAAGTCTGGTTATCAGATCATGAACCAAATATTCTCTTATGTACTGAACCAGCTTGGATGGACCATTACTGACAATGCAAGCAAATGGGATAGCTCACCGCTTGACATTATGAGTACAGTGTTTCCAAAGTTGGAAACTACACAATGGTTTGCACAGCAGCAGCTCAATGTCAAGAAAAGTATAGAGCTCAAAATGGCTGAAGAGGCAAAGTAGAAGTCTCTCTTCGTTAAAGTATCTGTATCTCCGCTGCATGCTTTTCTTCATCAAAAGAGGCATTCAGATAAGCACACACTGCCAGCGCATCCTGATGCGCAATAAAGAGAGAGCTTGATGCACCAGGGCTTGGAGTCATGTTGAAGATGACTCCGGTATCCACGATCTTGGCTTCTCCTAATAACAGTTCGTGTTTCTCTTTATCAATGATCTGCGGCCTCATACCGCCATACCCTTCTGCAAACCTGATCTCATCTGCTTCAAGTGAGGGAATGATCTTCTGAGCGTCTTTGAGAAAAACATCCTTACCCAGCCATGGCAACTCTTCGATAACATTTCTAAGGATATAACGTCTGATGGTCTTATCTTTGAGCAGATTCATATAGACCGAAGTCACATCCTTATCGATATTCAGTGCAGCAAAAAAGTCCTTGATATGCAAACTGTGATAGCGTTCCAGTTTAGGCAATGCAAAAGCTGTCGGTCCAAAACGCGTTTTCCATCCCTGTGTACAGTCAGGATCTGCATGCACCGCAGCAAAAGGAAGTTTTGGATTTTGCATGGTGTATACCTTAGAGTTAAGCAGTCTCTTTTTTGTAAAGAAAAAGCTCCCGCCGATCGGCAGTATGGCATAATGCAGCCCATATCCCATCGACTGTGCAAAGAGCAAGGAGTAGGAACCTGCATTGACCACAACGCTCTTGGCATTGAAACGTGTCGTATCTGTCGTTATCTCATAAGTGCCGTCATCCAGGCGTACGATCTTGGTCACCTCTTCATTGTAACGCATCTGGATATTTTTATCTGTATTGATCGCTTCTTGTACGAAACGCTCACTGAGCTTCTTGAAGTCTATTGTCGTGATCTGTCCTGATGCGCCCATTGCCATGATCGGCTCAGTACGTCCATCCAGAAGCATTGGCTCGATCTGCATAAGTTTCTCTTCATCCCATAGTTCAAGATAGGGATAAAGCTCTTTAAATTCCTCAAAACGTCTCTTGAGTTTTTTTATCTCATCTGTACCTACAGCAAGTACCATTTTGTTACGAATAAAGCCGATCTCTCCAACCCCTCCAAAATGATGGATAAAATTGCTGATCATGGATGATGCTTTTTTAACTTTTTTCGCTTTCTCAAAAGTGTAATTGGTTTCGATATCACCTACATGCAGTGTCTGGGAATTTGCCTTTGGGTTAGAATTGAGCAAACTGACCTCTTCATATTTTTCAAAGATGATGATATCTTTGATGTCGGTATATCTTGCCAGGGTAAAGAGTAGTGAAGTTCCTGCAACACCGCTTCCGATAATCGCTGTTTCAAAAAGTTTGTTTACCAGCACTTTCTTTCCTATGTACCATCTAGTATTCCCTTATAGTAACATACACAGGTTAAACCTTATTGATAATATTCTAAAAACCTCATCATTGCTTTAAAATCTTTTGATAAAATTCCGCATATCAAATAAAAAGGCTTTTTTATGAAGTTTCTTACTGTTCTTTTACTATGTATTATCACCCTGCTTCAAGCAGAGTCTTTCTTTATTCTCAACAATATCAAAAAGGTGTACCCGGTAGTTGAGATTCAAACAGATAAGATCGATAAGAGTTACAAAACCAATATCCGTAATGCGATTGATGAAACACTCCAAGAACTTAATATCGATACCTCAGGGTATGACCCTCGTGCCTTCGCATTGGTCGTCTCTCATGCATATGTAAAAGAGACTCTTGTGATCCATACCAGGCTAGTGATGGCTGAAGAGGTTAGAAGACTCGATGACGGACAGAAAGCCTTCGGACTCACTTATCGAGATGAAGAAAGCTTTGTTGTAGAGGATATCAACGATAGTGATAGTATCAAAGAAGGTGTTGAAGACACTGTTGACACTTTACTTTCGAAATTTGCCGATCAATACAGAGATGATAACAAACTCAAACCCAAAACAACTCATACCGGTGATCAGAGTTTTGCCCAAGCTATGGGTTATGAAACCAACTACCAGGCTGCTTTACAAAAAGCTAAAAAAGAGCATAAAAACCTTATGCTGGTTCTGACAACCAGTTACTGTCCTTGGTGCCGCAAGTTTGAAACAAACGTGCTTCAAAAAGAAGAGGTTAACACAGAGATTCACAAAAAATATGTGCCATTGATACTCAACCGTGATGAGAAACAGTTTCCAGAACAGTTCACCAGCACATTTACTCCGGTGATCTATTTTATTGACGCAACCAATGAAAAAATCCTGCATAAAGTCACAGGATATAGTCAAAGAGAAGAGTTTATGTATCTTTTAAAATAAATTTATAGATACTTGTTTAAAAGTATCTCTACTTCTTGTGCGGGCAGTGGTTCACCAAAGTAGTTACCTTGCATTTTTTCACACCCTAAAGCAAGCAAAAACTCTTTTTGTTCCAGTGTCTCGACACCTTCTGCAATCATATCTATATGTAGACTCTTAGCCAATGCAATGATCGCTTTGATAATCTCTATACTCTCTTTCTTTTCAGGGATATCGCTGACAAAAGCCTGATCTATCTTCAGCTGATGGATAGAGAGTCGTGTTAAGAACGAAAGTGAAGAGCAGCCGGTACCGAAATCATCGATGGATACATGTACGCCTAACGCATTGAGCTCTTTTACCTTTTCGGTTGTATACTCCAGGCCTTTCATCATATGTGCTTCAGAAAGTTCCAGTACCAGATTGGCAGGGTCTATATCATATCGTTTGATTGTAGTACTTAACTCTTCTACAAAGTCTTGATACTCTAATTGTTTAGTCGTTAGATTAAGAGCTACCGTTCCTGTAAGTATCCCTTTTTTTGACCATTGACTGACTTGTGATAGCGCTTTTTCTATCACAAGCTTGTCGATTTCAACTACCATTCCCGTCTCTACAGCCAAAGATAAGAAAGCACCCGGCAGGATAAACCCCTTCTCTGGATTTTTCCATCTTACCAAAGCCTCAAGCCCAATAATTTTGTTCTTTACGATATCAATCTGAGGTTGATAATAGACAACAAATTCATCTTTTTCAATCGCTTGCTTTAAACTTGTCTTCAATATCATTCTTGCCAAAGCATGACTGGTCATCTCTGCAGCATAGAACTCAAAGGTATTTCTTCCGCTCTCTTTGGCTTTATACATTGCCGTATCAGCATACTTTAAAAGCTCTAATGCCGTTCTGGCATCATCCGGATAGATACTGATACCTATACTCAAACTAAGATAGAGTTGAAATTCATCTATATATATCGGTTCTTTCATATGTTCCAACAGTTTTTGTGCCAATGTAGCAAGATGTTCGCCGTCACTGACATCTTCGATGATCATCGTAAATTCATCACCGCTCAGTCTTGCCAATGTATCGCCTTTACGTATCAAATTTCCAAGACGTTCTGCTATGATCTGAAGTACTTTATCTCCAACCAAGTGGCCAAAAGAGTCATTGATATGCTTAAACTTATCCAAATCGATAAAAAAGAGTGCTACTTTACTACCGCTTCGTCTTGCTTTGATAAGTGCCTGTTCCATCCTATCCATGAACAATGCCCTGTTTGGCAACCCGGTCAAAGTGTCATAGTGTGCTTGATGGTGTAATTCCGCTTTTTGTTTTTTCAGTAACGTTTCGGCTTCTTTTGTTTCAGTTATATCTTTATTGATACTTATCAGGCCTATAGGAGTTCCTTTTTCATCTCTCAATAAAGTAAGAGAGAGAGAAACATATATCTCTTCTCTTGACTTCGTGATAAAACGTTCTTCCATTGAAAAGGTACCTTCTGCCTGTAATGTATTGACAAATTTTTGAAAAGAAGTATCATTCTCGGGATGAAAAATGATAGAAATATGTTTACCTACTACCTCTTTTTCAGAATATCCATAGATTTTTTCAGCACCATAGTTCCAACTGATGATATTGCCTTCCATGTCCGTACGGATCACCCCGTCATTGATCTGTTCAATGACAAATTGCTGGGCCTGAGCTCTCAGTTGCAGCATTTTTTGTTCTGTGATATCTGTCATTGTTCCGATCATCCGCAGGGGCTGATCATTTTTATCAAAGAGCGTCTTGCCTCTGACAAGTACCCATACCCAATGACCGTCTTTATGTCTTAACCTATGGATAGTTTCAAAATACTCTGTCTTCTTGTAAAGGTTTTTATTGATATTTTTCCATACTTGTTCAAGATCATCTGGATGAATATGTTCTTGAAGGGTAGTCACAAGGTTTGTAAACTCATGATCTTTATATCCTATGATCTCTTTCCAGCGTGGAGAAAAGTAGACACTGTTTTCAGGGACATTCCAATCCCACACACCGTCATTACTTCCATAAAGGGCGAGCTCCATACGTTCTTTGAGCATCTCATTGAAAGCATTGCTTTGCTGAAGTGCATCTGTGTACTCTTGTACCTCCTGACTGGTAGCATTGATCAGGTGTACCAGTGCACTGAAATAGTCACTCCTTATCTTTTCTGATTTAATCGTTGGAGTTTGTTCTATTTTCTTTACTCTGATACTTTCACTCAAGGATACAATCGTCATCGTTTCATTCAGTAATTCATTCTTCTTTGAAGTAAAGAACTCCCCATAAGTAAAAAACCCGGATACAGGAGCGATAGCTTGAAGCGGAAAGATCTCGGTTTCAATCTCTTCTCCCATAAAATATCTGCGTGCCGTACAGGAATAAACAAAAATCACTTCAGAAGGCTTTTCTGACACCGTTTCTATGATCTTTTGGGATTGATTAATTATTCCTTTTGCATCACCGAAACCTATCCGAACTTTATCTCCTACTGAAAGGTTTCCTGCCATGATCACAGAACCGTCATCTTCTTTTGAGATTATGGCTCTGGCAATATTCAGATCATTATGATTCACAATGAGAGGGAAGTCTATACCTGTACCCGTCTTAAACTGTTCAGGTTCTATCCCTAGATAATGACTATAGATATCCACTACCTTTATATCATTTAAGGTGTAAAGCCTGTTTTGCTCTACTTTTGTCACTGTCATTTCATTACCGATCGGCTGCCAATTAAAACTGTAATCAGTATGAATGTGAAGATATTGACTATCCAGTGCAACAGCGACTGCACCATTTTCTACGATCTCATCTTTAGTAAATACCAAAGTTTTTTCAAACTTAAAGTTATCTCCCGCCAATCCACCGGCCACGATTACCTTATCATTCACGGAAGCAATACCTTTGAGAAACTCTTCGCCGTTGGTATGTAATCCATCTGCAAATGAGAGTATCAGCTTAGTATCCTCACCCATCAGTCTCTGTGCCAAATGGCGGCCGGTCTCAAAACTGTCGTTTTCCTGATGTGTCATAACTGCATATCTCAGGGTAGTATGTTCAAATTGGGTAAAACTCAATACCACTTTTTCTGAGCTTACCTTACCATTCATGATCTCACCATCTGTTGTAGTACCGATGATCATAGCAGTAGGTAGAAGATCCGTCAGTTCTGAAAGCAGTGTAGCGATGAAAAGCTGATCAGTATCGCCAGAAAATATCTGTATCAACAGGGAAGGAGAGTTGTCAATATTATGATCTAAGATAAAATCCTGAAGACTCTTTTTATCTGTGTAATAGGTATTATGATTTTGTATACTTTCGTATATTGACATTGTATTTCTCCCTATCTTTTTGCCTTACCCCTTTATTTAATTATATAGTAAAATATTGAACTTTGCTTAGACGTGATACCTAGAAGCTATTTATTTTCAAAAAAGACCACGTTACTTCCCCAGTTTCCGTGAATCTCTTTGCTTTCTCTTCTCCATCCGCTTTGGGACAATTCTTTACGGATCAACCAGTTCATCACGCCATGCCCCATTAAAATGATATGGTCATGCTGGCTGGAGAGTTGTGAGAGCCTTTGTGCTGCTTTTTGTGCATTGAGTTTGGTATCTCTTAACGTCCTTGCCCATCTTCCTACACCCAGCAATGAAAGTAAACGAAATAGCACCAGCCAATGTACAGGCTTTAGCTTAAAGAGTCTACCGTGGAGTGAAGGAATTGCTGCTTCATTAAAGAGTTCATTTGTTTCATTGATCTCTACTTCCAAGAGTTCCAGTGAATCAATAGCCCGTCTAAGGGTACTGCTCACCACATAATCTGCACTTCTTATGCGTCCTATAAGCTCACCATGCGGAAAATCATCAGAGATAATCGGCGCATTGTTATATGCCTCCTCCCATGCTACAAGTTCCTTTGCATAGATCGGTTTGCTGGAATCCATATCTACTTTGGCATGTCTGATAAAGGTGATCTGTTTCACCCTTCTTCCTTTCTGATCTTCAACATCTTGTCTCCACCTTTTTGAAACTCATACGAAGTTTCAACCACCTCTGTAGCATATCCTGCCCTTTCTAGTATGTTCATTATACCCTCTAAATGCGGTGATACGTTCCCTTCAAGTGTCACAAGAGGAAAGATCCTTACCTCTTTGGCTACCCTGAGCATCTCTTCTATCGCATGTAAATGAAATACTTCATCCATATGATCGCTGTACAAGAAAAGGAAATGAGAACTGAGCGCCAGATCAAACTGCCCGTCTTCAAAAGAAAAATTTGGTAAAGCACCCTCTCTGTACCTTCCTTCACTTCTACCTTTTTCATAATCTTCCAAAAACTTCTGCATTGTCTCCATACGAAGCGTATATAGTGCATCCGGACTGGATATAGTATGCCATACGAAGTGCTTCTCATTGAGCTTCACCTGCTTCAAGACTTCATGAGCCACTTCATCTATGCGTTTAGCGATCTGTATTTTGCTGAAATGATAGATGGGATCAATGGATACCACATCACCTCCCATTGCCGTGACTTCGGCATTGAAACTTGCAGGGCCATCCCCGCAACCGAGTATTTTAGATTTTAGTTCCAGGTCACTTAAGAGGAACATAGACTGATACTCTGAGAGATTTCGACCCCATGGAACGATATTTTCAAGCTTCATCTTATACCTCGACCTTATAGTCCAAAAGCATTTCATCCCCCGTCATACCACGAAAACCAAAATGATATGCAGGTTGTTCTATGATACATATCTCTATATCCGAGGCTGATAGTTTTACCTCTTTTCTTATCCTTTCATAAAGCAGTTGTATCAGCCTTTTCTTGGTTTCGGTTTTTCTTCCTTCCATCATAATGATCTCTATGACAATATAATCATAAGTGCGACCTGTAGGGTAATATACATCTTCTTCTGCCAGGGGAATGAATCTGTGTGAACGTTTATTCTCCGGAAACTCCAAAGCCTCTACAACACAACTATGAATAGTGTTAGAGAGTTGTTTTTTAATGAGATTCAATCGTTTTTCTATCCCGTAAATTTTTATTTGTGCCATTATCTATCCTTGCTTATACACAAACAGGTAGATACCTGTATCTATATAGGCATCTACCTCGACCCATACTTCTAGAGAAGTAAACTCAAGTAGTTAAATAGTGATATAGTTATCGATAAAAAGGTAAGAAATAGGCTAACGCCAAGAGAAGAGGAGCGTTCTGGTGGTTTGAATAGTAGTTGTGTGTTTCATTGGTCTGCTCCTTTTAGTATTTAGTTTGACAGTGTAATTCGTTTTGACTTAAACGGTGCTTTCTGTGTTTACAATACAATACAAACAAAATGAGACAAAAATTCGTTACAATAAAAAATGGAGAAGCAAAACTCCAAAAGCTAGTGAAAGCAATAATGCTTTTAATCCTTATTCACAATGAGACACTATAAAAGGGGTAGAAATATGTTCGAAAAAGAGTTAAACGAATTTATTAAAAAATCAAAAGAGTCATTGGAAAAAGTTGAAAAGAACGTTGAATCCTATCGTGAATCGATGAATCAGGATATCAGCGGATTCTGGGGTAATCTGAAAAATGAATTTGGTCAGATCAATACAAAACTCTCGGATGCAGGTCAGAAGCTTTCAGATGCAGGCCAGCAACTCTCAGATACTAGTCAGAAGCTTCAGCTTCAAGGAACATTAGGGCTCATGGAAGCCAGAGATCAGTTGGAAAGGATCAAAGGCACCTCAGAGGAATTTATCAAAAAAGTCACAACCAATACTACCCAGGATCTGGATATTGCCAAGCTTCATGCCCATCTGGCACAAATGGATGCAGCAGACCTTTGGAAGGAAAAAGAATCACAAATGACATCACTCTATAACGAATCCAAAGTGGAGTTTGAAAAGCTTGCGAAAAAAGCAGGCAAGGAGATCAACGATATCCTTCTAAAGCTCACCGATATTCGTTAGAAATCGGTGACTTCACCCAAGGTTAACGTAACGGTATAGACCACTTGTTTTGATATGCCACAATCCTGAGCACTACACCTGCAGCGAACAAGAGGGTTGTAGTATAAATATTAAGTATCCCGAACTGATCCAGCCCATACAGTACAATGGCCACTAAAAGTGCGATAGTACCGTAAAACCCTGTTTTGAACACAAAGGGTACTTCATTGATAATGACATCCCTTGTGATCCCTCCGCCTACTGCCGTGACAAAAGAGAGTGCCAGTACTCCTGTAAGATTGAGTTCATGCTGCATTGCTACCAGTGCACCGGTAATACTGAAAGAAACAAGCCCGATAGAGTCACTGATGATAAAAAGCGGTTTGTTCTCTATACTTTCACGTTTATGAAACTTCAATATGATCATCAAGATCATCATTCCAAGTACCATAAACCCAGGGACAGCATGGGTAAATGTATAGGGTGTTTTATCTACGATGATATCACGTATGATCCCTCCGCCGAATGCAGTAAGGAATACGGATATCAATACTCCCAAAAGATCAAGCCTGCTGCGTACAGCCACAAAAAAACCACTCATGGTAAAGGCTATGATCCCAATATACTCTGCAACTTCAAACATATTAATCAATAAACTCCACGACCTCTTCAAAAGGCAGACGTATTTGCTCAGACTGAGGATTGATACGATAACCGAAAGGTACAAGAACCGCAACTTGGTATTTACTGGTATCAAGACCTAGTATCTCTTCCACTTTCGCTTTTTCAAAACCCTCTATCGGGCAAGAATCGATCTCTTCATACGCTGCTGCGGTCATCATATTTGCCAATGCAATATAGCACTGTCTAGCACCCCATGCACAGGTTTTTTCATCACTGCTTAAGGTATCCGCTAAAAAGCCTCCGTAAAGATCGATATATCCTTGTATCTGCTCAGGAGACAAAGGACGTCTACCAAAACGCTTGGCTGGAGTGCCGCTGCTTGGTCTAAGGTCCTCTATGGCCGTCAGGATCACTACGAGGTGTGAACAAGAAGTGATCTGAACCTGATTCCAACACACAGGTCTAAGCTTTGCTTTAAGCGCTTCATTAGTGATCACAAGAAACTTCCATCCCTCCTGACCAAATGAGCTTGGAGATTTATGTCCAGCCTCCAGGATATATCTCATTGTTTCATCAGGGATCTTCTTTGTCTCATCAAATGCTTTACACGCGTGTCTAAAGTCCATTGCTTTCATAAATTTATTTTGCATCATTAGTCCTTTCGTTTAACTCTTTTTACTGTCCCACATACCTATGATTGTTTTATTTCTCAATAGTATCTGGACCTTTGATATACTCTACCTAATTTGGGTTGACAGTGTATCACATACTTTACTGAAAATTATTTATACTTTTCATACACATACTGCATTACTTGCTCTTTAGTAGTAAGTTGATCAGCAAGCTGCAGTTCATAAACTTCATCAAGTATCTCTTTAAATTGCGGTGAAGGTTTCAAACCTAAAGTGATCAGATCTCTACCTTTAATCAAATTATCCAAAGGTTTGCACTCTACCTTCAGCTCCCTTGCTCTTTCAAGCAGCCACTCACCTGCCTTATACTCTCCACTCATCGCTTCTGTAGTGGTCCGCCCCAGGAAGTCTGCTTTGGCTATAACTACAAGCTCCTCGATATTGACTCTAGTAGCGAGCCTGCGTATCGCTTTGTTGCTGGCATTTGCTTTATAGAGTTGGGTAGGTTTGAGATGATGGACAACAAGCGGCATGAGACTCTCTATAAAATCATGTGCATTGCTCAACCGGTACATCAGTGATCTGGTCAATTCTACTCCAGCTTCTTCATGCCCTATCGACCGTATACGGCCGTCATCATCAAAAGTTGTGGTGGTCGCTTTGCCGAGATCATGGCAAAGTATGGCAAAAAGAAATTTGAGTTTCTGCTCTTTATCCATCTCTGCACTCAACTCTGCCATTACATCCAGGCACATCATCGTATGGACCCAGACATCACCTTCAGGGTGGTATTTAGGATCCTGAGCAACACCGATCAGTGCTTCAAGTTCAGGAAAATAACGTAGTACTCCAAGTTCTTTCATCATTTCAAAACCGATTGAAGGTCTGTGTGATTTCAGCAACAGCTTTACCCACTCGACATAGATACGCTCTTTAGGCAGAGACTCAAGCATTCCCGAGTCGACCATCAGTTGACACAGGACTTTGGTGCTCTCAGCCAGGCTATATCCAAACCTTCCGCCAAACTGTACTGCCCTATAGACACGCAAAGGGTCTTCTACAAAAGTCTTGTCATCAATATGCCTGATCAACCCTTTATGCATATCCTCCCTTCCTCCGAAAGGATCCAGAAAATGGTCTGACTCAATATCATATCCTATGGCATTGATCGTAAAGTCCCTGCGGCGCGAAGCCTCTTCAAAGCTCATGGAGCCATCTACGGTCACATCAAAACCACGATGCCCCTCTCCCACCTTCTGTTCTCTACGCGGTAAAGCAAAATCATACTCCTCCCCCTCATAGGAGAACTTCAAAACCCCAAAGCTTTTTCCCACATGGTTCACAGAGCCAAATGCAGAGAGTATCTTTTCAAGTGATTCCATCGATGTAAGACCGTAAACCTCGATATCATAATCCTTGATCGGCAAACCCAAAAAATGATCACGTACCGAACCGCCTACGATGACCGCTTTGGCATCAAACTTCGTCAGAGTATGGGAGATGGTTTGGAGGATAACTGGCAACTTCATAGAAGTATTATAACCTAAACACCGCCTTATATTGCTCTCAATCTATTATGGTAAAATTCGTCAATTTATTAATCTGATCTGGGGGATCAGGTTCGAACAAGGGATACTATTTTGATCAATCTTCAAAACTACTCTACTCAAAATATCAAAAATGATCTACTCTCGGGTGCACTGGTTGCAGTTGCACTTGTACCTGAAGCGATCGCTTTCTCATTTATCGCAGGGGTTTCTCCGGTCGTAGGACTTTACGGGGCATTTATCATCGGTCTTATCACCGCACTTCTTGGCGGTAAACCGGGGATGATCTCAGGTGCTACGGGATCGGTTGCCGTTGTCTTTGTAAGCTTGGGGATCGCAGTCTCCAACCTTTATCCGGATCTGGATAAAGAAGCGCTCTCCATGATGATACTGCACTATATCCTTCTTACTTCCATTATCGCCGGACTGATACAGATCGCTATCGGTCTATTCAAAATGGGTAAGTTTATCCGTCTGGTCCCTCAGCCTGCCCTCTTTGGTTTTGTAAACGGTCTGGCTATTGTGATCGCTATGGCACAGCTTCCATTCCTAGCCCCGGAAAACATATCAACTTTTGGTAATGACTGGTTGGCTATCATCTCGGCAAGTATCTCTGAACATGCAGAGATGTACGTTATTATCATCGCAACGATGCTTACGATGTACTTCCTTCCAAAAGTAAGCAAAGCAGTACCTGCGGGTCTTGTAGCGATCGTCGTGATCACGCTCATCACTTACTTCATGCATATCGACACAAGAGTCGTAGGTGACCTCGCTGACCTTTCAAACGTTTCTATGCCGAGTTTTGTGATGCCGGACATGTCGCTTTTCACTTGGGAATCTATGAAGATCATCCTACCTATAGCTGTGATCGTTGCACTGGTTGGTCTGATCGAGTCACTGCTTACACTCTCAGTGCTTGATGAGATGGGTGGGAAACGCGGTTCTGGTAACCAGGAGTGTATCGCTTTGGGTCTGGGTAACTCTACATCAGGACTCTTTGGAGGTATGGCAGGGTGTGCGATGATCGGACAGTCGGTGATCAACTTCACTTCAGGCGGTCTTGGACGTCTCTCATCATTTACTGCGGCAGTACTGCTCATCATCCTTGTGGTCAACTTCTCTCATGTCATTGCCGTGATCCCTGTAGCAGTACTTGTAGGGATCATGTTCATGGTAAGTATCGGAACATTTGAGTTCTCATCGCTCAGCCGTATCAAGTATATGCCTCGTGCAGATGCCTTCGTCCTCGTTGCCGTGACGGTTATCACTGTATTTGAAGACCTTGCTACAGCCGTGATCGCGGGTATCATCATCTCAGCACTTGTCTTTGCCTGGGAACATGCAAAGATCGTCTCTAAGACCAGGACCGATGAAGAAGGAAGAAAGATCTATGAATTGGAAGGTCCACTCTTCTTCGCTTCAGTGACATCGTTCAATGAACAATTCGATGTAGAAAATGATCCAGAAGAGGTAGTGATCGACTTCAAAAATGCCAGAGTGATGGACAGTTCGGGTACCGAAGCGATCGATGCACTTACAGAGAAGTATCAAAATGCAGGCAAGAAACTGACACTGCGCCGCCTCTCAGAGGATTGTAAAAAAGTTCTCAAAACCGCTGGACCTTTCTGTACCTATGAAGAGGATGATCCTACTTATAAAGTCGCTGTAAACAAGTAACCCTCCTATAATCTTAACTCGTTCCATATCTCCCAATATGGAACGCTCTTCGATCTAACACCCCCCTTATTAAAGCACTGAATGGATTATTTGAAGTCCTTCTATGATCTTATCCTCACTGCTATTGGTGAAATTAAACCGTATCTCATTATCAATACTCCCGTCAAGATAAAACTCTCTACCCGGAACGAACACGACATCTTTTTGCAAACACTTCTGAACCAAACTTGATGTACTGATACCATCCAAAGATCCGTAGATGAACATCCCTCCTTTAGGTTTGTTGTACTGAAACA
This sequence comes from Sulfurovum zhangzhouensis, assembly GCF_030347965.1. Classification (NCBI taxonomy): domain Bacteria; kingdom Pseudomonadati; phylum Campylobacterota; class Epsilonproteobacteria; order Campylobacterales; family Sulfurovaceae; genus Sulfurovum; species Sulfurovum zhangzhouensis. The sequence goes on from NZ_JAQIBD010000002.1 coordinate 330,256, forward strand.
TCGGTAAAAACTCATCTAATGCCTTGGCAAAAAGCTCCATTTTTTGACCATAAGAGCTACGTAAGGTCTCCAGATGTCTCTGAAAGGCTTCCGTATCACTGAGATAATCAGCTATGATACGCTGAGCAACGCTGTTGGTATGCAGGTCCATCGCTTCTTTGTAAGGGATCAACGGTTGCAGCAACGGTTCACTCGCACGTATCCACCCTATACGCAATGCCGGTGCCAATACTTTGGAAAATGAACCAAGATGATAACTCTGTTCAGGGATCATAGAACTGATAGAGGGATAGCTGCGTTCAAAAAAGAGTTCGCTATAGGGACTGTCCTCGATCAGGATACCACCTGTATTTTCTATATGCTCGGCAACTGCTCTTCGTTTCTCTTCACTATAAGTGAGTCCCGTTGGATTTTGAAAATCAGGTATTAAATAAGCCAGCTTGCTCTGTTGAAAACTCAGTGCAAAGCCGTCGATATCGATACCGTCGGTCTCTAAAGTAACTGCTGATTGTTCGAGTCTGTTTAGATTAAAAACGTTCATCGCACCAAGATAAGAAGGTGCCTCTATGGTGATCTCACGGCTGTGATAGTAGCGTGTGATGATATCCAGAGCCTGTTGGGAACCTGAGGTGATCAGGATCTCATCACTTTTGGTAGGAAACCCCTGCTTGGTATAGTGTTCAGCAATCTTTTCTCTAAGCGGCCGATATCCCTGTGATGTTGTGTACTGCAGGGAAGAAGGCTCACTTAGTGCTCTGTAGCCTGAATCACGCAGTGCTTCATAGGGGAAGAGTGACTCATTGGGTAAACCGCCTGCAAAAGAGATGGTTTGATTGGTTGTATGTTCAAGTATTTCTCGTATAAATGAGCGTTTCATTGCTGTGCCTTGAATAAAATTTTGGACATTGTATCCCTTCATACAAATAAATTCTTCACAAAAAGTGTCAATAAAAATATCTATTTTTGTTATCAAAGTTATCTAAAATTGCTATAATAGAGTTATGAAAAAGAGTACCATTCAGTCACATTCACACATTGCCAATAAGATAATGTCCTATATCTATCAACATATCGAAACAGATATCAATATAGATGAACTGGCTATCATGCACGGTATCAGCAAGTTTCACCTTCATCGTATCTTCAAAGAACAGATGGGTATGAACATCTACGAAACCGTCAAATCCATACGGCTTCAAAAAGCGGCAAACCTTCTCATCACCAATCCACACTCAACCATTACAGAGATAGCCAACCAGTGTGGCTACTCCTCACAGACCTCTTTTATCCGTGCTTTCAAAGAGCGTTTTACAGTCTCTCCAAAAATATGGAGAAAAGGTGGATACAAAAGTTACTCAGACCAGATACTCTCTACCTCCTCAACCGCTTCCATCTCACAGGCGGACTTCTCCCACTTGGAGCCTGAGATCATAAAGACCCAACCGCAGGAGGCTTACTATATCCGGCACAAAGGATATAACTATGAGATCAAAAAAAGCTGGCAGAAACTCATGGCATGGGTCTATAGCAACAACATCACAGAGTATAAGCAGATCGGTATCTATCATGACAACCCCATTGTCACACCGTTAAAGGATTGTTACTATATCGCAGCAGTCGTTCCCAAAAAAAAGACAGAACTCAAAGAGAGCGTACTTCCCTCCTTCATCATCCCTTCAGGGCTCTATGCGACATTTGAAGCGGAGGGGAAATACGGGGATATACTAAAACTAATCCAATGGGCATACCATGAGTGGCTGCCGCAAAGTGGATTTGAGACAATGACACACCCCTCCTATACAGAGTTCTATACTAATCATTTTTTAGCAAAGGACGGTAGATTTAAAGTGAAGTATTTTTTGCCTATTCAGTTGATATGATTTTTTTGTTTTAGTTTATTGAGTTATTGACATTGGGTATACATTCCATATCAGGAGATATGGAACGTGATAAGTTAATTCTTTCTAAAATAAATTAATAAACCTAAAATAGCTATGGCATTCCCTATCCAAATATAGCTTGCTTCTGTAAAATGTACCTTTTCATCAGGTGAGGCATATAGTGCGATAAGTGAAAGTAAAATACCAAATATGACAAAAACTATAACACTTAAACCTATAAAAATATTCTTCATTCTTTTATTCCTTTTTCTCTTTTTGCCATTTATAAATTTTATATCCAATTATAGATATACCGATTATAAAAGATATCATACCAAAATAAGTACATCCTGGCTCTGTACAATAAAGTTTAGATCCTTTGGGATATGGGCTTATATGAAAAAGATTATCTAATCCTGCCAATATTAGTCCGAAATAAATAATGAAAAATTTATCAATTTTCATTTAAAACCATGTATTATCATATCCAGAAATTCCCCTCGTTCCCACGTTGCACGTGGAAATGCATACCCCACATCTAAAAATCTATGATTATTTGACATCTTGTGAAGTCCCCTTTTTCTTAATTTATGATACTAAAAAAAGATAAAACAATAGAAAGAAACCGTTATAAGATATACGCTCCTTCAGATCAAACTCCCCCCTGTTCTTTATCACTATTAAAGTTACATTCTTTTATGATGTAAATAGACTTAACTAAAAGAGTAAAAAATGGATAAACCTCTATTGGAAATCATTGATCTGCATGTATCGGTAGCAAACAAAGAAATCATCAAAGGGATGGATCTTCAAGTAAATAAAGGGGAAGTGCATGTGATCTTCGGGCCGAACGGCTCAGGTAAGTCCACACTGCTCAATGCCATAATGCATCTGCCCGGCTACAGTATCGATGATGGAGAGATCAGGGTCAAGTCTCAGAACATACAAGAGATGAGCACTGACCAGATCGCCAACCTTGGCATCGGTATGTCCTTCCAGCATCCGCCCAAGATCAAAGGGGTCACCCTGCGGAACTTCTTGGGTACGATCAACCGCTCTGAAGACCTTGAAGCAGAGATCAGGGCACTGAGTATGGATGCATTCATGGAGAGAGAGCTCAATGTCGGTTTTTCAGGCGGTGAACTCAAAAGAGCAGAGATCCTGAAGCTCTATGCGCAAAGCCCCGATCTGCTTTTGATCGATGAGCCCGAATCGGGTGTTGACATTGAGAATATCGCTATCATTTCCAAATCGATCAACAAGATCCTCCAAGAAGACAGACCGATGAAAATGCGTGAACGCTCTGCGATCATCATCACCCATACCGGCCATATCCTCAACTATGTCCAAGCCGATATCGGTCATGTTTTCATGGATGGCAGGATCGTCTGTACAGGCAATCCCCAAATGATCATGGATGATATCAAAAAACTCGGCTTTAGCGGATGTGTTGCATGTGTCAAAGAACAAAAGGATCAGCTATGAGAGAACTTGATGACGTGACCAAAGAGACCCTGAAAAAAGTTGCCTATGATGAGATCCAAGAACGTTCAGCCAATTTTTTGGTTACTGACTGGGAGGTACTCGATACGCATTCTGCTACGCAATCCCTTGAGATACTACCCATAAAGACAGCACTGGAAAAGTATGAGTGGCTGGAAGAACTTATGTTTACGCTTGTACCGAAAGACAAAGACGAATATGTCAAAACCGTTGCCTCAAGCGATGTGCTTTTGGGCTACTTTATACGCGTCAAAGCCGGAGAAAAAGTGGCACTGCCTGTCAATACCTGCTACATGATCAACAGTGACCAGTTCACACAGTGCACCCATAACATCGTGATCGCTGAAGAGAACTCAGAACTCCATCTTATCAGCGGTTGTGCGGCCAATGCCCATGTCGTGGCAGGCCAGCATCTTGGTGTGACCGAATACTTCATCAAAGACAACGCCACCGTTACCAGCACTATGATACACAGCTGGGGGAAAGAGGTAGAGGTCTATCCAAGAAGTACGGCACAAGTAGGCAAGCATGCAAAATTTGTCTCCAACTATGTAGCACTGGGCAGTGTAAAAGCGCTTCAGATGAATCCGCTTGCCATCATCGAAGAAGGCGGGCTTGGGGAGTTCTACTCAGTGATCTATGCCCCGGAAGACTCCAGATTTGATATCGGTTCCACTGTCAGCCTCGAGGGTGACAAAGCCTCTGCAGAGATCATCAGCCGCGTGGTTTCAAACGGCGGAGAAGTGATAACCAGAGGGAAGATCATCGGTAAACACTCCAACAGCAGAGGTGCTATGTCCTGTAACGGACTACTGCTTAGCAACAAAGGCTACATCCATGCCATCCCTGAACTACTCGGCGAGGACCCGCACCTTGAACTCTCTCATGAAGCCAGTGTCGGGATGATCTCAAAAGACGAACTCGCCTATCTCATGGCATCGGGTATCGAAGAGGAGAAGGCAAGATCTTTGATCATAGAAGGCTTTTTGGCTCCCAAGATACCTTCTCTCCCCGAATACCTGCAACGGCAGATCAATGCCATCATCAAAGAAACCAAGGATTTTGAAACCCTGTAAAGGTGTCAAAGTATTTTTTCATTTTTTCTTCCTGTAGCTAAAAATATCATACATGCTATAATAGTGTCACTATTGCAGAAAAAGGGGGCCTTATATGCAACATATCTCCAAAGAAGATGCCCAAAAGAGAGTGGATCAGATCGCATACTTCAAAGCTGAACTGGATCAACTCGAACAAAATGATGTGCTTACGCTCAGTGAAATGCAAAAAATAAGTGTCAACAACTTTCACCAAACGCTCATCAACTCGCTAGCCATTGCCTACGATATCGATGCCAGTGTACAGGAGAAGCAGCTGAGTCTTGGTATGAAGATTGCTTCCTTTCTTGGTGCATTGGCATTGGCGGCAAGTATCTTTTTTCTCTTTTACCAGTTTTGGGGAGTATTTTCGACGCTATCGCAGGTCATTATACTCATCATGGCCCCGATGATCGGTTTAGGTGCAACGGTGTATGCCTACTATAAGGAGAAGACCGGCTACTTTGCCAAACTGATAGGACTGGTAACGCTTGCCAGCTTTGTACTCAATATCTCTATGTTCGGTCAGATCTTCAATATCACACCATCAGTAAATGCCTCTCTGGTCTGGGCTCTCTTTGCCTTCTTGCTTGCTTATGCTTCGGATACACGCCTGCTTTTAGCCTTTGGGATCATATTTTTTGCAGGCTTTTTATCTGCAAAAGTAGGAACGTGGAGCGGGATCTACTGGATATATTTTGGAGAAAGACCGGAAAACTTTATGCCTGCTGCCTTTCTTTTATTTTTTATCTCCCTGCTGAATCATCATAGATTTTCAGGCTTTCAGGTGATCTACCGCGTTTTTGCAATGCTGCTCTTTTTTATCCCTGTTTTGATACTCTCAAACTGGGGCGATATAAGCTATATCGACGCGCATTATGATACTGTCGAAGCATTCTACCAGATCATTGGATTTACTTTCAGTGCCGGTGCGATCTGGCTGGGTATCAAACAACACTGGGGTGAAGTGGTCAATACGGGAAATGTATTTTTTGTGATCTTCCTCTATACCAAATTCTATGACTGGTGGTGGGAGTGGATGCCAAAGTATCTTTTTTTCCTCATCATTGCACTCAGTTCCATACTGATACTTCTGGTCTTTAAGCGACTACGTACTGCAGCAATAGCATCATCTCAAAAGGTATCATCATGAAGAATCATTACGCTAAAAAACTGTTTTTGATCGCTTTTTTGGTGCTTGCAGCAACTAATCTCTTCGTACTTTTTGGCGTATATACCAATAGAAGCGGAGAACCTCAATCAACACTCATTCTCACTGAACGTGAACTGCAGGCACCCTATCAAATCAGTGAAGAAAACAGTGGACTCGCTCTAAATATTATTTGGCGTTCGTTAGGAAAGAAGAATGAACATCAACGCTTTAGAAGCTGGTATACCCCTCAATGGCTTGATGCTGAAAAACTAAGATCATTGGGCTTTGATATCGATTCATTTATAGACAAAGAATATAATGACGAATACTATCATGCTTACTCCTCAACCAAAGAGTGTTTTATTGTGCTGGAATATAACGCAGAGGCGTACAACACACTACTTGAAGAAGTTCTTGAAGAACTGAAGGTACAAGAAGATGCATTAAAGTCCGATCCTGACAATAAAGCCACGCAGGATCTCTACAAAAGTGAAAAAGCGAGACTTCAATCGGTACAAAATTATGATACACGTCTTTATGCAATCGATGCGGGAACAGATCCCCAGGTTCTCAGAGAAAACTATTCTGATGGGTCAAAATACATTATCACCAAAGCACAGATACGCGCATCATATATCCATGATACTAAAGAAGTGAATGGATTTATCTCCAGACTGAGTGTAGTGCAAGTACATGTACCAACCAAATTTCGTCAAGTGATTGACCCTATCCTGCATTACAAGCAAAAAAGCGGGACAAGCTTTAGAACACATGATATAACGACCTCTCATGCACCGCGCTACAAAGTAACGATAGCGTATGGGAAAAGATATGAACCGTGGATTGTTTCAATAGAGCCTTTTAAAAAATAAAACTTCATTTTTCATCCACTCTCTCATGTTACTATAAACGCTTTATCAATAAGAGCGTTTATAGCATACCGTTGCAGTTTTGTATATCGTGATAGTTATCTTATGGAAATATCAAAGTATTGAGCCACAGTCCGATACCCATCATTCCAAGTGTAAGTAAATAGAACAGAGAGACTTTCATCCCGATCGTTTTGCCCCCTATCCAGTAGACGATCCCAAGTTTGACCAGTGAATTGGTCACAGAAGCGATCATGATACCATGTACTGAGGTCATCAATGAAATTTTTTGATCTGTTTCAAGTTGTGAAAGTGAAAGTGTAATGGCATCAACATCACTCAAACCTGATACAAATGCTACGATATGCACACCGATATCTCCGTACTGATGTATCACAGTGATCAATCCGTAGATAATACCAAATAACAAACCAAACTTGATCGCTTCACTGAGTTGAAGCGGGTTTGTTTTGATCTCCTTGTTTTCCATCTCCATTTTTAATGGCTCTGTATTGCGATAGATCAGATAGACATAAATAAGACCGCTTATAGATGCCGCAAGATAAGGAACAAGTAGCTGCAATGCAACATTTTGATTGATAACAAATGCTTCAAAAAGTACCCTTAAGAACATAAAAGTAGAAGCAATAGCGATCCCTGCCACAAAGTTTTGCAGAAACGCTCTTTGGGTGAGATAGATCTTGGAAAGTGAGATGGAAATAGCAGTAGAAGAGATCAACCCGCCAAACATCCCTGTCAACAATACGCCCCGTTTGTTGCCAAGTACTTTGATCGCAACATATCCCACAAATGAAACTGCAGCGATAATGACAGCCATCAGCCATGTTTTATAGGGGTTGAAAAGGCTATAAGGTCCTATCATTTCGTTTGGAAGGACAGGGAGGATCAAAAAGGTCATTGCTAAAAGAAGTATCGTTGCATTGAGGTCATCTTGACTGATATGTGCTTCAATCTTTTGAAGCTTTGGTTTACTCTCCAAAAGAACGATCATCATCACTCCGATAAAAATAGCATATTCCTCTAAATTAAAATAGATCATTAAACCCAAAAGATAGGTAATAAGTGCAGTGATCTGTGTGGTCATACCCATTTTTTGAAAGATGAATGACTTAGCAATATAAGAAAGCCCGATAAGTATAACAAGGGCAACGGTAATGATAATTACGACATAAGGAGCCAAGGTCGCTAACTGACCGGAGAGAAACCCCAAAAGAGATATCAGGGCAAAGGTACGTGATCCGGCAAAATATGTTTGCGGTTTCCCTTCCTGTTTATACAGATGTGCCATCGTACGCTGCATACCGATAGCAAATCCCAAAATCACTGCTATAACTAAAGATTTGATCAAGTGATATTCCATTGTTAACTCCTTTCGGATTGTGCACGGTTCCTGTTGAACCAGAACCATTTTATTATTTTAAACCCTTCAACGACAAAAAGAAGAGGAAGTGTGATCACAATGATAAGCAGCCAATCTTCCCATTTTAAAGGAACCGTATGCAGCAGTTCTTGTAAAAATGGGGTATATACCGCTGCAACCTGCATCAATATCGTTAGCACCCATGCAGCTAACAGCCATTTGTTACTAAAAAATCCGATCGTGTAAAGTGGTGCTTTGAGTGAACGATAGTTAAAAACATTCACTTTTTCCAGAACAATAATTGCTGTAAAGGCGACGGTCTGTGCCAAAGCTACTGATTGGGCCTCAGGTATGCCCTGTGAGAGATAATGATGAAAGATCCAGAGTGTCATACCTGCAATGTAGCTGCCTATCAAAATGATCATCAGAATTCCTGCACGATCTAAAAATGGTTTCTCATTTTCATAGGGGGGTCTCTCCATAGCGCCTGATTCAACCTTCTCCGTTCCCAATGCCAAGGCTGTCATACCGTCTGTGACCAGGTTCATCCATAATATTTGCACCGGCAATAAGATCAATGGCCCGCCAAGCAGGATATTGATAAAGATCGCAAATACCTCACCGATATTTGATGAAAGCAGATAGGTAACGAATTTTTTTATATTATCATATTGACGTCGTCCTTCCCTGACAGCATTGATAATAGAAGCAAAATTGTCATCAAGGAGTATCATATCCGATGCACCTTTGGCAACTTCAGTACCGCGTCTGCCCATTGAGATCCCGATGTCTGCTTTTTTAAGGGCAGGTGCATCATTGACCCCATCTCCCGTCATTGCTGTTATATACCCGTCATCTTGCAGGATATTTACAATACGCAGTTTATCCTCAGGAGAGGTTCTGGCAAAAAGAGCCTTCTCTTTGATAGCTTTTTTCAATGAAATGTCATCCATTTGTGTGAGCTCTAAACCGGTAATCACATGCGAAACATCTAACCCAACCTCTTTGGCTATGGCATTCGCAGTCAATGGTGCATCTCCTGTGATCATCACGATCTCTATCCCTGCATTTTGCGCAACCCTGATGGCTTCGGGTACCTCAGGTCTTGGCGGGTCTATGATCCCTACTACTCCCAAAAGTATCAGCTCATTTTCAATCAGATCATCATCGAGTTTGATCGCATCGGGCAAATAGCGTTTTGCCAGTGCCAATGTACGCAAACCTTTGCCAGCATATGCGTTATAGGCCTGCACAAATGCCTCTTGTTGTTCTTTTTGAAGTTCTTTTACCTCATTGTTTTCAGTCAAGTAATGTGTTGAGCGTTCTAAAATAACCTCAGGTGCACCTTTGACATAGGCAACCTTTTGACTGTTTTCCTTTAGAATGACAGTCATTCTTTTTCGTGTTGAATTGAAGGAGAACTCTGTAAGGATTTCCTCTGCTCTGGGTGATAGCCAGGCTTTATAGGCTGCTACGATCAAAGAAGCTTCTGTAGGCTCTCCTATAATATTCCATTTATCCTCATCTTTATGCAATCCTGCGTGTGTACAGATTAGTCCTGTTTTTAAAAGTTCTAAGAGATCGGGATACTCTTTATAGTTTACTTTCTTGCCATTGCGTTCAAAATGCCCCGCTGGATCATAACCGCTACCTGTCACCTCAAAATCCCTGTCAAAAAGCCAGATCTTTTTCACTGTCATCTCATTTTGTGTCAGTGTTCCGGTTTTATCCGTACAGATGATATGCGCATTCCCCAATGCTTCTGCCGAGCCTAACCGGCGCAGTAAAGCTTTTTGCTTCAACATTGCTTTAATACCGAGTGCCAAAGTGATGGTGACTACAGCAGGCAGACCTTCGGGTACTACTGCAACAGCCAAGGAGATACCGGTAAGGAACATTTCGTTAAGGTCCTTATCCATGAGGTAACCGATGATCGCTACGAAAGCGGCAATAATCACTGAGAAAATACCGAGCTTTTTCCCAAGAACAGATAATTTTTCCTGCAGATGTGTTCTACCTGTCTCCACCTGCGTAGTCATTTTGGCGATCTTGCCAAACTCGGTTTTCATGTTGGTAGAGACAACGATCCCTTTTGCATATCCGTTGACGACATTGGTCCCCATCCATGCCATACATGCTTGTTCTTCTAAATGAACCGTCTCCTCAATCGCACTGCTATCTTTGTGAACGGCAACAGACTCTCCTGTTAATGCAGACTCATCTACTTTTAGATTTACTGCCTCTATCAGGCGTATGTCTGCAGGTACCTTATCCCCGATTTCAAGAAAAACGATATCCCCGGGGACAAGCATGATCGAATCGATCTCTTTTTTTACACCATCCCGCAGTACATTACAATGAAGTGAAAGCATTTTTTGGAGCGCTTCTATCGCTTTTTCAGCCTTAAACTCCTGTACAAAACCGAATATTCCGTTCAAAAATACAATCAAAAGAATGGCAATGGCATCCTTGCTTTCACCTATTGCAAACGAAATCGCAGCCGCAATGAACAAAATGATGATCAGCATATCAGTAAATTGTCTGATAAATATCCATTGCCACTTTATTTTCTTCGCCGATTCTATACGATTGAACCCATAGTACGATAGTCTCTTTTCTGCTTCTTCTTCACTCAGTCCTTTGTTAATGTCACTATCCATTTTTTCGACAGTATCTTCGGCTTCCTGCTTATAAAACAGGATTCTTTCTTCATGGGATGGAAGTACATGAGTTGCAGCTGCCGTTGTGACTGATGGGGCTAAAAAATGATCTTTCCACTTTGAAGCGATCAAAGTAAAAAGCAAAGGTACGATAATAGTAGAGAGAGACGATGCCGCTACTAAAGCTGTAAAAAGCTTATCATCTATTAATTTGGCATCAAATAGAAGTTTGGCAACGATGATCTCTGTTGTCAACCGTGCATTCAACCCTATACCGATACTCCATGCCTCCTTCACTGTCAGTTTTTTCATTGGAACCATCAGGAAAATACCAAACAGCTTACCTGTAAATGCAGCAAGAAAGAGCAATATCGTCAGTTCGGGTGCCATGACGATTTTGCCAAGGTCGACACTCAAGCCGATCCAGAGAAAAAATACTACGCCAAAGAAACCGTAGCTTACCGCCCTAACAGCATCATGTGCCTGAACTCCGATTTCTCCCGCTTCCTGAAAAACAGGCCGCATCAGCATCCCTGCGACAATAGCACCTACGACAAGTCCCAGGTCTGTATATTCGGCAAAACCGCCAAAAACAAACAACACGATCATCGTTAAAAGGATCAGATTTGTAATGCGTATCTTGAGCCAGGAAGAAAGCGGAACCAATATCCATTTGCGTACAACCCATGCTGCTATTACAAACATTACAATATTTAATACCATCATAAGGATGCTTCTCTCGGTACCAAGAGTACTCATCCCGCTTTTTTCACCTATCCACAGTGAGACAATAGCGATCAAAAATACTTCAATAACATCATCCAGAACACCTGCCCCGATAATATAACTGCCTACTTTGGTTTTGATCATCTTGAACTCATCGAGTATCGGTACGATCACTGCTTCGGCAGTGGGCATACGGGTAAGCCCGACAACCAAAGAGATCATCCAGTCATATCCCAGATAACGCATCACTCCAACCCCAAGAACAAAAGGTACAAGTGTATTGAGTACAGTTGCAAGGATAATATTGTTACTTTGCCGGGTCATCTCTTTCATGTCGATCTGCAGACCGATAAAAAAGAGCAAAAAGAGTACACCAAGATCGGCCAGAGTGGTAAACATAGTATACATCTCGCCCTTGGAAAGCAGTACACCTATGGGAGTATAATGAATTCCCATGGCCACAAAAAGTGCAGCTAATACACTGGGAATATTCAGCCGTTCAAAAAACCCGGCTAACAAATAAGTAATACCAAACAGTAAAGCAATCAACAGTAAAAACTGACCAAATAGCTGTTCACTCATCTCTTCATCCCCTTGTTTAAGAGACATTTTATTTATTATAGTGGAATTACTGCCATTTGTCTAAAATATCTTTTAATCAAGTTAGACTTTCTACGAAGTAAACTTCTTTTGATAGCGTTAAAGAGATCTATTGTAGAAGTTCAGCCTCTTTAAAGATCTGATAGATCTTTTCTGCTGCGCTCAGCAGGTCTTCTTTGGTATGTTCTGCTGTGATAGATGCTCTGAGTATCGCCTGACCAGGTGGAACAACAGGTGGGAATACCGCATGAATATAGAGTTCCCTTTCTTGGCATTTTTTTGCCATTATAGCTGCCGTATTTGCATCCCCTACAATGATCGGGACAATTGAAGTAACACTCTTTTTACCCAGTGGAACACCTTGAGCCAAAAGTGCATCACTGAAAATTTTTGTATTGGTATGCAGCTTTGCAACCAGCTTCTCTCTATCTCTTTCGAAGATATCAAGTGCTTTCAGCGCTACAGAGATCATGATCGACGAGAGTGCTATGGAGTAGATAAAACCCCTTGACTCATGTTTAAGATAATCAATGATCTCCTTACTGGCAGTCACATAACCACCGCCGGCAGGTATCGCTTTACTCAGTGTCGACATAATGATGTCTATATCATCAGGATCGATTCCAAAGTACTCAACAATACCCCCGCCCTTTTCCCCAAGAACAAACATAGAATGACACTCATCAACCATCAGGAGTGCACCGTATTTTTTACAAAGCTTTATAATATCAGGAAGGTTGACCACTTCACCGCTCATGCTGAAGACACTGTCGGTAATAACCAGTTTTTTAGAACTCTCGGGAACACTTTTTAATGCCGCTTCCAAACTACCCGGATCATTGTGTTTATATCTTATGAGTTTTGCTTGAGAATAGATAGCTCCATCTATGATACTTGCATGGTTCAACTTGTCTGAAAGGATATAGTCATTTTTGCCTACAAGTGCAGCTATCGTCGAGACATTGGTAAGATATCCGCTTGTGAGCACCATGGCATCTTCTTTTCCATGCAGTGATGCGATCTTTTTCTCCAGCTGAGTATGCAGTTCTGTAGTTCCTGCAAGAAAACGTGAGCCGCTCATACCGGTACCGAATTTCTCAATAGCATCTATTGCAGCTTGATTGATCTGAGGATTACGGTTTAACCCAAGATAGGAGTAACCGCCAAGCATAAGCATCTTTTTCCCATTCACTATAACCCATCCATCTTCAAGTTCTCTCTCGATCTCCTGAAACCATGTATAGATGTCATTTTCTCTTAGATAATCAATATCCCAATGTGTCTTCCACGAAAAGTTCCGATCTTTCATTCTCTTGGTCATTTTATCCCCCTTTTTAAGATATAATTAAAGTAACTCTTTTACTTATTAGGACACTTGTCCTATTATAAGACAAATATTCTTAAATGACTTTTTAATTCAAAGGCACTCGATGAACGCTAGGGATTTTTTAAACGCTATCAAGCAAGAGCTGAATTTATATACCGATGAAGAGCTCTCAACGTATATAGGGGCTTCAAAGTCTTCTCTTGATAAATGGGTACAACGTAATAAAGTACCTGATAAATGGAAATTCATCATCAAAGAGAAATTAGATAAGGGATCAAAAAGTCATAACCAGATCAGAATTGTAGGAGACAATAACCAAAGTAATATCGTCAATGGGGATATACACATCAATATCTCTCAATTTGATCATAAACAGGATATAGAAGAGATCATAAGACTACTTCCTTATGCACCGAGTAAATTTTTGGAGCAACTCAAGATCAAATTAAAAACCTTCGAAGAACTTTCAGACTTATAAAAATTATCTTTCTGCTTTATCCTATGTCTTAGAGTAAATAACAATCAAATATCTCTCTTAACTCTTTTGTTCCAAAAAATTTTGAACAGCTCTAATGAAATCATAAGGATTTTCAATCATACTTATATGTCCACAGTGATCTAATTGTACAAATGTACTACTTCTTATCTTATCTGCCATTTTTCTCATTGTATCCGGTGAGATAACCTTATCATCCTCTCCTGCGATTAATAATGTAGGGATATTTATAGTTTGAAGACTTTGTGTTGTATCTGTTCTGCCAAGCATAGCCAGAATACCACCTTTTATCCCGATAAGACTAAAATGTAGAATCTTCTTTTTAAGCTCATCAAGCTTTTTCACTTCTTTCATTCTATATTCTTCACTGAATGCCACAAAGAAAAAACTATCTAAAAAAGGCCCTACGCCATCTTGATCGATGCCAGAGATAGCAGCTGCACGTTTTAGTTTTGCTTCATCATTATCACTGTCTGTTTTAGTATTTGCAAGTATCAATGCTTTGAATCTATTCTCAAACTTTTCATTTGCCCTCAATGCGATGTATCCTCCCATAGAGAATCCACAAATGATCGGATTGACTAATCCAAGTGCAGAGATCACAAGATCAAGATCATTTACATAACTCTCCATGGTATATTGGCCTGTACCTGACTCTGAAGCACCAAAACCCCTAATATCATAGGATATACAGTAGTACTTAGTTTCAAGTGCACTGATGACTTCTTCCCATAAAGTATGATCAAATGGAAATCCATGTATAAATACAATAGGTTGATCACTGCTTTTACCGTACATGTAAACTGATATACCATCAATCACCTTATTCATATTGACTCCTTTTGTATCTAAATGTGCTCTCTAAAGATCTCTATTTTATACTTTTAATCATCTATTTCAGAGTGAAGCTACACTTAACAGTATCAGTGTTAAAAGTAAAAATAGATTGATCACCTTAAACAGTCCGCCGGCACGAGCTGGCGTGAGTGTATCCAGCAATATCCTTGTACCTACGACAATAGCCGCTAAGGCCAAGGTGATAAACAATACGATCAAAACAAGATTCTTCACTCCAAATATTATAGTAAGAAAAAGTGCACAAAAAACAGTCAAAGTCCACCACACAAACAGTACACGTCGAAAACCTTCGATACCAAAAGTCTCTACAGCAGAAGGAAATCCTGCAGTACGGTAATCATCTGCATATTTGGCTGCCAATAGCCAAAAATGCGGTACCTGCCAGACAAAGAACAGTAACCCTAGTGCAAGGAATTTCGGCTCGGCAAGGCTCCTTCCTGCGGCTAACCAACCGATAGCTGGAGGGATAACCCCCAGCAATCCTCCCGGCACAACAGCAAATGCTGAATAACGTTTGAGAAACGTATAAACACCGTTATACCATAAGGGTACAAAAAGAAATAAAAGCAGTCCGCTATAACCTAGCTGAAAATATATTAAAACCAGAGAGGCAACGATCAATATTATAGAAAGCAGCAAAGCACTTCTAGGTGATATGCGTCCAGATGGGATCGGACGATACTTTGTACGTGCCATTTGACGGTCATGTTCATACTCCTGGTATTGATTCAATGCCGATACACCCAATGCCAATAAGAAAACGGCCAAAGTGGAATATCCAAGGCAAATGATGTCATTCCCCTCTGCCAGTATAAATCCAAATACTGTTGAAAGTGTTACTGCAGCCGACAGGCGAAATTTGGTCAGATCCATCAATAGACTTATCATTTCACACCTTTCAGATACTCTACCAATGCATCTATCTCATCAGAAGAGAGCATCTTTCCAAACTGAGGCATTAAACCTGGAGGAAATCCTTCTACTATATCAGCATTGGGATTTTCAATAGAATGATGAAGATATGCTTCATCTGCTACCACTTCACGTAATTTTCCGTCAGTCACAACCTTCTGGGTACTTTGATAGATGCCTTTAAGACTAGGACCGATCCTTTGGGAACCATCCAAGCTATGACACCCGATACACCCTTTAGTACTAAAGAGTGTAGCTCCGTCAGGTGTTTTCTCTTTGACTTCAGTTGGTATCGGCATTTTCACTTCCGGTTCGGCTTTACTTTCTGTTCCCGCCTTATTGACAGATGCCGGTACAGATTCTACAGCCGGTTGTTCTACGACATTGTTTTCCTCACTGCTTTGTGTTTTGATAAAGGCAATGATCGCATTCATCTGTTCTTCATTGATCTGATCGGAAAGATTTGGCATGATCCCTACAGGAAATCCCTCTACTACATCTTTGGCAGGTGTACGTACCGAATCACGGATATAAGCCTCATTGGCAGTCAATTCACGAGGTTTCCCGTCTGTCATCACTTTAACCATCGAGCCAAAGAGCCCCTTAAATGACGGTCCTACGATGATCGATCCATCCAGACTATGACAAGAAGCACATCCAAGTGTCTTATAAAGTATCTCTCCTTCTCCTCCTTTTGGAGCACTTTCATCATGAGGACTAAGCTTATCACTGGCATACCATGTGTCAAATGCATCCTTATCCATCGCCTCAACTTTAGAAAGCATATAAGAGTGTCTGGTACCACAGTACTCTGCACACTGTACATCATACCTACCTGCTTCAGTGATTTTAAACCATAGGTGATTCACGCGTCCGGGTACCACATCCTCCTTGACACGAAAGGCAGGAACATAGAAACTGTGCAAGACATCGTTCTCCGGTGCATGCAATCTCAGCTTGATATTCTCACCAACCGGTATATAGAGCTCTGCTGTCCTCTTGCCATTGGGATAGGTGAAGGTCCATGACCACCGTTTGCCCAAGACATCTACTATAAACGCATCCTGCGGCATAGTACGCAACTGCCTAAAGGCACTGTAACCGTAATAAAAGATCACGAAAAGAATAATTGTAGGTATCACCGTCCAGGCGATCTCCAGCGGTATATGGTCTTTGATATTACGTATCTCTTTAGGTTGTACACGGCTGTGGTGGTAACGCAGGATAAAAAAGAGTATAAGTCCTACCACCAATAGCAGCATCGCGGTATTAATGCCGATAGTGATCCAAAATGCCCGATCCACATCTGCAGCAAAGGTAGAGGCTTCCTTAGCAAATCCTTCCAGCATGCCTACTCCTTTAAGAATGAACAACGTCGATACCGACGATCACAAAAAAGATCAACAAGATCACCAAAGCCATGACCACATACCCTTTGAGATATGCTCTTTCACTGCGAAGATGCATATAGTAAGCCGCTACCAATCCTACCTTCATCATGGCAATAATAAGCTGTATCACTATAGTTTTGCCCGGTGTAAGATGCCATGTAGACGGCTGTATAAAAGTCAGCAGTGTCAACAACAGTAACCCGGCCAACACTTTAGTATAAAGGGCAATGGTGGGTTCGGAAGTTTGCATCTTAGACTCCTATCATATAAAAGATCGGGAAAAGTACGATCCATATCAGATGGACAAAATCCCAATAGAGTGTGACGTTTTTCATCACAATAATATGATCAGGCCTAACACTCCCAGATCGTATCATCAATGACACCCAAACCATCAGGGCGATTCCGGCAATGATATGAAGCCCATGAAGACCAGTCATGACAAAATAGAGCCCCCAAAAGAGTATCTCACCCTTATCCATTGCATCCAGTACTCCAGAATTAGGATAGAGTCCATGCTGTATATCCATGCTCCATTCTACTGCCTTGATTGCTAAAAAAGTGACAGCCATCAAAGCTGTAAGTCCGATAAGAATCACTGAAACACGTATCTTTCCCTGACGCATCATTAAAGTTCCAAGTCCCATAGTATACGTACTTACAAGCAGTATCACGGTATTGGTTCCACCTAGCCAAACATCAAGCATCCCTGAAGAGGTTGCAAATGCCTCTGTGTAGCGGTAAAAATAGATCGCAAACAGTAAGAACAGCGCCCCAAACATCATTGCTTCAGTGAGCAAAAAGATCCAAAATCCCAGCTTTCCGCCATCATAGTCCTCATGAAAGTCAGGAACACGGTGGGGCTTTCCCTGCATATCGTAAGCCATTTCTTCGTTCATCAATGCACCCTCCGAAAGTTTTCATCAAATTGCACCAGCGGTTCACCCTCTTTATATTCATAAGGCTCAAAATCCACATAAGGGATCTTGGAGAAATTTTCCAAAGGCGGAGGCGATGGTATATGCCATTCCAGTGTGGTCCCACGCCAAGGGTTAGGCCCGGCTTCTTTGCCGTTTTTTAGTCCACGGTAAAAGTTATAGACAATCAGCATGAGTCCAAGTGCCACAAAAATAGCCCCTATCCCTGCTATCTGGTGAAAAGGAGTAAAAGCAGGCAGATAATCAAAATAACGACGGGGATTTCCAAGATAACCAGCAAGGAACATAGGGAACCACAAGGTATTAAAACCGATAAACATCAGTATAAAAGCAATGCGTCCCCTTACCTCATCATACATTTTTCCTGTGATCTTCGGGTACCAGTAATGCAGCCCTCCTATAAACATAAAGATCACACCACCAAGGATGGTATAGTGAAAATGAGCTACTACAAAATAGGTATCATGAAGATGTATATCTGCCCCAAGTGCTCCTAATGTCACTCCGGTCAGACCTCCGATAGTGAAATTGATGATACTTCCAAGTATCCAGAGCATAGGGGTTGCCAAAATGATAGAACCTTTATAAAGGGTTGCCACCCAATCAAAGATCTTGACACCTGTAGGTACAGCTACCAAAAATGTCAAAAAAGAAAAGATGATCCGTGCTGTGTCACTCATCCCGGAAGTAAACATATGGTGTCCCCACACAAGATAACCTATTCCGGCAATAGATGCTGAGGAGATCGCAATCGAGTGATAACCAAAGATGGTACGTCTGGTAAATACAGGAAGAACCTCTGAAACGATGCCAAATCCGGGAAGGATCATAAGATACACTGCAGGGTGTGAATAGATCCAGAAAAGATGTTCATAAAGGATAGGATCACCCCCTTTTGTAGGGTCAAAGATACCAACACCAAGTGTACGCTCCAAAATCACCAGCAGTAGTGTGATCCCTATTACAGGTGTTGCGAGTACTTGTATCCATGCTGTAGCATACAACCCCCAAACAAATAGAGGCATTTTAAAAAAACTCATGCCCGGCGCACGAAGACGGTGGATAGTGACTACAAAATTGATCCCTGTCAGGATCGAGGAGAGCCCCAATATAAAAGCGGCACTAAGTGTAGAGAGTACATGTGCATCGGTACGGATACTGTAAGGGGCATAAAAGGTCCAGCCTGTATCGGCAAAACCGTAACCGGTTACCAAGGATGAAAGTCCTGTTACTACACCTAGGATATATAACCACCATGAGAGCAGATTAAGTCGAGGAAAAGAGAGATCACGTGCACCGAGCATCAAAGGTAAGATAAAGTTTCCCAGGGCTGCTGCAATTCCGGGTACGATGAATAAAAAGATCATGGTTACCCCATGAAATGTAAATAGCTGATTATAGGTCTGCGGCTCCAGGAATTGAGAACCGGGGGAGAAGAGCTCTGCACGCATTGTCAGAGCTGCACCTACGGCAAAGAAAAAAAGCGTGAACATCACGCCCATGTATAGCAATGCTATACGCTTATGGTCAATACTGAAGATCCATTGCAATATGGGGTTTTTATGTGTACCGAAAACCGTTTGTGTCTCGTGATAAAAACTAGACATCTTCATTCTCGCCAGACTCTTTTTTTCTTCCTGTTACAACCAGGTATCCTAAAAAGCCGAATAAGATCAAAGACAAAGTGACGGCCCCGACTTTTTCTGCTGCAAAAACATATGTTTTATTCTTCGGGTCAAATGCAAAACAAAAGAGCAGTGTCTTGGCTATAGTAGGACGTACCGTTCCTTTGGATGCTTCCATAAGAGCCATCTGGATATCAAAAGGAAGTTGTTCTATACCATTCAGGTAGCGTGTGATCTTACCATCGGGAGAAAGGACTACCAGTACAGCAGGATGAACATACTCTTCTATCCCGTCAGGTCCACGTTGCTTTTCAAAATGAAACCCCACACTTTCAGTGACCTTATGTATATTGTCCTTTGTTCCGGTAAGAAACTTCCATGCCTGTGCATCATAAGATCGCTTCATGGATGCAATCAGATTCGCTTTTTTCTTAGCGGCATCAATAGGACCTTCTTCAGGATCAAAGCTAAGTGTGATTACCTTATAGTCTTTGTTTTCAGTAAGTTTAACTTTAGAGAGGTTCTGTGCTAAATCGTTTAACTGAGGGGTACAAAGCCCTGGACATCCGTAATAGTTTAAAGTAAGAATGACAGGTTTGCCGTCCATCAACTCTTTGAAGGTTACCTGCTTACCTGTATCATCTAAAAAGGAGATATCCAGAGGTACTTGTCCTCCCGGCTGTTCTACCATTCCCAATGTTGTATCGGCAAACAAAATGGAAACAAAGAATAAACCCGCAATTCCCCACTGCATACATGAAGAAAATATACCTGTTTTTAATACTTTGTATCTCATCTTTTATCCCCTCTTCTTTTTATAGCGAATTTTTATACATCATCTAATGTTTAAACTATCAGTTTTACTTTTTTATAATAGATAAGCTGTGTGTAAATAGTGTGTATTAGCTCAATGAACTACACATACAATACACGTTGATTAACTACTATAAATCTAATAAGACAAAAAGGAGAAATTATGGAACATACATTAATGAGTCTACCGTTTGATAAAGCTGCCTTAGAACCTGTGATCTCGGCTGAAACCCTTGAGTATCATCACGGTAAACACCATCAAGCCTATGTCAATAATCTCAATAACCTTATTAAAGGAACAAAATTTGAAGAGATGCATCTTGAAGATATTATCAAAGAGGCGGATGGAGGAATCTTCAATAATGCAGCACAGGTTTTCAATCATGACTATTACTTTAATGGCATGAGCTCTAAAGCAACAGAACCTTCTCATCATCTGTTAGAGTTGATCAATAGAGATTTCGGATCCCTTGAAACACTCAAAAAAACTTTTTTGGAAACTGCAGCAAAGCTCTTTGGTTCAGGTTGGGTATGGCTCTGTTTAAACGATGGTGAAGTACTAGAGATAGAATCACACTCCAATGCAGGAAATCCGCTTCTGAACGGACACACTCCATTGATGACCTGTGATGTCTGGGAACATGCCTACTATATAGACTATAGAAATGCAAGAGCAGACTATCTTGAAAAATGGTGGGGATTGATCAATTGGCACTTCGTCTCACAAAACCTGATAAAGTTTGATGAAAAAAGAACCGATCATATCACTACATGCAATGATAACAGCGAATTAAGTCAATATATCGATGAACTTGAGAAAACAGAGCACACCAATACATAAAGTCCTTTCTTTTACGAAGATTAACATTTCGTAAAACGGATAAGGAGGAGTCAGCTATGCAGATGCACCAACATACAGCTTCTCACGATCATACTCATCATTCACATGCCCATACAGAACATGATCATGCATCAGGGCATATGCATCATATGCATGATTTGAAAAGAAGATTTATCATATCTTTGATCGTGACGATACCTATTTTGTTCCTCTCCCCTACGATTCAAGAGTGGTTTGGATTTGTTATCGTTCTACATTATCACAATCTCATCGTATTTCTATTGTCATCTTTTATCTATCTTTACGGTGGCAAACCGTTCTTAACCATGATGGTCGATGAGATCAAATCATACAAACCCGGAATGATGACATTGATCTCTATGGCAATCACTGTGGCTTATTTCTATTCAGCTTCCACACTCTTTTTCATTCATGGCAAAGCTTTTTTCTGGGAATTGGCCACTCTGATCGATATCATGTTGATCGGTCACTATATCGAAGCTAAAAGCTTGCTTTCTGCCAGCAGTGCCTTGAATGATCTGGTAAAACTTATGCCGCAGCAAGCAGTAAGGATCATGCCTGATGGAACACATCAGGAAGTAGCTACCGAAGCATTGCAAATCAATGACCTTATACTGATTCGCCCGGGAGAGAAAGTACCTGCAGACGGTATCGTCATAGAAGGGACAAGTCTGACTGATGAAGCTTTTTTAACAGGTGAATCAAAGCCTGTGTATAAAAAGGCGGGTAATGGTGTCTATATGGGAAGTACCAATCTAGATGGTGCCCTCAAGGTACAGATCAATAAGGATGGAAAAGAGAGTTATCTCTCTCAAATGCTCTCTTTAGTACAAGAAGCAGCCAAAAGCAAGTCTCATACGCAGGATCTTGCTAACAGGGCGGCAGGATGGCTTTTTTATCTTTCAGTCAGTGTTGCAGCTGTAACCTTTGCAGTCTGGTCAATGCTTACTACAACCAGCGACTCCATACTAAAGGCCATTACGGTGCTTATCATTTCATGTCCCCATGCCTTAGGGCTGGCTGTACCCCTGGTAACTGCCATTTCAACTTCAATGGGAGCCAAAAAAGGGATACTGATACGCAACCGTGAAGCATTTGAAAAACTGCGAGATGTTAATATCGTATGTTTTGATAAGACAGGTACCCTTACAAAGGGAAAACTCAGCGTGACTGAGATCTATGCCACCGAAGATGAAGAAAAAATGCTTCAATATGCCGTTTCTTTGGAACAGTACTCTGAACACTCCCTTGCCAAAGCGATCGTATCATATGTACAGGATCGACAGATCAAGCCGCTGGCAGTACAGGAGTTTGAGGCGTATGCCGGGATAGGTGCCAAAGCCAAAGCGGAGGGAAAAACGATCATGATCGGCGGTATGCAACTCTTGGAAAAAGAATCACTAGATATCCCTGAACCGATGCAAATCTATGAGAAAAAAGAAGCAAGCAAGGTATGGTTAGCCGTTGATAACAAGATCATAGGCGTATTTTTACTTGAGGACTCTATCCGTACACAGGCACAACAAGCGATAAAAATGCTCAATAGTATGGATATCAAAAGCTATATGCTTACCGGTGACAATGCTCTAGTAGCGGCAGATGTTGCAGAACAGACAGGAATTACATACTATAAAGCAAATCTACTGCCTGATGAAAAACTAAAAACAATAGATCAACTTAAACAAGAAGGGAATGTTGTTGCGATGGTAGGAGACGGTATCAATGATGCACCGGCTCTACTGCAGGCGGATATAGGTATCGCGATCGGTGCAGGTACAGATATTGCTATAGAAAGCGCTGATATCATACTGACAAAAAGTGAGCTTCTTAGTGTCACCGATGCGATAAAACTTTCACAGGCAACTTACCGTAAAATGGTACAAAACCTTTGGTGGGCAAGCGGTTACAATATCATTGCGATCCCTTTGGCAGCGGGAGTACTCACTGCATGGGGAATCATGATCCAACCTGCACTCGGTGCCGTATTGATGTCTCTCAGTACTATCATCGTAGCTTTCAATGCACAACTGCTAAAAGATCGATAATCAGTTTAAAAAATTATCGATCTTTTAGTGCTTGATCCCTCGAATCAAAAGCCATAAACAAAACGAAAGTTCTGTAATAAAAGCGATGATGTAAAGGGGTTCGATCCATGGAAGTAACTCAGGAAAAAGAAATCTTGTGTAACTGCCTATGAAGTAAACAAATGCAGCTGCCAATAATCCATATCCCAAAACCGATGGAAAATAATCTGCTTTAATCACCAAATACCCAAGAATGAAACAGGAAAGTGCAAAGAATAATAAACCAAGATCATAACCGTAACTATGCATTTCAAGAAGCAACATGACCAAATCATTAACCTCTTCACTATCAAAAGCATTGGTATGGACTCTACTATCCAGTAGCAATGATACAGCATAATAATGTAGTAAATTAAGTCCTAATATAGAAGCCTGCACAAGTCTAAATACTGCTGCACTCAATGCCAATATCCTATGCACCGGCTTAAGCAACACATAAAGCACTACAGCGATCGCAACATCACTGAGCAGCATGACAGAGTCAGCGACAAAGGCCGTAAGAAAACGTGCTTTTGAAGCCAATATATTGGCAACTGTAGCAGCAGCATCTCCATCTACGATCAATTCAGAGCGAACGAATACCTCACTATAAATACCGCAAGCAATGATAAACAGATATAATACCCCGGCTAATCTTGCATAAAACAATAATGAAGTGCTAGTCTTTAAATCAATCATTACAATTTTCCCCTCTTGCCGAAACTTATACATACTTTTTGTAGTGTTTCATTATAGATTCTAGCACAATTCTATGACCTCCTACCTATGAACATCATCTCTTTATTACGAAAGCAATGATGTTATGATAAAATAAACAGATAATGCAAAAGGGTGATTTTAAAGTATTTCATTTTTACAGATATTCTATAAGTATCATGCTTTCCAATATACCTCAAATGTCATTATTAAATCCTATAGCAATAAGTATAAAACAACCCTATGAAGAATGAACTGTACCATAGAAATACACAACAACTGTTTCTAAGACTCAGCAAACTGTTTTTTATTATCTCACTGATTATTATTACAGTGGATACCTTTGAGAGCTATAAACACCATTTTCATACCATGGTATGGATAGAAACTAGTGCTCTATATGCTCAGATTGTCGGTTTTATGTTCTATTATTTGCGCCTTATCACTCTCAGAACATTTGCATCCATCCTTATCATCTCAGTATCACTTTTGATTGTGTTGGCACTTTTCATCATCGGCGAAAATCCTGAGTTTTCACTTTTTGCACTCGCCATACTGCCGACTTTTATCTTCTTTTTTTTAGGTATAAAAAACGGGAAGAGATTTACGTTCTTTATGATATTTATGTTGTTTTTAGCTGTCTTAAATAGCGAACTAAATATCTTAGAACCTATTATCTTTCCTTCTTCACTCTATGTAGAAATATTGATAGGATATACAGGTATCTCATTTCTGCATTATCGGTTTGAGGTGTATAGACAAAACTTTCAGACCGAACTGCTCACTTTCAGTAAATCACAAAAAATACTCCTCAAAGAGCTGAACCATAGAGTCAAAAACAACCTCCAAATGATTATGGGATTACTGCTTATGCAGTCTAACAGAATCAAAAATGATCAATGTAAAAAAGTTTTATCTTCGCAGGTAAACCGTTTGAAAGTTATCGGATTGGTACATGAACAACTCTCTTATAGCAGTGAGTCTACCAAAGTAGATATAGAAAAATACCTCAAAAGTATCATCACAAGTCTGCAAATGCTTACAAAACATAAAATCATTTTAAATATAGAAAAGCAGCTTACTCTGGACACTTCTACTGCAACCTATCTAGGGTTATTTGTCAATGAAGCGGTATCAAATGCGATAGAACATGCTTATTTACCTGATATGGCAGAGGAGATCATAGTATCATATGTAATGGAGAATCATACCTGTAGGCTGACAATAGAAGATAGAGGACAAGGTTTTACCAGTACAAATACGCGTAACTCCTTAGGTTTATCCCTGATGGAAACTATCAGTGATTTTCTCGATGATAGTTTTATGATACTGGATTTTGAAAACGGAACCAAAATAACCTTGGAATTCAGTATCAAAAATGACTCTCAAAAATTCCTAAACAGTGATCTGCTTTAACCATAAATCTAGTCAATGGTTTTTCCTATATCTTCCTTACTAAATCTCTGATGAGTTCCGTCACAGTATGGCGGATTGCCGGTATGTTTACACATACACATCCATTTTTGTGTCGTGGCTTTTGCAGTAAACTTCAAGGGTTTTAGAGAAGTACCTTTATGGCTTCCATCACAAAACGGCTGTATTTTTGCCAGTCCACAGGTACAGAAAAAATAGCTTTTCCCCTCTTCCAGAGAAGCTATGACAGGATTATTATCTGCAATTATCGGCTTATCCATATCTACTCCTTATAAGGATGTTTTGTACTATTGTAACATGATTTAGAAGAATCCGGTTAGAACTTTGGATTGAGAAAATACGTACAAACATCATCCTGACCTAGGTCACAGGATTTCTTGAGCAGTCTTCTTCCCTCATCTTTATCAACAGCAATTCCAGCATGTTCATCTCCGTAATAAAGGGTCATTCCTGCAGTAAAACATCCATTGCTGTCATTGAGTTCACATGCCATTTTTGCATAATAAAGTGCTTTGTGTTTATCTTCTTTTAGACCAGCGAGATAAGAGCGTTTACTGGAGATAAAATAGTAATAAAGCTTTGCACACTCCGCACCATTTTTCTGCTCTTCACATTTTTTCAATGTCAGGTCAAATGCTGTCTGTGTCATCTGACCACCATACAAAAACATGCTGATAGAAGATAAGATTACTAATAAATGTATCATTTTTTGCATGGCAGATTGTAGCATAATCTATCCGCTTTTCCAGTTACACACTGCTACACATTTGTTATGTTATTATCAGAAAGTAAGATCATATAAGAAAGGTATAGGTATGAATCGGCAGCTTTTCATCACTTGCATCTTATTGAAGAACGTATGGTGTTGGGCTGGAAATGAAGGGCTGGAGTATAGCGGTGGCATAACAAAGCATCATTTCACCCAGAAAGATACGCAGCGGATATTGATCAAAAGAAACATACCTGTACAGTGTGACAAACAAGAATTTTTAACCAATGAGATGGTGTGGACAGGAAATTATGCAAATGAAAAAGTACCTCAAATATGCAAGTCTACTTTTGTGCATACGACAGGTCACTTACAGCCGATAAAACTTCACAAAGATCTGGAAACCTATGGTGAGCTTGAAACCTTGGAGTTTATCAAACAGATGCAGACACGCAATGATATGCTCCTGATTGATAGCCGTAAAGAAAAGTGGTATGACTATATGACAATACCCGGGGCAATCAATATGCCGTTTCACTATTTCAAGTACCGGGATACCCATGAGTTTGATTTTGAGCATGGATTGAAAGACATGGGAGTGAAAATCCTGGATGACGAAGGGCATTATGATTTTACAGAAGCCAAAATGATCCTTGTGTTTTGTAATGGACCTTGGTGCAGTCAGTCACCCAAAATGATCCATGCCCTTCTTAAGGTGGGATATCCTCCAAAAAAAATAAAATGGTACCGTGGTGGAATGCAGTCCTGGCTTGGTGCGGGACTCACCTCGACAAAAAGGAGATAAAAGACTCACAAAGGAGCCAATGATGAAAAAACTGTTATGTTTGATCATCATCTCAGTTGCGCTCTGCAATTGTGATGCTGATGATTTAATTTTAGACGGTGTAAAGACAAAGTATACTGATGAAAATGGTAAAGAGGCTACGATCATTGTAAAACGTCAGTTAGATACCTCATGCCAAAAACTTCCAATCACGAACGAAACATTTTGGGAAAACGGATATGCGAATGATAATGTTCCTAATGCTTGTAAATCCACTTTTATAACCAGTGCAGGAAAAACGCTCTTTCCAATGATGCTCCATCCTAAAATAGAAACAGTTGCAGAACCAGAAGTGCTTGACTTCATCCAGTTTATGCAAAAAGATCCTACCATGCTTTTGATAGATACCCGTGGTGAAGAGTGGTATAACTATCGTACCATCCCAGGTGCTATCAATATCCACTATCTGTATATCATGGAAGCTGAAAACTTTCCTGCAGAATATAAAGAAGCACTTGCTATCTTGGGTATAAAAAGTGTAAATCACAGACTGGATTTTTCAGAGGCAAAAGACCTACTGCTCTTTTGCAACGGTGCCTGGTGCAGTCAGTCTCCAAAGATGATCAGAGCCTTGTTAAAGATGGGATATCCACCCGAAAAGATGAAATGGTATAGAGGAGGATTGGAGGATTGGCTAGGATTCAACATGACAACCACAAAAACCAAAAACAGTTTATGATTTTGGCTTGAAAAGTGTACCTTTATTGTGGATACCTTCTAATAGATATTCTTGTGCTGTTGTAAGATCAAAACCGCTGCATAGGAACATTTTACGCCCTTTAGAGATCAAAAAGTCAGCAGCTACCAGTTTCGTAACGATCCCGCCCGTAGCAAACTCATCATTCGGAGAGTGACTCGCTTGAAGTTCCTTCTGGGTAAGTCTATTCACCTCTTTTAAGATTTTTGCATCAGGATTGTCACTAGGATTACTGTCATAGTAACCATCAATATCACTGAGTATCACCAGCAAATCTGAATTGGTATGATGAGTTACACGAGCTGCAAGCTGATCATTATCCCCAAAAAGCTGATCTGGTGTACTGGAGATATCATTTTCATTGACTATCGGAAGAATACCGTTCACAAGAGACGTATTGATAATCTGTCTAAATATCTCCGTACGTTTTCTTGAATCGAAATCATCCTCAGTAAGCAATATCTGCGCAGTATCCACATCATAGATATCAAACTTTTTCTTATAAGAGCTCATCAATATCGGTTGTCCGACTGCAGCAAGGACTTTTTTACTTATTTGTTTTCTTTTATCAAGCTTCAATGCAGTATAGCCGGATGAAACTGCACCGGAACTGACAAGTACCACTTCATACTTTTTACGCAGTTGTACAATTAATGATACAAGGTTTAGCATACGTTCTTTTGCAATCTCACCTTGTTCTGTGAGCACAGAGCTTCCTACTTTTAATACAATTCGTTTCATTGATTTCATAATGACCTTTTGAGTCTTGGAGTAGGTCGATGATAACAAAATAACTTTAAGGCATGATTAGACGGTAAAAGAAGAGGGGTAATACAGGAAGATTTATCTCTTCCTGGAAAATAGATTATTCTACAATCATTCTTGCATTAAGTGGTTGGATAGGTCTGTTATTCGCATGGTGCATTGTATGTTTAAAATATTCAACTTGTGCTTTAGATACGGTTATTGGCATTTTAAGTACCATCCATCTTACACCTTCTGTACAAGGTGGTGTTGTCAATGAACCATTAAATCTATAGTAGTGTAGATCAGTCGGAAGTAGTGTTTTAGCAATATCTGCAAGCTTCAATTCACTCTTATCTCCACTCTTCTCAGGCATTTTTACCCATACTTTTGCAAGTTCCTTATTCTCTTCACCTTCTTCGAACATTAAAGCAAGTACAGCGATGTTACCCTCTTTATCCAAGTGAACAAAGTGTGCTTCAAGAGGATATTCTTTTCCATGTACGTGATTCTCACTTGGAGTATGGAAGTGGAACTGCTTGAGTTCAAACTCTATCCCATCGATTGTCAATGTACTCCCTGTAGCAAAGTTAAGTTGTATTGTATGTCCATTGTTCACTACATCCGTTGACTCAGCTCTATAATTGATACTCAATGGTTCAAGATGTGCTTCCATTGAACTTATCACATTAATCGGTGATTGATTCTTTCCTTGACTACACTCTTTATACTTTTCTGATAAGTGTCCCCAATCCGCAGGACCTTCATGACCTGTATATCCCCAATGTGTACCATCTGCCATTGCAGTAGCACTCAATGAAAGTATTGCAACAATGCTCATTGCGATATTTTTTATTTTCATACTTTTCCCTTAAAAAAATTAAGTTTCAATTTTAAAATATTATTATGGGGAAAAAGTTAAAAATATTTGTAGAAGTTCTAATATTTGGATTATTTTTCAAAAATTTTTATAAGTTAATTAAAAGCGATAAATTCAACTGATTTTAAAAATTAAAAAATTAGATTAAAAACATAACAGCAATCAGCATTCCCATAGGAATCATTGCCAGAAGATAAATCTTCTTTTGTGTTTTCAATGCTTTGAGACTTCCCCAAAAGAAAAGAGTGATAGACACAAAAAAGATTAATAGAAGTAATCCATTACTGATTTGCATCTTCCATTTCCTTTTTTGAGACCTCTTCTACCATCTTGATACTGTCAATGGCATTGACCAATATTTGTTTTGTAGACTTGAGCGGCTTCATACGCAGATTGGTCTGTTTTTTGTCCAAAGATTGATCGGAGATCACCTCCATTACCTCTTTTTCTAGCTCGGCAATGATCTCATTGATCTTGGATTCGATAAAAAAAACGTCCACTTAAATTCCTTTTTAGTGCACTATGCACTTTTCAATAAATAAATTGTCACGGTGAACGACCTTGAAAGCGAAGCGATTTGAGAGCCGTGACGCTTTTGGTTACTTTTCTAAAAAGTAACATACAACACTAGTTGTGACTTCAGACTTGATATCAAAGAAATCAATGTAAAAAATAACTTTATTTTGCTTTTGGCCTAAAGACTTTGATCACCTCTTCATTCGCTTCCATATACGCACCGCCGATAAGATCGATACAGTAAGGAACTGCCGGGAATACCGCATCCAGACACTCTCTGATCGACTTTGGTTTACCAGGAAGGTTGATGATAAGTGATCCGTCACAGATACCTGCAGTCTGTCGTGAAAGTATCGCTGTAGGTACATACTGCAGACTCACTGCTCTCATCTGCTCTCCAAATCCCGGTAGAAGCTTCTGACAAACATTTTCTGTCGCTTCAGTTGTCACATCCCTTGGAGCAGGTCCTGTACCACCTGTGGTCACGATGAGATCACAGTTTTGATCTCGTGCCAGCTCGATCAGCGTATTTTCGATCAGGTTTTGGTCATCAGGGATACATCTATACTCATATTCACACTCATTAAGTAGGTACTCTTTCATCGTATCCATGATCGCAACACCGGAGATATCTTCATAGATCCCCTGACTTGCTCTATCACTTGTAGTAACTACACCTATTTTGATCTTATCCATTTATATCACCTAAATAATTAATTTGAGGCATTATAGCGTAGAACTCTTTATTGATTTTTATTTTCCAGATTTAGTACAATAAAGAAAAAGGGACTGTATGTTCAAAGATCGAAAAGATGCCGGTAAAACACTAGTAGATAAACTACAACATTATAAAGATACCGATGCCTTGATCTTGGCAATCCCAAGAGGTGGTGTAGAACTTGGGTATGAAGTGGCTAAATCCCTGCACTGTGAACTCTCTATGCTTATCTGCCGAAAACTCCCCTATCCCCATAACCCTGAGAGCGGTTTTGGAGCAATTGCCGAGGATGGTTCGGTCTTTATCTATGAGGCTGCTACCGGAAATCTGAGTGATGAAGAGATCGAACATATCAAACAAGCCCAGCAACAAGAGATAAAAAGACGCATAGCGGTTTTAAGAGGAGGAAAACCTTTGCCCTCCCTCAAAGACCGTACCGTGATCCTGATCGATGACGGTATCGCTATGGGATCGACGATGCGTGCAGCCGTACAGATGTGCCGCAATATCGGCACAGCCAAGATCGTCATCGCCGTACCTGTAGCAGGAGCGAGAAGCATCAGTGAATTCTCCAAGATAGTCGATGAACTGATCGTACTGGAATCGCCAATAAACTTTCGTGCAGTTGCTCAAGTCTATGAGAACTGGTATGATGTGAGCGATGAAGAGGTGTTGGCACTGATGCGTCAGTTTGAAAAAAAGGAATGAGAGTTGAAAGAAAAAATATGAGTATAAAAAAAATTTTAAAATTATTATTAACAGTAATGGGTGCTTATTTTACTATGCTATTTATAGGACTAGCTCTTGTTTCAGGTATAGGATTAAGATGGTCGTCAACAGTCATAGAAATAAAAAATATTGATCAAAAAGAGTATCAAAGAATTCAAAAAGAAATAAAAAATTATGTTGAACAAAAGCTTTCTTGGAATTGTGAGGAACTAAAAGGATATGACACAAAACTTTCTTGCAAAAATAAAGATAACAATGGAAATATTTTCGTTAAAGATAAACCTGCAGACACCATTAAAGAAGAATTAGTTAACGTTGTTGTTGGATATAGTGAGTCTGAACAGTCATACTATGATGATTCATTGTATTTTACTAAACAACACGAGGCACTTCAAAAGCATATAATGCTAATTGCGTCTGGTTACATAAAGCGATACGGCAATGTTCAAGTTCTCTTTAATTCACCTAATAAAGAAAAAAAACTAGAAATATCAAACTAAACCTATCTTATCTCATATAATACTTTATCCTACTCTATGTAGGATCTTATCAAGTAACGAAGTACTAAGCACTCTCTTTAGATTCCCAAGCAGATAGGTTGCTTTGGTGATATAGTAGCGTGGTTTTGGCTTCTTGGCTGCGATGATCTCATATACAATTGAAGCCACGGCATCCGCTTCTAGTTTGAATGGTACTTTTTTCCCTTGCTCATTGATATTGGCTTCATACTTTTCTTTAAAACGTGAATGATCTATATCTATATTCTCCCCTAGTTTTTGCATTGCATTTTGGCGGAAGTTACTGCTAATAGGACCTGTGTTGAGTAGTGAGACATGGATATCCGTATCCATCAGTTCCAGCCTAAGAGTATCAGTGAGTCCTTCAATCGCATATTTGCTTGCATTGTATGCACCTCTTCCAAAAAGTGAGATTAGCCCAAGTACTGATGAGTGCTGGATGATCTTCCCATATCCCTGCTCTCTCATGACTTTTAGTACCTGAATGGTACATTCATGCAGACCAAATACGTTGGTCTCAAACTGTTCTCTGAGCAGTTCTGTACGAAGGTCTTCTACCGCACCCGGCTGACCAAAACCAGCGTTGTTGAACCATACATCGATCTTCCCTTCAAGTTCCACAACCTTGCTTATCACAGCAGAGATCTGCTCAGGCTTTGTCACATCAAGTACCATCGCATGCTCAAATCCTAGGGTTTTGAGATGTTCTACAGCTTTCTCATCTCTTGCAGTTGGATAGACAGAAATGTATCTCTCTTTAAGATAAAGTGCCGTCTCAAGACCTATGCCCGTACTACAACCTGTGATAACGATATTGGTCATTTACTCTCCTCCAAAGCTTTAATAAGCGGTACAACATCAACTTTTTTACCGCGAATATGTCTTTTGGCATATTCTACTATTTTCCCATGAAATCTGGCATAAACCGTTGCAAGATCCATCTCTTTACCATAAAGGGCCTCGATCTTATGGAAGTTTTCCTCTATCCCCTGCTGCATCCACTCTTGCAGGTCCATATAAGTGTCAAACTCATACCCGAGTGCACCCAAAAGCCTTTGTGTATAACTATCCACTACAAAAACCGCTCTATGACATGCATAGCATAAGATAGAGTCCGCACTCTCCATCCCTATGCCTTTTTGTGAAAGCAGCCATGTCCTGTCAACCTCGTTGACAAAAGTATCAAAAGAACCGAAATCATTGAGTATATTTTGACTAAGTAAGATAAGTCTTTGGGCTTTGGTATTGTAAAAGCCGCTTGGTTTGATAAGTGATGCTATATGTTGAATGTTTGATGTTGAGAGCGCTTCAAGGGTAAGTAAATTGGCTATTTTAAGCTGAGTAAGGGATTCTTCTACTTTTTCCCATTTGCTTTGTTGTGTCAGCAGTGCACCTACTGCTACCTCAAATGTTCCGCTACTAGGCCACCATAACGGGTCCCTGGTAGTTTGAAGATAGCCTAATTTTTTAAGTGCAACAAGTAAATCAGAGCTATCTTGCAAACATTCTCCCAACTAGTGAACTGTTTTCAAATAGTCTGCTACGATCTTTCCATGGTCAAATACCAGTTTATCTAAAGGAAGATCTATCAATGCATATAGACTTGCAACTTTAGCATCATCACCGCCTTTGGGCTCACCTGAAGCTTTAGCTACATAAACAACGGTTGCAGTATGAAAGCGGGGATCTCTCTCTGCTTCGGAGTAGATACCAAGTATCCTATCGATCTCTACATCCAATCCTGTCTCTTCTTTCATCTCACGTACCAGTGCCTGCTCAACCGTTTCGCCGATATCCACAAATCCGCCCGGCAATGCCAGTCCATAAGGCTCATGCTTACGCTCAATCAGTACAATTCCCTGAAAGATACCATCCTCATATACTTCAATAATACCGTCTATTGACAGATATGGGGTTTTTGGTGTGAATGACATGATTTATCCCTTTACTCTCATTATTTCAGAAGTATAACATATAAAATAGTGTTAATCTCATCTAAATTATTAATTTTCTTCATAATACATAAATAACAGTTTAGTAGTTACTTCCTCAACAAATGCCCTGCACCCTTGATTAAGTAAGTGACTGTCTTATCGGAAAAGAACTCAAATGCAGCATTCGCATCAATGATCTTATCCTCACTTCCAAAGAAGACCTCGATCGTCGTACCTCTCTTTAGAACCTCTTTAATCTTCTCGCTATCCCAGCGGTAAGAGAGCAATGCTTCAAGTTCTTCAGAAGTACCTGTATTGAGATATGCAGAGAGATCGACCTTTGATGGATAAGTGGCATTGGCAAGGAACTGTTTGATATAGGCTTCCTGACCGCTTTGGAAATAGCGTAACTGTGTACGGGTAAAGCTTGGTTTTTGGTTTTGGAAAAAAGCAGGAGAAAGAAGGATGATCCTGTCTACTCTTTGGGTTGTATTGTACACATACTCAAAGGCCTGCTGTGCCCCATAACTGAAGCCTGCTACACACAGATCGCTCTGGATCAGATAATCACTGAAAAACTGCTCTTCACCATGAAGAGAGAACCCGTTAAAATATCTCACGAAGTATCTCTCTACACTGATCTTGGTCAATGTTCTCATGCTCCAGAAGATATTCGGCAGTCTTTTTGAGTGCTTCATTGAGTGAGTTAAGAAGTTTAGTTACTTCTGCAACAGAGCTTTTCATAAGTTCTTCTTCTTGTGTAGGCGTGATAATAAAATTCTCATTCATCATATACTCATAGACTAGTTTATGTACCATGGCTTTTGCCTGTTTGATATCACTGCTGGCATTGGTAAACTGTTCTTTGAAATAGATCGAATTGGCAATACTTCCTGCTAGATACACCTTGATACGATTGAGCAGTTGTCCTTTTGAGAGTATTTCATGATCTTCTCTTAAGAGCATTGTATTGACCAGGCCTATTTTGTCAAACTCTATATCGAACCATGTAGCTACCAGCGCTTTTGCTGCCTGATAGACTGCCTGAATTTCACGTTCTCTATCGGTCAGGCTCATGATCTTTCGTTTACCTAACAATACCTTCTCTTTGACTGCTTCGAAATCTGTTGTTTCAATCGTTGAACGCTCGTTTCGCATTGCATAGATCGCTGCTTCATTGGTGAGAGTTGCAAGGGCTGCAGAGTTGAACCCTACAGTCATTCTGGCAACATGGGAAATATCAACATTGTGAGGCTTTTTGGCAAGGTAGAGTTCAAGTGTTTTTGCTCTCTCCTCAAGATCAGGCAATGAGATATGGATACGTCTGTCAAATCGCCCTGCTCTCAGCAATGCTTCATCCAGTACATCGATCTTGTTTGTCGCTCCTATAACGATCACACCGGAACTTTCCTCAAAACCATCCATCTCAGTAAGCAGCTGGTTGAGCGTAGCCTCTCTTTCATCATTACGTAATTCTCCACGGCTTTTACCGACTGCATCAATCTCATCAATGAAGACAATACTCGGTGCCATCTGCTTGGCCTTTTTGAAGAGTTCACTGACCCTTTTGGCTCCCATACCTACATAGATATGTACAAAAGATGCTCCGCTTTGATAAAAAAACGGTACTCCTGCTTCACCTGCAACAGCTTTAGAGATCAGTGTCTTACCCACTCCAGGAGGGCCGACCAACAGTACACCTTTGGGTAGACTGATATCAAGTGCCTTATACTTCTGCGGTGCCTTAAGAAAATCTATGATCTCCTCAAGTTCTTCTTTCACCGCACTGATCCCCGCTACATCAGAAAATCTTACATTCGAAGTGATCGCCTGAATAGGCTCGGTTTTAAGTGTTTCATCCTCTGTTTGCAAATTCACTTTCAACTGCTTGAGCTGTTGTGCTCTGCTCTCTCGGATCATCTTAAACAGAAGAATAAATGCTCCAAATATAATGAAAAGTGTAAAAATATCATAGAGGTATTCATTGCCCTCTTTCACCTCTACAGGATATTTGGTAAAGAAACTGTTTTTGTTGATCGCCCCTTGATAAACCTTATACTCACTATCTTCAGTCTTGATACGGATATATTCACCATCAACAATCAGCTTTTTAATCTTATCTTGAGTGAAAAGTGCATTTGCCTGTTTATGTGTGATCACAGTGGCACTGTCACGCAGTATGGTAAAAGCCAATAAAAGACTTAGTACTATAAGAAGCGATACTATGATCTTAAGATGCTTGGTTGCTTTAAAGTGATGCTTTATTGCCTTCACTGCTCACCTCTATATCATTTAACAATACCCAGTTGGAGCTCAAATCCTCATCACTTGTGACAGAAATACGATTGAAATATTGATCAAATCCCTGATAAACTCCATCTTTTCCGCTCTCTAAAAGTACCTCAAGGTTACTTGTATGCTCACGTCTGAAAAGATAATTTTTAGCCTTGATGATCTCTGTCAGCTCTTTGTGTCTTGCTTTTGCGATATCACCTTTCACTTCAGGTTTCATTGTCGCAGAAGGTGTATTATCACGTTTGGAATAGGTAAAGGCATGGACATGCGTTAAAGGAAGCTCTTTGACCCTGCTGATCGCTTCAGTCCATGCAGCCTCATCTTCACCGGGGTGACCCACGATATAGTCTGTACCCAATGCATACCCTTTCTCTGCGAT
The DNA here is from genome assembly GCF_030347965.1 of Sulfurovum zhangzhouensis. Taxonomy (NCBI): domain Bacteria; kingdom Pseudomonadati; phylum Campylobacterota; class Epsilonproteobacteria; order Campylobacterales; family Sulfurovaceae; genus Sulfurovum; species Sulfurovum zhangzhouensis. The sequence continues at coordinate 366,521 of NZ_JAQIBD010000002.1, forward strand.
CTCTTGAAAAAGTTTGATATCACTCTCAAAACGGTTACGTCTGTTCATAAGCTCCAACATCTTATCACTGGTGTGCTGTAGGGCAATATGCAGGTGTTTTGCCATCCAGGGTTCCGTAAGCAGCTCTTTAAACTCATCATCGATCTGGATAGGCTCCAAACTACCGATACGGATACGTCTTACACCACGAACATTCGAGAGTTTTTTAAGCAACTGGGCCATCGATGAGCCCTGATCCTGACCGTAACTTCCCACATTGGTTCCAGTCAAGATAAACTCACCAAAACCGTTACCTGCCAATCTGGTTACCTGCTCGATAATATCTGATTCCTTGTGACTTCTTGCATCTCCTCTGACGGCCGGGATGATACAGTACGAACATCTAAAATCACATCCTTCCTGGATCTTGATAAATGCCCTGCTCTTACCGACAAACTCCTCTACAATTGTAGAATCAATATGGGAAAGATCACCGATCTGATAGAAAGGCTGTTCTTGTTTAAGTATCTCATTGATCTTCTCTTTCTCGGAGTGTCCCATTACCCCATGTACTTTTTTATCCGCAAAAAGTGCTTCACCTTTAGAGTGTGCACCACATCCGGCAAGGATTACTTTTACAGACGGATTTTTACGTTTCATGGTAGAGATGTAGTTTCGTACAGAAGAGTCTGCACCGTTGGTTACGGTACAGGAATTAACTATAACGATATCGGCATTTTTCTCATCCATACTAATCTCATAATCTTTTAATTTTGAGATCATAATCTGTGTATCAAACTGGTTGGTACGGCATCCGAACGTTTTAAAAAAAACTTTTTGCATTTACACTATATCCTTTGAAGGTGCTTCTATCTGAGGTTTTCGTACATCTTTGTCCACATAGATAGACTGTGTAGGGAATGCCAGGTTGATATCCTCTTCTTCATGCAGCCTTGCAATGATCTCTGCAGAGATCGTACTTCTCAAGGTCAATGTCGCATAAGAGTTAGTGAGATACCATACACTGATTTTCATCCCGTAAGTGTCGATCAGCGTAAAGATACGCGGTTCAACATTGGTATTCTTCATGTGGTACTGACTTCTCAGTTTGTTGAGCTGTTTTCTTGTAATATCGGTATACCCTTTAGAGTATTTTTTGGCAATCTCTTTAGAGATAGAAGCAGCTTTTTTGAAATTGGAATCAAAAGTTACCACAAAATCGATCCCATCCCATACCGTTTTAAGTCCTGCATGTGCATAGTTGGAGATCATATCCGTAAAAATAAAGTTGTTAGGGATAAACACGATACGACCTGCTCTTCTGTTTGTCATCTCTGTTGTCAATGTAACATCTTCATGCATTGTCATACGCAGCATGGAGATATCAACGATATCCCCGACATACTCCGTGTTGCCGCGCACGAACTTCACACGGTCACCAACATGGATTGCACCACCGATCACGATCACAAACCATCCCATTACAGACATGAACCAGTCTTTCATCGCAATCGCAATACCTGCCGATGCAAAACCGAGGATCGTAACAAGGTAACTCACGTTTTGGATATAGGCAAAAAGCAGCGTAAAGATCACAAATATAATAAAAGTAAGGTTCAGTGCTTTGTTGATCGTATAGTATCTATCCATGTCAGACATATAACGTTTGACAATATATTTTGCCAAAATCAACAACACAAGGAAAAAGAGGACCAATCCCCCGATATACGCGGTTTTCTTACTCTCTTCAGCAATCTGTTGTTTGAGGTTCAGTGTGATCTCATCAACCTTTTTGCTATATACATTCTGCGTTGTCTTAAAGATATCCAACACTGAAGCAAAGGTCATGATCTCCTCTTTGATCTCAAGCAGAACTTTCTGCTGCTGCTTATCCTTGCCTGAAAGCTCATACAGCTCTTGAATGATCTTCTCTTTTTCACGAAGCTTTGCGATAACATCTTCCAGTGTTTGATAACGTAAAAGGTACTCATCCTGATCAGAAATAAGCTTCTCTCTATAGGAAATCGCACCGATGATCGCAAATGGGTTACCTACAGTCGGTACCTCATCGATCTTTGGAGGCTCAAGATACTTTTTGAATGGATCTTTTTCATATTCGCTTAATAGTTCCAGTTTACCTTTGAGTGTTTCACTCTCAAGCATTAATGCATTCAAACGCTCCTGCTGTGCTTGTGTCAACCTCTTTTTGACTCTAAGAGCATCAATACTTTTTTGGATCATGTCATACTGTTTTTGCAGTACTTTTAGGGTAGCATAGTTACTGTATATCTTTGCCAGAACGCTTTTTTCTAAAATCTCTTTATCAATAGCATCAGCCTGTGACTGCAACTGTTCCACTCGTGAAACGATGTGCTGTTGCAAATTTTGTGACTCTTGTGGATTTGATGCGTTGGTATCAGTCGTATTTCCATCGGTTACAGGTGCAGCAAATGCAAGGTTTACTGCAACAAGTAAAGAGACAAACAGCCTTCGTATCATTGATCTGCTCCAAAATGTTTCAATACTTTTTTGACGATCATTTCATCAATATCATTCACAATTTTGTGATTGCCCATACCCTCAGGCAAGATAAATTTGATACTTCCTTTTGCACTCTTTTTATCCAAAAAGAAATGATCATAAAATGCGTCAACATTTTTGATCTCATAGCTTACAGGCAAAGAAGCTGATTCAAGCAATCTTTTAACGCGGTCTGCCTCTTCCTGCTCAAAAAGTCCGAGCTCTACTGCCAATGCATTGGCCATCACCATACCGATCGCAACGGCTTCACCGTGTAGATATGTATTATAGTTCGTCTCATTTTCGATCACATGCCCAAAAGTATGTCCATAGTTAAGAACCGCTCTGATACCTGCTTCCTTCTCATCTTGGTTAACAACCCATGCTTTAAGCTCTACGCTGCGTCTGATCATCTCTTTGAGTACCGCTTCATCATGAAAGTCGGCATTCCCCAGGAAATTAAAGAACTCAGCATCAAACATCACCGCCATTTTAACGATCTCAGCTACACCAGCAGCAAATTCCCGTGGTGGCAGTGTCTCTAAGAATTCCGGATTAATATATACCGCTTTTGGCTGGTAAAAGGCACCGATAAGATTTTTTCCATACTTGTTGTTCACTCCTGTTTTACCGCCGACACTAGCATCAACCTGGCTTAACAATGTCGTAGGTACCTGAATGAAATCTATCCCCCTCTGATAGAGACTTGCCGTAAAACCGGTCATATCTCCGATCACTCCTCCGCCAAACGCAATCAACAATGACTTTCTATCAAATTTGTGTTCAAAGAGCTCATTAAGAATATTCTCTACGGTCTCAAGTGTTTTATACTCCTCACCGTCAGGAACAGTAATGACATGTACTTTCGGTGCATCTATTTTCGACAAAAGGGTCTCAAGGTGTAATGCCGAGACTGTAGGATTTGTAACGATCCCCACCTTTGTATCAAATGTGAGTTTAGGAAGTTTATCGATAAGAATATCATAGGAGATATCTTGCGTATTCTCCAGTTTGATAGGAACGATCATAAATAAGGCCTTGTTGATAACGTTATAATTTGCTTTATTTTATCTTATTTGTGGTTAAAATCGCTTTTTAGCCCATGATTATTGATCGTTTATAGCATATGGTACAAGAAGTTTCGGATGTGTTTGGGTGATCAATAGAAAGTCCTGTATTTTTGTAGAAATATACTTTACAAAATTATTGGCATTGAGATTCTCTTCAAACGGTGCGATCTGAAGAAGATCTTGCCTTTTTTCAAGCTCTCGTACCGGGTTAGCTATCTTTTGTACGATATTGATCTCGGTATTCAGAATCTGAGTAAGGTTCTCATAATGCTCAATGATCATCTTTTTACTTGTAAAATCACCCTCAGGGTCAAAATCACATAAACAGAGCTTCAACTTCAAGAGTTCTGAGATTTCAAATGCACTTGATGAAATGGACTCCATCTGTTCCTTTTCTCCCATTAATACTACTGATTCTTTGACGTTATAAAGCGGTTCATCCCCGAATAGATAGACGATTTTTCTAAGATCATACAGTAATCCTTTGAGTTTGTCATTCTCAAAACGATCTATAGAGTTCAATACCAAACCAATATCATTTTTATGAATATCATACTCAATGGTATGTTGATACTGCGTCACATCATAACATACCAGAATCGTGACATTTTCAGACTCATATTCCCTGATCTGATTAAGCAGTTCAAAATCACCGTGATTAAGTATACGTACAAATAACTGTTTACGCTCAAGCTGTTGGAGGAGATAGATACTCTCTTTGAGATAGATCATCGCATTCTCTCTATCCAATGCAAAATCCAGTATCAAGTAGAGGTTTTTCCCAAAAGGTTCAGGGAACAATCCTCTACGTTTATTGATCGTTTTATAGACACCGTTGAGTACAATCGGCTTACCAAGAACCAACAGTGTATCATCCGGCCGTATCATAGTGGCATGGGTAGGGATGATCTGTTTTTCGTTACGATAAATAGCCACGATCTTCCATTTACGCTGTACGATAGAACCGACATGGCGATAAGCAAAAGAACTACCGAACGGTACATGAATCTCCATGATCTCACCCTGACCGACACCCACGTTTTGCGCTACAACGGGAACGTTTGGAAGATGATCATAAAGGTGAGCTGCCAAAAGGTTGTCACTATCGATGACCGTAACATGTTCCAGTTTGAAATTGATCTTTTGATCTCCCCATTGATGCAATAAGATCACTCTCATCTTGTTATCTATCATATGAATATTTTCAAGTGCATATTGCGCATCCTGCATATTTTGCAACACAATAAAAACGATACTGAAACGTACTTCGTGCATCACTGTATTAAGACGCGCATAACTGGTTGGATCGATCTTTAATACAGTAATATTCTGTCCCATTTTATCAGGAGTGACATCACTTTGGTAACAGGTCACATAATAGTTATTTTCAGCTACACGCTTTTTACTGATCCAGTCTACAAAGTTCTTTGCAACACTACCATCAGCCAATATCAGTACATTCTTCATTAATCACTTTCTAAAATTGGGTACAATTACACAACTGTTTTCAGGCAAAGCCTGGACTTCATGGATTAAAACCATTGAGAAGTCATTTTGAAGGGATAATTATAACACAATGCAATTTCAGATAGATAAAACTGACGGCAAGGCCAGAGCGTGCACGATCACGACTGCTCACTCTACGATTCAGACACCGGTATTTATGCCTGTAGGTACCGTAGGAGCGGTCAAAGCACTTGATGCGGTTGACCTGCAGACATTCATTAAACCGGAGATCATTCTGGGTAATACCTACCATCTATACCTTCGTCCGGGAGATGATGTTGTTGCAAAAATGGGTAATCTACACGGTTTTACCAAATTTCCTAAAAGTTTTCTCACAGATAGCGGCGGATTCCAAGCATTTTCACTTTCAGACAATGTCAAGATCGATGAAGAGGGTATCCACTTTAAAAGCCACATCGATGGGAGTAAACACTACTTTACACCTAAAAAGGTAATCGACATTCAAAACAATCTTGGTTCAGACATCATGATGATCCTAGATGACCTTGTTGCCCTTCCTGCGACACAAGAGCGTATCAAAGCGAGTATCGAACGTACCACAAGATGGGCCGAAGAGTCTATCAACTACCATAGAGAAAACCAGAAAAAAGGTATCGGAGTAGACCAGAACATCTTTGCGATCATCCAGGGAGGTACAGACAAAGCCTTCCGTGAAAAATCGGCCAAAGAACTCTGTGCTTTAGACTTTGACGGTTTTGCGATCGGTGGGCTCAGTGTCGGTGAAGCTAACCAGGACATGTATGATACAGTAGAATGGACCACACAATTCATGCCTGAAGACAAACCACGCTACCTGATGGGTGTGGGAACACCTGAAGACCTTGTAGAAAACGTCTACAGAGGTGTTGACATGTTCGACTGTGTGATGCCTACGCGTAATGCACGTAACGGTACGCTCTTTACCTCATTTGGTAAGATGCATATCAAAAATGCTGCCTATACTACCGATGAGAATCCGATCGATCCTGAGTGTGGTTGTATGGTCTGTCAGAACTACTCACGCTCCTACATGAGACACCTTTTCAGAGCCCATGAGATCACTTATTTGAGACTCTCGACGATACATAACCTCTACTACTACCTTGATCTGATGAAACAGATGAGAGAGGCGATCTCAGAGGGAAAATTTGAGGAGTTCAGAAAAGAGTTTTATGCGAAGAGAGGCGTGGAAATCGAGTAACGATCTCACTGATTCATTCGTTCCTCACTAGAAAATGAAAACCTTATAAAAGATATAACTTTATAAGGTTTTCCCACCCTCTCCTGCACTAGCCGCCGCACCCTCCAGATGCCTGCTTATCCTTGCGATATGTGTACTTACACGATCTAGCCATTTCATCGCATCCAGTGCTTTTCCACCTTCGATGATGTCTACCGTACCATCCGCGATCAGTTCAGTGAGAGTATCTCTAGAGTGAGAAGCATATTTTTTGATCTTTCTGGCATTTTTTTTCGCATACTGTTCAGCTTTTTCATAGTCACCGTCATCCAAAAACTTCAACACTTCTCCGGTTAAGTCACACAGCATCTCAAATCCTTCTTTGGAGTATTGTGCACTGATGAGATACTCTATACTCTCCACATCTTCCTGACATCTGTCTACCAATCGCTGCAGATGATCGCTAATATGAATCACATCGATCAACCTTTTCCAATTGATATCCTTATTTTGTGAGAGATTGATCCTATCGATAAAGCGTTCTATCTCTTCAATCCTCACCTCCATCTTTTCTAGGTCTATCTTTTCAGCCTCTTTTCTTCTTCCCAGCCTGTAGTGCATATAGAGTAAAACTGTTCTCCACTCATCTTGAAGGTATTTTTGTATCAAGCTGAGTGCTACTGGAATGTCTTCCAAAAGTGCATCATCAAACCTGTAATGCTCTATCGTCCCCTTACTTGGGATAATACGCTCCATCATTGAGGCAAAACCTCTGGTTAAAGGAACTACTATGAAAACACCTAACGTATTGAAAAAAGTATGGAATCCTACTAGTGCCAGTTCGGCATGTGTATTTAGGACATTGGGAAAGAGTGTTGAGACAGCTGCCATGTAAGGGGTGATAAGCAGCAAGGCTCCTGCGCCGGTAAAAAAGTTATAGATTACATGCGAAAGACCCGTCCGTTTCACTTCCACAGAACCGCCTACCGATGCCATCACTGCAGTGAAGGTCGTACCGACATCCATACCGATAATCAATGCCGCTGCCTGATCAAACTCTATCAACCCACTATAAAGTAGTGTAAGCGTCGCAGCAACTCCTGCACTTGATGACTGGGTGATCACAGTCACGATGATCCCCATTACTAATAACTGTATATATCCGATAAAACTGCCCTCGGGAAGGTATCTTTGAAGTAAGACACTCTGCATCCCCGACATGGCCTCCTGCATCCACTCTATGCCCACAAAGATCAATCCAAACCCGGCAATTGCATATCCTACAGCGGCCAGTTTATCCCGAAAAAAGAGTTTCAGTATCGCACCCAGCAGAATAAAAGGAAGGATCACGGTCCCCAGTTTCAGATCGAGTCCAAGGAGTGCCACCATCCACCCGGTGATGGTCGTACCTATATTGGCTCCAAAAATGATCCCTAAAGCTTCAGGAAAAGCAAGCAACCCTGCTCCCACAAAGCCAACTGCTGCCACCGTTGTAGCACTTGAAGATTGTAAGATCGCTGTGGTTATCGTACCAGTTATTGCACCACTTGTAGGTGTCTTTGTAAACTGCATCAACGCTTTACGTATACGATCACCAGCTAATGCGCGTAACCCTTCCGTCATAATGATCATACCGATCATAAAAATACCGATTCCACCCAGCACCTGAGATACGCTCAAAATGGTATCTATACTCACCTGCAGCTCCTTGACAACACTACAAACATATTATCTATATCATACCATAGTTGTTTCCAAACTATGGTAGAATAGAGGATATAAAAAGGAGTGTCGAATGGCTGAGCTTGAGATAGAACGTAAGTTTCTGCTTTTGCCCTGCAGAGCAAAAAAGTTACTGAACTTTTATAAGATTCCTTATGAAAAAGTGCGCCTTGAACAGTACTATGTTTCGACTCCTGCTTCTCCATATACACGTTACCGTAAAAAGGGTGATACCTACTATCAAACGATCAAAACCGGTGAAGGAATGGTGCGTGAAGAAAAAGAGTTCGAGGTCTCCCAAAAAGAGTACGAAGAACATAGATCACATGCCCTTGGCCGTATCATCACTAAAGACCGCTATACTTTTTTGTATCAAGACAATACCTATGAGTTGGATATCTTCAAAGGTTCTTTAAAAGGCTTATGTTATCTTGAAATAGAGTTTTCAGATAAGCAGAGTGCAGATGATTATCAATTACCCGAAATTTTTGGGCAACTTTTGGTTAGGGAAGTTACTTTCGATAACGCCTTTAACAATTCGGCTTTAAGTAACTCAGATACGTTTCCTACCCCTAAGATTAAGCATCCCTATATAGATAAACAAAAAGGGCTTTACCAAATCACACCGTTCCTGCCGACACATCATGCGATCGATACAATGATCTATCAGCTTACATACGAGATCAAACAGTACCAAACAGCACTTCAAAATGATGCCAAAGACATAGAAGCACTCCATCAGTTTCGTATCCACGTAAGAAAACTTCGTGCACTGCTGCAAGAATTTAAACCCTTCTTTGATCCCCAATGGATGAAAGTACATAAAAAAGTACTTGCAAAGTTCATGGAACAGACCAATGCAAAACGTGACAATGATGTGGCATTGGCCGATATCGATACTTTTGAAAATAAACTCAGTCCCAAAAATAAAAAATCTTTGGAAAAATTGAAAAAATCCCTACAAAAAAAAGAAGAGAAACTTGAAACAAAACTCAGCACATTTATGAGTGGTGAACCCCTTTCAAATGAGTTACTGAAACTAAGCCAAAACTCTATCATCCACAATTTCTATCAAGAGTCTGCAAATCAACCTTTGATTCTTGTCGCCATCAGCATCATCAATCAAAGAATTCAAGATATCATCACAGAGGGTAAAAATCTCAAAGAGAAGTCCAACAAACTGGCTTACCATAAACTCCGTATACAGTTCAAAAAACTTAGATATCTTTTTGAACTGCTTTCTCCGATCATCCCCCAAGATAAACTGGATGATGCACTAAGCCACCTGAAAAAGCTCCAAACTATTCTAGGTGAGATCAATGACCTGCAAGTACAGAAAAAAGAGCTGAAATCATTTTGCAGAAACTGTAAAAATCAAAAACAAAAGTCACTCAAAGCACTGAGAAAAAAAATGAAAAACAAAGAACAGAAGAAACTTGCTTCCTTTGACAAAGTATTTGATACCTTTAAAAAGGAAAAGTCACTTTATCAAAAATTGCTTTTTCTTTAACGGCAACATTTCGATAATTCACATATGACAATTTTATTTACTACACACTCAGATAACAATAAAAGGATATCATATTAATAATCATCATATCAAAAAGGAGTGAACTATGAAAAAATTTGCTTTTGGACTTATCATACTATTGATTTTGATTCAATTTTTGCCTATAGGACAAGATCATACAAATCCTGCTATCCAATCTGAACCGCAGTGGGATTCTCCTGAAACAAAACAACTTTTTGACCGCACATGTGCTGATTGCCATTCTCATACCACCAATTGGCCATGGTATAGCAATGTAGCCCCGATCTCCTGGATTATTGCAGACCATGTCAAAGAAGGCCGTGAACATTTTAATATATCAGCATGGGGAGTTCAAAAACATAATGAAGGAAAAGAAGCAGCCGAAGAGTTAGAAAAAGGAGAAATGCCTGTATTTGGCTATACATTTACTCACCCCGAAGCACGTTTAACTAAAGAAGAGAAAGAACGCCTTATTAAAGGTTTAGAAGCTACATTCGGCAGAGAAGAAGAGGAAGAAGATTAAAGATAGAGATCAGAACCTATCACTTTATAGATGATGGGTTCTTCAAATTCATCTTCTATTTTGACCCCTCCAATAATACCGACAGGGTGTCTAGAGAGTTTCGCAGCCGCAAGAAGCTCTTTGCCGCCAACATTAGCTTCCGACTTCGTTTTGGTAGCACGGTAAGCACCCAATCCTATATAATCCAGATCAAGGGTATTCGCTTCTTCGATCTCTGCTTGATTATGTGTAGAGAGCCCTAACTGTTTTGTACCGATCTTCTGGCGTATTTTGGCTACTGCTTTGAACAGATCTTCATCATATTCTCTTATATCTTCTTGACCGATATGCAGCCCGTCAGCAAGATCGATCAATTCTATTGCATCATTGACAATAAGTACTCCAGCATAGTATTCACGAATAAGAATTAGGTCAGATTCTTTCTCTTCTAACGTTCCGTTTTTATTGCGGTATTGAAGAATCGGAATATCGAAATTTTTGAGATGTTCTAAATGGGAGAGTAAAGAGACACCCTTTTGCAGTAGTGTCTCCTTGTCTACGAGCGCGTAGATCTTCGTACAACAGCTTTGAGCCATATCTAGTGATCAACCCGCCTTTTTGTTAAATAGTTTAAAGAGGTCTGAAAGTGTCTGTTTGATATCTTCACGATTTACTACCATATCGATCAATCCATGCTCAAGCAAAAACTCTGCACGTTGGAATCCCTCAGGAAGATCTACACCCACTGTCTGTTTGATTACCCTCTGCCCTGCAAATCCAATCAGTGCATCAGGTTCAGCCATGATGATATCACCCAGCATTGCAAATGATGCTGATACACCACCCATCGTCGGATCTGTCAGAATAGAGATGAATGGTAGACCTTTTTGGTGCAGCCTGTTAAGTGCAGCAGATGTTTTACTCATTTGAAGAAGTGAATAGGTACTCTCTTGCATACGTGCTCCACCTGAAGCAGAAACAATGATAAACCCGCACTCTTTTTCAATCGCTCTGTTGATACAACGTACGATCTTCTCACCCTCTACAGAACCAAGGCTTCCACCCATATATGAAAAGTCAAATACAGCTAGTTCTACTGGCTGGCCATTGATCGTAGCACTTCCGCTTACAACTGAAGATGTTTTACCTGTCTTTGCCTTTGCTTCTTCGATACGTTTCTTATAAGACTTCTTATCTGAGAACTTCAAAGGATCGACTGGCGCCAAATTAGCATCCATCTCCACAAATGATCCTTCATCAACGATCGCTTCAATACGTTTGTCGGCACTGATACGGAAGTGATGATTACACTTCGGACAAACATTCAGCTTTGACTCGACCTCTTTATAGAACATCAAAGAGGTACATTTAGGACACTTTATCCACTGATTGGGTGTCTCTTTTGCGTTCTCATCTTTTTTGAACAGGTTTCCAAACATTGTTTATTCCTCCAATTAAACCGATTGGATTAATCCAACGATCATCTCTACAATATTTTTATCTTTCGATACTATAACATAATCCTCATCAACAACCACTTCAAGACCTTCACAAAGTGCCAATCCTGCAGCAAAATCGTAGATTCGAAACGCACCTATAAAAAGTACAAACTTCACATTATGTGCATAAGCAAGAGAAAGTGCTACTGCACCGGGTGCTCTGAACTTGATCTTTTCTTGATGCAACTTCTCTACCAAAGCACCATTGGTATAGGCTTTTTCAAAGAGTCCTATCTCACTTTTTGGTGTCACTATAAGTGGTTGAAAACTCTCACTAAAAAGTTTTCCTTGCACTGCATCTTTCCCTGCTTCTTTAATGAAGATATCACCATTGGCAAGGTTACAGACCACTGCACTGTCAAGTACGCCCTCTGCATTTATCTTGGCAACGGAACTGCCAAAATATGGAAAATGGGAAAGCGCGTTAGATGTACCGTCAATCGGGTCGATAATGATCTGTTCATCACCCTCCCCGATCAATCCGCTCTCCTCAGATTCAATGACACCAAATGAACCAAGATATTTCACAAAGATCTCTTCAGCAAAAAGATCAAGGTTGGAGCTTATATCACCGCCGGCTCCGACTTCAGTCTTTTCACGCCATGCTATATCAAAGTTTTGCAGTGCAGTAAAAATCTCTTCATTGGCCTTAATTACAGCTTGAATGAATGGAGTCATAAAGTGATACCTTTAGAATTAATCTGTAGAATCTCAAGAAGATAAGAATAAGAGTCTAGCAGGTATGCGCATAAACGCACCCCACTACAATTCAGTACACATATTTAGTGCTGAATTACTCACCTTTCTTTTGTGCCTCAAGTGTCGGCTTTGTACCTCTAGGAACAACCATCCAGAACTTTCTGATCTCTGTTCTGAATTCCTCTAAAATCTCCGTTGCTCTGCGGCTTCCGGTTTTTTCGATGTAGTCTTTAAGAAGATCTTTAAGTTCAAACATCTCAGTATCATACTCATCTGTATCGATACGGAATGCCTCAACTAGCTCAAGGTTTAGCTTCTCATAAAATCCACCGTCAATGTCATAAACAAATGCTTTACCACCTGTCATACCTGCACCGAAGTTAACACCCGTCTTACCAAGGATCGCAACAACACCGCCAGTCATATACTCACATGGGTGGTCACCGGTTCCCTCAACTACAGCTGTTACACCAGAGTTACGTACACCAAAACGCTCACCGACCATACCATTGATATACACAGTACCGCCTGTTGCACCGTAAAGACATGTATTCCCGCCAAGTGCAAAAGGTGCACCTGCAATCTTGTCAGCTGTGATCACGATACGACCACCATTCATACCTTTACCGATATAATCGTTTCCTGCACCTTTGACGTTGATATTGATCCCTTTAGAAAGGAAAGCACCCAGTGACTGACCTGCTGTACCTGTAAGATCAAGATTGATCGTGCCTTCTGGAAGACCTTCATTTCCGTAACGTTTCGCAATCTCACCGGAGATTCTAGTACCGAAACTTCTATTAAGGTTATTGATCTTCTTAGTAAGTGTGATCGGTGTTTCAGGGTTCTCGATCGTTGCAAGTAGCTCTTCAAGGATCGCTTTTTCATACTCATTTTGGTCATACGGTTCATTGAACGGTACTTGACATGTGTCTACACCTTCAACTTTTTCAAGTAGTTTTTCAAACTCAAATTTTTGAGCAAATTCATCATCGATCACCTTGAGAAGCTCTGTCTTACCGATGATCTCTTCAAGCGATCTATATCCAAGGCTTGCAAGAATCTCTCTTACCTCTTCACCTATAAGGTTGAAGTAGTTGATCACTTTTTCAACGTTACCTGAGAATCTCTCTCTTAGTTTAGGATCTTGCGTTGCTACCCCTACTGAACAAGTATTGAGGTGACAGATACGTAACATCATACATCCTACAATTACCAGTGCAGCTGTACCGAATGCATACTCTTCTGCACCAAGGATCGCTGCTTTAACAACATCCATACCTGTTTTAAGTCCACCGTCAGTCTCTACAGTTACCTGACCTCTAAGGTTGTTTGCCTTAAGTGCATTGTGTGCTTCAACCAGACCAAGTTCCCAAGGGTTACCTGCAAACCTGATAGACCCTATTGGTGCTGCACCTGTACCACCGTCAGCACCTGAAATAATGATCTTATCTGCGTATGCTTTAGCAACACCCGCAGCGATCGTACCAACACCTGCAGTTGATACCAATTTTACTGCAACTTTAGCTCTAGGGTTAGCCTGCTTAAGGTCAAAGATCAACTGTGCCAAATCCTCGATAGAGTAAATATCGTGGTGCGGCGGTGGAGAGATCAGTGTTACACCCGGCTTCGTATATCTGAGTCTAGCGATCAATGGTGTTACTTTTGATCCAGGGAGCTGACCACCTTCACCCGGTTTTGCACCTTGTGCTACTTTGATCTGAAGCTCTTCAGCGTTCTGTAGATACTCAGGCGTTACACCAAATCTACCAGAAGCAACCTGCTTGATCTTAGAGACTTTATCCGTACCGTAACGTGCTTCATCTTCACCACCCTCTCCAGAGTTGGATTTACCGCCGATAGTATTCATCGCTACAGCCAATGTCTCATGTGCCTCTTGAGAGATAGATCCCATAGACATCGCTGCAGTTGAGAAACGTTTGAAAATTTCGCTAAGCGGTTCTACCTCATCGATACTGATCGGTGTTCGATCACTTGTAAACTCAAAGAAGTCACGGATAAACTTTTCATGTCTTTCATTAACAAGTTTTTTAACCTCTGCATAATCCTCTTTGCTACCTGTCTCAGCAGCTTTTTGGATCGCACTGATCGTTGTTTTTGAGAAGTCGTGGAACTCTTCACCTTTTCTATACTTGTAGAATCCACCTTTGTAAAGTACATGTCTTTCACCTTCAAATGCATCAGTAAAAGCTCTTTGGTGATTGCTGTTAAGTCTTTCTTCGATATCACTGTATCCAAGCCCTTTAAGCAATCCTCTTGTACCTTTGAAACACTCTTCTATGATCTCTTCACTTAGACCGATAGCATCGAACAATTTAGAGTTTCTATAACTAGAGACCGTTGAGATACCCATTTTTGACATAATTTTGAGTAGACCGCCGCCGATCGCTTTACGTACGACTTTGAATGTAGCTGCAAGCTCTTCACCCTCTTCTTCAACAAGTGTCTCTACTGTATAGTAAAGTAAGTACGGGAAGATCGCTGCTGCACCATAAGCGATCAGACATGCTGCTGAATGAGGATCAAATACTTCTCCGGTTGCCGCAACTACGCTTGTGAGATGTCTTAGTTTACGCTCAAGCAATGTCTGGTTCAAACGACCTACTACCATCAATATCGGCATTACTTTATTGTTAGCAGCCAATCCTCTGTCATCAAGGATGATCGTTCTTACACCGTTATCTCTTACATCTATAATGATTTGTTCGATCAGTGCATCAAGACTTGCTTTAAGATCATGCGTAAACGTAGTCTCATAGTGTCCTGTTTTGTAAGCTGCATCATACTTTGCATTGTTCTCATCTCCAAACTCCTGAAGGATATGGAAACTTTCCGCTGACATGACAGGAAGTACAGTCTTAAGTCTTTTTGCATGTTCAGCATCATCTGAAAGAACGTTTCTTACTTCACCGAAACCTGTATTAAGACTCATTACTGTTTTTTCCCTGATCGGATCGATCGGCGGGTTAGTGACCTGTGCGAACTTTTGCTTGAAGAAGTCTGTAAAGTTTCTTTGCTCTTTTGAGAATGCTGCGATCGGTGCATCGTCACCCATTGAAGCAGTCGGTTCTTTTCCCTCTTCGATCATCGGCTTGATCACTTCTCTGATCAGTTCAAGCGTGTAGTTGAAGTAACGCTGCTTCGCCTCCATCTCTTTTGGCTCACTGTAAGACTTCTCTAATTGAGTATTAGGTACATGTTCTTGAAGATAACTCATGTTCTCTCCAAGCCACTTGTTATATGGGTGCCCAGCCTTGATATACTCATTGATATCTTCATTGTAAAGTACTTTACCGAACTTAAGGTCGATACCCATCATTTCGCCCGATTGAAGTCTTCCACGCTCAACAATCTCCTCTTCAGGAAGCTCTAGAACCCCATACTCTGATGAGATAAGAAGTCTGTTATCAGTTGTTTTGATATACTTGGATGGTCTCAAACCGTTTCTGTCAAGTACACAACCGATATAACGGCCGTCAGTCATACTCACAGCTGCAGGACCGTCCCATGGCTCAAAACATGTACTTGCATACTCATAAAATGCTCTAAGGTCACTATCCATATGCGGTGCATTTTGCCATGGTGCAGGGATAATCGAACGTGCAGCTTTAAAGAAATCTACACCGTTAACACGCAAGAACTCCATGAAGTTATCAAGACTTGCAGAGTCACTCATCCCATCTTGAATAATATCCATCAATCTGCTCATCTCATCATCACTGAACACGTCACTTTTTACTGCATTCATCTTGGCAGCAACGTTAAATCTATTGGCTGTAACAGAGTTGATCTCACCGTTGTGTGCGATCATTCTAAATGGCTGTGCAAGTTTCCACTGTGGCAATGTGTTAGTCGAGAATCTTTGGTGGAAAAGACAAAATGATATCTCAAAATTTTCGTTGGCAAGATCTTGGTAAAACTCTTTGATATGCGTTGGCATCACAAGGCCTTTATACGATACCACTGCTGTAGAGAATGAAGGAATGTAGAAATCTTTATCCTCTTTCAATGCTGCTTCGATCTCTTTACGTGAAAGGTAGATCAAAGCATCAAAACGCTCTTTTGCTACTGCCGACTTAGGTGTTACAAATACCTGTTTCATATCTGGAAGTGTTTCTAGTGCCTGCTTTCCAAGTGCATTTGTATCAACCGGTACCGTACGTGTATAGATCACTTCAAGATCATTGTTCGCACATACTGATTTGATCACATCAAAATTGCTTTCATTTCTTGAAAACACCATTGCTACTGCATACGTTTCAGGAAGCGCTACACCGTCTTTATCTGCCTCTTGTGCAAAAAATGATCGCGGTATAGAAAGCAAAAGACCAGAACCGTCTCCTGTCTTACCGTCTGCTGCAATTGCCCCTCTATGCATCATACGCTCAAGCGCAGTTACAGCATCTTCGAGGTTTTTATGAGAAGGAATATTGTCGATGGATGCCAAAAGTCCAAATCCACAATTGTCCTTAAATGAAGTATATAAGTCTTGCATTGTTCAGCCTTAAAAATTGGTATAAAGAACACGTCACTGTGTTCATAAAATAGGCCCGATTATACAAAAATAGCCGTTAAATATTGTTTAATAACTCCTGCATTACCTTCCGCTGGGCTGTTGTTTAATACTGTTTGCATTATAATTTACCGAAATATCTAAAAAATCTAAAGAAGGAACTGCCATTAAAGGTTTTATACTGGGTGTAAAAAAAGCCAAGAACGAAGACTCGATCGCAGTTGTCTTAAGTGAAGAGCATATCCGGTCATATTACCGTTTTTTCGGTGCAAGACATTCTATCTTACAGCTTGGAAATCTGGTGGATTTTGAAGTCGACGGTGAGGATGGCAGATTTCTTCCCCGTATACGTTCTCTCTCTCATATCGGTTTTCCTTGGCTCTTTGATAAAAACAGACTGCTGCTTTGGCATAATTTCATCCGACTTTTTGAACCGCACCTCAAAGATGCTGAAGAGATAGAGAGTTTTTATTTCGATCTATTGCTGGATGCTGCCAAAAGATGGCATAAACAGAATCCCAAACGTATAGTCTGTGAAAGCTATATCAAATTGCTGGACTATGAAGGACGCATTCATCATGATGAACAATGCTACATCTGTGAAACGCCTATAGATAAACACATCTCATTGATGCAATCATTCATTCCCGCACATCCCGAATGTCTCTATAGTGCTTCACTGCCAAAAGAAAAAGTATTTGAGTTTTTTGAAAGCCGGAAGACAGTTTTTTTGGAAGATAATGAAGTTGACTACCTCTATGAGATAGTCATGAAAGGGCTCTAAAAAACTTTTAGAGTTTCTTCAAAAACTCTGTTTTAAGATAGATCATTGTTCCGTTAACACGTCCCTGAATATGCGTCGGATCATCAAATACCATACGGATATTTTTTACTGTAGTTCCCTGTTTGGCCGTAAAGCCGGCACCTTTTACAGGAAGGTCTTTAATGATACTGACACTGTCCCCTTCCTCAAGCAATGTACCGTTTGAATCTCTTACCTCCGGTTGGTTTCCCTCTTCCAACCCGGCATCTGCCCACTCTTGTACTGACGGGTCAAGATAAAGCATATCAAGCATATCCTGTGGCCATCCCTCACTTGAAATCTGTTTGAGGATACGGTATGCCATAGCTTGAACTGCAGGTTCCGGACTCCACATTGTATCATTCAGACAGTGCCAGTGATTAACATTTTCCATTGGATTGGCTACTAATGATCGACATGTATCACAAAGTAAAATAGACTGTTCTGCACTCCCATCTGAAGGCTCAACCTGATAGACAGCCAGTTCATCCGTTGCCCCACACAACTCACACTTTTCACCACTGCGATCTTTGAGTATATTTTCGATAGCCTTCATCATGTACCCCCTTGAATTACTTTTAATTATATTCTATCAGAATGCTACTTCAAAACTCTAAGGCGTCCTTTCAATCCCAATGTTGTCGTATATCCAACATCAGTAAACTTCAACTCCCCTTTGGAATCAAAGAAAAATGTCGTGGGAAAAACTTCTACATTAAAAATACCGGCCCACTTACCCTGTACATCATTAAGTACACGAAAGTGATAACCGTTTTGTGTCATATATTCAGATAACAGATCATTTGAACCAGAATTCACGGCGACACTCAGTACCTCATACTCCTCTGAAATCTTCTGGATATTGGAAGCCTCAGCTTTACATGTAGGACACCAAGTCGCCCAGAAATGTACGACCAGAGGTTTACCCTCTATCGCTTTACTCTTAAACACACTACCGTCTATCAATGTTGCTTCTATCTGTGGCAATGTGCTGTTTTTCAGTTCAGGACTGCGTAGATAACTAATGACGTTACTGATCACAAAGAGTGACACTGCAAATATCACTATCTCTTTGAGTAATTTTTTCATGTTCGGCTTCATCATTTCAACTTTTCCATATCTATTTTACATCTCTTTATGTAGTTTAAAATCGGTAAAAACCTGTTTCCCTATTTTATGATAAGTAGCTTGATTTTTAATATGGAGAATCAATAATATTCATACTGAATCAAGACTGTAATTGTAAACTTACAATCCCGATCAGTATTAAAACAATGGATAGTATCTTTTTAAAGTGAAGTTCCACTCCCATATAAAAGTACTCTATAAACACTAAAGCTGTGATCCCTATGGCACACCATACTGCATATGCTACACTTACAGGCAATACTTTCATCGATTTAGAGAGAAGCAGAAAACTGCAAAGAACCAGGACAATAGTAAGAACTGTAGGTAAAGGTTTCGTAAAACCTTCGCTGAATTTCAGCCCCATTGCCCATAAAGCTTCAAGCAATCCTGCAACAACAAGATAGACCCATGCCAGTGCAGTTACTGACATATAAAGTGTCTCCAGCTTTTAAGATCGCTTATCTCTTTTGCGTCTTTTACAAAGTCAGCTTCACATAAAAACCCGTAAACACCACTTCCATCTTCCAAATATACGGTTCCGATTCCAAGAGGTGAAGCGATCTGCTTCATAAACTTTCCAAAGCTCCCCACAGGCATTGACCACACTTCAAGCTCAATTTGGGTATCACTTGTGCTGTCATAGATCATTCCGGGACGGATCGGATCTTTGTTTTCCAGCACGAACAGCCTATACCCTTTTTTTGTCCTTGTTTTTTGGACGAGTTTGGCATCAAGATCGGTTAATTGCCAGTTTAAAGGCAACCCTTCCATATGTGCACCGCAAACACCGACTAATATTTCATTCTCTTTCATTTTAGACACCTAAATATTTTGAAGAGTAATCCAGGATTTTCCCTTCTTCAAATTTATCAGCAACAATTGTTACACCAAAAGGCAGACCATTCTCCCTGAAACCTGCAGGAACTGCTATAGCACAAAGATCAAGAAGGTTCATAAAATTGGTATAGTATCCAAGGTTGGTATTTAGCTGTATCGGATCAGCATTCACCTCTTCTATCTTATAGATCGTTCCAGTTGTTGGAGTCAGGACAAAATCATATTCATTGAATATAGTGTCCATGATTTTTCTATTTTTCTTCAATGTGTATTCAGACTCAAAATAGTTGATCGCATCTATCTTGTCTCCACCGGATATGATGGTTCTTACTGTTTCATTTACTACTTCGGGAGTCTTTGTGATAGTATCTTTTATGGCGATATATCTCTCAGCTACCCATGGACCGCTATAAAGAAGATTTGCACTCTCATCAAAAGGGGTATAATCTATCTCTACAGCTTTCCCGCCTAACGATTCAAATTTTTTTACAGCCTCTTCAAAGAGTTTTTGCGCTTGATCATCACCAAAGAATTTCAAGTGCTCCTTTTTAGGGATAGCAAATGTGAAACTCTCTTTTGATTTTTCTTCTGTAGGAGTATATACTCTGCTGTAGATATCCTTTTGGTCATATTCATTCATTATCTCAAATACTGTTTTGATATCAGAAAGTTCTTTAGTAAAAACAGTAACACAGTCTAGACTTCTACAAGCCGGAACCACACCACTGGTACTTACAACACCTTTACTTGCTTTTAGACCGATCAGGTTGTTAAATGCGGCAGGAACCCTTCCCGATCCAGCCGTATCTGTTCCAAGCGAGAAAACTGCCATATCCAGCGCGATACTGATAGCACTTCCAGAGCTCGAACCGCCCGAGATATACTCTGGATTTATGCTGTTTTTACAGGCACCGTAAGGAGAGCGGGTACCGACAAGGCCCGTAGCGAACTGATCAAGATTTGTCTTACCCACAGGGATTGCCCCGGCTTCGATGAGCTGTTCAACGACGAACGCTGAACACTCCGGCGTATAAGCAAACTCGGGACAGGCTGCTGTTGTCGGTATGCCTGCAAGGTCAATGTTGTCCTTAATAGAAAATGGGATGCCATAAAGCGGCAATGAATCAATATCAACACCTTCTAGACGCACAAAATATGGCTCGAGCTCTTCATCGCTAAGGACGTAGAGATAGATCGGATTGTCGGCATGCTCGGTAATACGCACTTTGATCTGAGCGATCACATCGCGTGGTGTAATTACTTTATTTTTATAGTCATTTAGTAGTTGTGAAATAGTCATAATCTATCCTTTTTATATAGTCGTTTCTACTGCAGGTACGTCGTCGTCTTTGGTACGCAGTGCTTCTATGAATGCTGCTGTCAGGATCAGTAAGCCGCCGAGTATTTCAACGGGACTCATCGTCTCCCCCGCAATGATAGTCGCAGAGATAACAGCAGTGATCAGCTCCATGATGATAATGATCGAAGAACGTCCAGCTTCCATATGTGTAACGCCCCACTGAGAACCGATATTTGCTGCAAGCAGCCAGATAAGCGCATAAAGTGCAAGTGCAAACCAGGTATCTGTTGAGACGTGCCCTGGTATTGGTTCAACATTGCCTGCGATCAGTATGGCAGCGAGAGTGAAACAGCCGTAAAACATCGCAGTGATCTTTGATGCTACCGGAACAGCCTGTGCTGCCCGGAAAACGAGATTGTTCATGGCAAAAAAAAGTCCTGAGAACAAAGCGATCAGATCAATCCATGACGGTGCACCGCCAAGAGCATCAAAGCCACCTAAAATAAGGAAAGCCCCGCTGATAGCCAGACCCACGCCAAGCCAGCGCCATCGGTCGATCTCCTCTTTTAAAAAAAACTTTCCGCCTAATACGCCCCAGACCGGAAGCAAATAAAACAGTACCATGACACGGATCACCTCACCGTTGATCAGAGCATAGGTGAAAGCAAGATTGGCACCGCCTCCAAGTACAAAAATAAGCCCCATCGCTTTCTTATGTTCACGCCAGATGGATGCTTGTTTCAGTAGCAACGGTGTAAGTGTCAATGCTAAAATGCCATAAGCACCCAGGGTCAAGGCGATGCCGTCGATACCCATACCATTGATAGTTTTAAGTGGCAGCCATGAAAGACCCCATAGTATGGAAGCACCCAGCAATACGATAACAGGAAGGCGTGAACTCATAAGGCATCCTTGGTCATATAGTTTTCAAAATGTTCAACTTCTGTTGTACACATCCAGCAGTTGATCTCCCATAGATCGGCTACAGGTGCTTGTGTAAAGGGCAGTGTGTGCAGGTAGCCGTCCGGACCGAATTCCGGAGTCATCGTACTGACTTCAAAACCGCGCCCGTACTGAGCCTCCCAGAAACGCTCCCAGCATTGTTGATGGGCTTTCAGGGCATACGCATACTCGGGTGCAGCAGGATGCGGTACCTGCGGTCCCTGATCATAGCCCACCCGTGCATGGATATGACGGACATTTGGGGCGATCGCTTCAATCGTTTCAATCTCCGTGTCCATCTGCCGTTCACAGACAACGCACCAATGGCTTATATCTGCCGTCAGAGAGATCTGCGGCAGCATCTGCACGATACGGCGGGTTACCCACGGATTGAACAATGAACGGCTGCGGTGTGTCTCAAAACTGATCTCAAGATTGTAACGTTCTGCCAATTTCATTCCTTCTTTGAAAAAATGCAGGCTCTCTTCCTCATTCCAGGCATCCAGTCCGCCAATGCAGGTAACAAAAAGTGGTTCGAGTCCCGCACTGCGGCTGAGGATCGCTTCAAGATCATTTAAATGACCTTGTACATCCAAATCCCGTCGAGGGACATAATCGCCTCCTGTCACTGCTTCAGCGATATAAAGCAGGCCATGCTTTTCAAGACATGCTTTCCAGTATGTACGTTCATCAGATGATATCGGTGCAGACCCTTCGATACCGTCAAATCCGGCTGCTTTGGCTTCCTGACAGGCGATCTCGAAGTCTCCTTCATATCCCCACATCGTCTTAAAACATTGTAGTCTCATCGCAGTATCTACTCCAGTGGTTCGATCACGAAGAGCAACTTACCGGCATGTACATTTTCACCCTCGTGGCAGAGCATCTTGACAATCTTGCCTGCCTCTGGAGCTTCGATGTCTACTTCCATCTTCATAGATTCGGAGATAGCAAGCACCTCGCCTTCTTCAACAATATCGCCAAGTTTGACCATCACCTTCCAGAGGCTTCCCTGTACAGGAGACTCAACAGCTTCTTCATTTTCACCAATCTCGATCACTTCCATCGTTTCGGCTTTGACTTCGCCGCTCTCAGAAGTAAAGTTCGCCAGACCAGTACGTTCCCACATCGCACGCTCTTCATCAAAAGCATTCTGCTGGGTTGTTTTGAAAGCTTTAATGCTTTCTTCATTTTTTTCAAGGAAATCTTTATATTCCTTGAGGCTGAACGTTGTCTCCTCAACTTTTAGCTTCATACGGCCGCGCGGGAAATCCTCACGCATCTGGTGCAGTTCTTCGGCACTGACCTCGTAGAATTTGATCTGGTCGAAGAAGCGCAATAGCCACGGCTTGTCCTCTTTGAAATCCTGTGTCTGGCGGTGACGGTTCCACATCTGTACCGTACGGCCGACGAACTGGTATCCACCTGGGCCTTCCATTCCATACACACACATATACGCACCACCGATACCAACGGCGTTTTCAGGAGTCCATGTACGTGCCGGATTATACTTGGTCGTGACCAGACGGTGGCGAGGATCAAGCGGTGTTGCAACCGGAGCACCAAGGTAAACATCACCCAACCCCATAACAAGGTAGTTTGCGCCAAAGACGATCTTTTTAACCTCGTCAATGGAGTCCAAACCGTTAATACGGCGGATGAACTCGATATTGCTTGGACACCAAGGTGCATCTGGGCGTACTGTCTTCATATACTTGTCGATAGCGACACGCGTTGATTCATCATCCCATGAAAGCGGCAGGTGTACGATACGCGCCGGTACCTCAATATCATCAATGGCCGGCAGGGTAAGTTCGATCTCTTTGAGACGCTCGATCAGTGCCGCACGCTCACACACTTTCGGATCAAAGTGAACCTGCAGTGAGCGAATACCCGGTGTGATGTCGGTGACACCCTTTACCGCAGCTTTTTTCATTGCCTCCATAAGCACATGAACACGGAAGCGCAGCTCAATGTCTAGCTGCATCTCACCGTATTCTACTAGAAGGTTCGCATCCCCCGACTGCCGGATTACCATGGCTGGAAGCTCACCTTTTGCCTCATCGGCAAAGAGGATCGGTGAACCGATGGGTTTTGGGTCAAGGAAAGGACGCTCATCGTAAGTAGCCAGTTTAGCGATCGCCTCTTCCTGTACTTTAAGCATTGCCATTGCCGTATCATGTTCTACCGGAACGAACTTCACTTTATCACCCGCACGCAGCTGCCCCATCTTCCATAGTTCTGCACTTACGATAGTTACCGGACAGACAAAACCACCTAAGCTTGGTCCATCCGGGCCAAGGATAACCGGCATGTCACCTGTAAAATCCACTGCACCGATCGCATAGGCATTGTCATGGATGTTGGAAGGGTGAAGCCCTGCTTCACCACCATCCGTACGTGCCCATTGAGGTTTTGGCCCGATAAGACGGATACCGGTACGGTTAGAGTTGTAGTGGATCTCCCACTCTGTTGCAAAGAAGGTCTTGATATCATCATCGGTGAAGAAATCCGGTGCACCATGCGGTCCGTAAAGTACACCGATCTCCCAGCAGTTTTCAAAGCTGTGGCGCGGTGTAGCCGGTACCTCTGCGATATTGCCGTCGATCATTTTGTCGATATGCAGTACGTCACCAGGTACGAGGGTACGTCCTGCATGACCTCCGAACTGTCCAAGAGTAAAGGTTGAGCGGCTGCCAAGGTACTCAGGTACATCAAATCCGCCTCGTACGGCAAGATAGGTTCTGAACCCTTCATTGTGCACCTTCTTGAGCTTAAGCACACTTCCCGCCTTGATAAGTAGAGCTTCGTTCATACCTACAGGTTCATTATCGATGAAGGCATCGATCTGCGCACCGCAAAGTGCGACAACGCTGTCGGTATTGAAGCGCAGTGTCGGTCCGGCAATAGCGATCTCAAGTCCCGCCGCTTTTTCGTCATTACCGACAAGGCGGTTGGCATATCGGAAGCTGAAACTGTCAAACGGTCCTGAAGGTGGAACACCGATATCCCAATAACCGCTGCGTCCAGGGAAGTCCTGGATAGTCGTCTGAGTCCCCGGACGAAGGACGTCGATACTGTTTGGTGTAAAGCTGAACCCATCAAGGTATTTTGTCGTCTGCTTCCCCTCTTTAAAGACGTTAGAAGCTACGATAGCACCAAGGTAACGCAGGTTCGTCTCGATACCGTCGATACGTGTCTCAGTGATAGCCCTAGCTATCTTGTCAAGTGCGTCATTACGGTCACTACCTTTTACGATAAGTTTTGCGATCATCGGGTCATAGAATGAGGAGACGCTAAGGCCCGTCTCGATAAAGGTATCACAACGTATATCGTCAGCGAAATCTACGTTGGTCAATACACCTGAGCTCGGCTGGAAGTTTTTCATCGGATCTTCTGCGTAGACACGTACCTGGATAGAGTGGCCTTTAGGTGCATGGACGTAGTCGTAAAGAGCGGTATTTTCACCATAAGCCGTACGGATCATCCACTCGACAAGGTCTACACCGGTCACCTCTTCAGTGATCCCGTGTTCAACCTGCAGACGAGTGTTCACCTCGAGGAAATAGAATTCACCGCTATCTGTGTCGTAAACGAACTCGACCGTTCCTGCCGAACGGTAAGAGACCGATGCAGTAAGATCTTTTGCTGCCTTGTAGAGTGCTTCTCTGATCTCACTAGAGATCAGAGGGGCCGGAGTCTCCTCGATCACCTTTTGGTTACGACGCTGGACGGAACAATCGCGATCGCCTAGTGTTGCAACGAAACCTTCACCGTCACCGAATACCTGTACTTCGATGTGACGCGCTTTTGCGACATATTTTTCCAGGAACATTCCACTGTCAGAGAAGTTGTTCTCACTAAGACGCTTGACAGAGTCATAAGCACTTAAGAGCTGTGCCTCGTTAAAACAAAGCTGCATCCCGATACCACCACCGCCTGCAGTACTTTTGAGCATCACCGGATAACCGATGCGTTTTGCTTCGCTTTTGGCATCATCAAGGTCGCTAAGCAGTGATGAACCCGGGAGAAGCGGCACGCCATTGTGTTCTGCAAGTGAGCGTGCTGTGTGTTTGAGACCGAACTGTTCCATGTGTTCCGGACGCGGGCCAATAAAGGCAATCCCCGCTTCTTCACAGGCGCGGGCAAACGCCGCATTTTCACTTAAAAAGCCATAACCAGGATGGATCGCTTCGGCCCCGCTTTGTTTGGCAATGTCGAGGATCTTTGCAGCATCGAGGTAGCTCTCGCTTGCTACACCGTGGCCGATATAGTAGGCCTCATCAGCAAGACTGACATGTAATGAATCGGTATCAGCACCGGTGTAAACTGCAACAGAGCCTATGCCCATTTTTTTAAGAGTACGGATAACGCGGCAGGCAATCTCCCCGCGGTTGGCAATCAATACTTTGCTAAACATTCTATTTCCTTCATTCTTCAGAGTTGTTCCGGGCCGTCCCGGTCGCCAGGGTGCCGAAGGTCGTCCTACGGCACTGGAAGATATATTCTTCCTTCTTATTCAAACCATTTAGGAAAGCAGTTCTTGCTTTCGAAAAAACGCATATCGTGATTTGGCCAAAGCTCCGCACCTGTCTCAAAGGAGAGGTTTTTAAGCTTCTTGATACTTGCTATGGCCATCGCTTCATCATCATGCCAGCACAGACCCGGTGCGATCTCCTTTTCCAGATTTTCGCTCAGATCTGCCGCATCGCCACAGAGAAGGATAGGTGAGCCTTTGGGCATTTCGATCAGCATAGACATATGCCCGGCGGTATGTCCGGGAGTTTCGACAGCACGTACACCAGGGACGAGGTCATATTCACCCTTGTAGATACGCCAGTTGACGGGACAGTCAAAGTCCTCTTTAAAATAAGCTGCATCGGCAGGTTCACGGGAAGCTTCAAACTCCTTTTCATGCACATGCACCTCGGCTCCACAGAACTCACAGACCCCGCCAGCATGATCAAAGTGCAAGTGTCCGCAGAAGACAACATCGATGTCCTCTTTTTGCAGTCCCAGCTCTACCAGACGATTGGGGAGGCGCTGCTCCTCTGTCATCTGCGGCGGGCCGAAAGGGAAATCCTCGTTTTCATAGAACTTCTTACGCTTTACCTCATCGGCGATCTTAGAGTAGTCGCACCCCACATCATAAAGGATACGTCCGTTGGCCGTTTCGATAAGATAAGCCAGGATCGGTGCGTTAATGATGATACCTTTGCCGTGACCTCGGGTAGACAGTGTCTTCTCATAGCGGTGGGTTCCAGTAAGGATGGGCCAAAATTTCTTAACCTGTGTCATCTTTTCTCCTTAATGTGCCGTCAGGAACGAAACACCTGCAACACCGATAAAGTCTCTGCCTTGATGAACATCGATATCTGTTGCATCCGAATTTATCACCCGTTGCATTCGATAACGGTGGTAGCTTTTCAGCAGGTTGACAAAGGAAAGTACCTGTGTCTCATCGTTGCCATAGAGCTTTTTATGGAGGGCAGGCAGGCGGTACCAGGGCTGCATCTGTTTGTCGTGGTGAACGTTGTGATACGAAAAATTCAGTACCAAAAGGTTTAGCCACGGATATTTAAGTGACAGTACATTGGAAAAGGTATTGCGTTTTTCAAATGCACTGTCATACTGTTTGACTTCATCGCCGCTGGGCTGATCCAGTGTCTCGTACAGATCATAGGTGTGCTGATGTACGTCCATGAAACGCATCACTGTCAAAAAAAGCATATAGGCAACAGGATAAAGTACCAACACCTTAAGCGAGATACTAGCCAGTACCGCAAAAAATGCAATGCGCAGTATCAAGACAATGATAATGCGTGATCGTAGCGCTTTACGGCTCTCTTTGACAAACGGAAGCACAAGTACCAGTCCATGCATCATGATCTCCAATGCCGGAATGTAAAACCACTCCAGAAAATTGATGAGCTTCAGTGTCTTTGGATACTTCTTCAGGCGGGTACGAAAGTCAAACGAGACAATGTCCGCACGGTCCATATGGTGACGCACATGTTTGTGCTGAACAGCCTTGTAATCACTATAGGAAGCACCACACAACCAAAGCAGCAATTCACCGAAAAGCTGGTTATGACGGCTCTTTTTAAAAAGCGACTCATGAGCGCATTCATGCACAAAATAAGCTGCGATCACCATAGAGTGTGCTAAAAAAAGAACACCGAGGACATTGAGCCATAAGGCATCGGCCAGAAGTGCGGCAAACCCGAAGATATACGCTGAAAACATATAGCCCCATGCCAGAAGGTTGGGAAGCAATGCATCATCAAATCTAAAGAGTTTAGCGGCCGTTTTCATTGTCTTAGTCTTCCCAAATAACCATCTGAATAGGTGATGGATCGTAAGCATTACACGGGTTGTTCAACTGCGGACAGTTGGATACCAGCACCAATGTGTCCATCTCTGCTCTCATATCGACGTAGTCGCCAGGCTTAGAAATACCGTCTACAATAGCCAGGTGACCATCTTCCTCAACGGGCACGTTCATAAAAAAGTTGATGTTGTTAGTAAGGTCTCTTGGATCCATCTCCAACTCACCGATCTCAAACAGATAGTTATCACGGCAGCTGTGCATATATTTCGTATCATGAGAATATCGCACTGTGTTACTTTCCGCGCTACAGTGACCTCCCAAGGTATCGTGATTACCACAGGTATCTGCAGTGATTTCCATCATGACATTGTCATCAGTGGAGATAAGCTTCGTTCCTGTTGTGACAAAGATGCTTCCCTGTTCTCTTACGGTATCATTGGCAGAGTAACGCTCTTCATGGTCATTGGCATTGTAAAAAAGCGTATCAACTGCCTGGCACCCTTTAAGATCGATGATACGCAACGTCTGACCTTTTTTAACTACATGGCTCCAAGGCACACCTGCCGCGATCTTTTCATTATAGATTGCTGTTGAAATATCTCTACTCATCATTGTCTCCTTATGCAAAATAGCGTGCGTTGTTGATGAAAGCGCGCTTTGATTGTGGGCTGAAGTTCACGCAGAGGTCATCTTCTGTAACAGGATCTGCCTTGTGAAGTGTCAGCTGGACATTGCTCGGGTTGTACTCGCCCTCTTCCATGACATGCGGTGTGTTTGACAGAACAAGCAGTACGTTCATCTCTGCACGCAGTTCGATGTAGCTTCCCGGTTTAGGACGTTGTGATGAGAGTTCTAGTCTGCTTCCCTCTTTGACATCCACTTTTCTAAAGAAGTTAATGGCAGGGATCATATCACGTTTACCCATACCGTATTTTCCAAGTTCAACCAGAAAGTTCTCTCTGTCACTTTTGTAGTAACGGTTACGAATATGCTCGAAGTCTCCTTCACCGAAACGCTCTTTGATGATGCGGGGGTTGCTTATCCCGGCAATGGCATCGAACAGCCCATCTGTCGTATCTTCCGTGATCGAAAAAAGCACGCGGCCCAGTTCCGAATAAAGCACTCTTCCTTTACCAAAATAGGCGTTGTATTGGATCTTTACCGTGTCGGCCGAATTAAAACGTTCAGCTGTGTTGTCTGCATTGTAAAACATTGCCGAAAGAGAGCCCAAGCCATCTTCTGTCGTAATACGCAGTTTGTCACCGCGTTTGATGATCTTCGACCAGCGTGCCCCGCCCGGGAGCACTTCGTCAAGAATAATTGAATCAAGTTTCAAATTTTTGTGTTCAGTTATCACTTTTTGTCCTTCATAGTTATTTCGGGCCGTCCCGGTTGTCAGGATGCCGTAAGTCGTCCAACGGCACTGGAAGATGTGTTCTTCCCTATCTGTTTCAAATCTTTACGGTTTGATCGATCTCTTCAAGCACGGATTCGCGCGTTTCACCTACAGGAATATCATATGTGATACGTGCACCATAGGCATTGGGTTGCAGAGGATCGTGACGTACTTTGTCAAAAACCAGCAGGCGTGTCCCCAAGTAGAACCCCTCATGCAGGTCGTGTGTAACCATGACTACAGTGAGGTTGTTTTTCTTCCATAGGTCCAAAATAAGCGCATGCATATCGGCACGGATCCCGGGATCAAGAGCCCCAAAAGGCTCATCGAGCAACAAGATCTTAGGCTTTTTTACCAGTGATTGCGCAATGGAAAGACGCTGCTGCATCCCTCCGGAAAGCTCACTGGGGTACTTGTTAGCCGAATCGGCAAGGCCGACGGCTTCAAGCATTGTCATCGCTTCTTTCTCTGCCTGCTTTTTTGCTTTACCGAACAGTCGTCCAAAAAATTTAGACTGTTCCAGTTCGATACCAAGCATGACGTTTTTCAATACACTAAGGTGTTCAAAGACAGAATAACGCTGAAAGACAATCCCTCGTTCAACACCGGGCTCTTCAGGGAAAGGCTTACCATCGAGTAAGAAAGTACCCTTTGTCGGGTACTCCTGTCCCAGAAGCATCTTTAGAAATGTCGTCTTACCGCATCCGGAAGGACCGACCAGCGTACAGAACTCGCCTGCTTCGATGTTGAGCGTCAGCTTCTCGAGTACGACATTATTGCCGTAACTTTTCCAGAGGTTCTTGATAGTTACGAGACTCATTAACGCTCCTTTCCTGCGTCATACCACTTAAAGACGCGGTAGTTAAAATGTTTCAACAAATAGTCGAACAAAAATGCGAGTAAGGTGATCCACACTACGTAAGGCAGGATCACATCCATAGAAAGGTAACGGCGCACCAGGAATATGCGGTACCCAAGACCTTCTGTCGCCGAGATCGCCTCGGCGGAGATCAAAAAGATCCACGCCGTACCGAGTGTCAATCTAACCGCATCAAGCAGACGCGGAAAGATCTGCGGCAGTACAACACGAAGAGTGATCGTCCAGCTCGATCCGCCCAGGGTCTGGGCCTTGATAAGCTGTTCAGTCGGAATCTCCATGATCCGCTGCTGCAAGTCACGTATGATCAGAGGTGTTACCCCGATAACGATAAGTGCTACTTTAGCCATCTCACCCATGCCAAAGACAATGAATAAGATGGGCAAAATAGCCATTGGCGGTACCATGGAAAAGGCCGCAACAAAGGGAGAAAGTCCTGCACGAACGAATGGAACGAACCCAAGAGGGATCGCCATCAACAGTGCCAGAACGGCACTGATCAGAACCCCCAGACCAAGGCGCTCGAGCGAGGAAACAGTGTCTTCGACGAAAAGGATCTCGCCGGTACGCTTGCTCTCTGTAAACGCCATGCGGTCAACCGCTTCGACAATGCTGTTCATTGATGGCAGCAGTTTATCGTTCGGATTTTCCGCTAGTCTTACGTCGGATGCTACGATGTAGATCAGCACGACCAATATGAAAGGCAGCAGTCCTATAATCAGCGCCGTCGCTTTAGACGGTCGGAGGTTCATTAAACGTTTCATAGTAGGCCTTACAGTTTCCCTTCAGCAGCCATCTTAACGTAAGTGTCGATGAAACGAAGTTTGATGTTGCCTTTGTCACCGAAAGTTTTTCCTCCCGGGAATTCCATACCGATGAACTCTGCATCCGGTGCACCTTCACCAAGAATACCGTGATCAAATGAGAACTCGCTCACTTTTTTCATTGTCTTAGGCAGTTCTTCACTGTCAGCAAACTTAACCGCATCAGACGGCTCGTAGAACATCATTGTAGAATCAAGCTGGCTCTTGTAGCCCGCAAGGTCCGTACCGGAAGCTTTTGCCATAAATGTAAGTGCTTCCTCGTCGCCCTTTTTCATGAGTTCCATCACTTCAAACCAAGCACCTGTAAGTGCTTTAGCAAGTTTCGGGTTGTCTTTTAACGTCTCTGTATTGATCACAAGCATATCGATGATCTCGCCTGGTGTCTTACTTGAATCGAAAACAAGGTTTGCACTTGGGTTGTTGGAGAGGATCTCGCTGAGCTGAGGATTCCATGTTGTCATCGCCGTAACGTCTTTCGTACCGTATGCTGCAACCATGTCAGCATCAGAAGTATTAAGTACCTTAACGTCTTTTTCGCTTAGACCGACGCTCTCAAGACCACGTGCAAGCAGGTAGTGAGAAACAGAAAGTTCTACGAGGTTAACTGTCTGACCCTTGATATCTGCAAGGTTTTTCTTGTCTTTAAGGATGATACCGTCGTTACCGTTGGAGTAATCACCCATGATAACAGCTGTAGAATCAACACCGCCTGCTGCAGGGATTGTAAGTGCATCCATGTTTGTCATTAGACAACCGTCGAATTTACCTGCTGTATACTGGTTAATCGATTCGATGTAGTCGTTGACCTGTACCATCTCGATCTCGATACCGTACTTCTTAGCCCACTTGTCGACGATCCCTTTTTGCTGAGCATAATCCCAAGGCATCCAGCCGACGTAGATGGTCCATGAGACCTGGAATTTGTCTTTGACTTCAGCATATGATGAATTGATTGAAAGTCCTAAAACAAGAACAGAAAGTGCCATTTTTTTGAATAGTTTTGTTACTGTAGATGATTTCATCTGGTATCTCCTAAATAGATTTGAAACACATAAGGGGTATTAAACCTCCCGGGCTTTTATCCCTCCGTGTAACTCTACTTAAGAGTCGGCAGCTCTCGGACCAGTCATCTTTAAAAGATCGGAACCCTAGCTACCTTGTAGTCGTGACAATGTGAGGTTTTTTATACCTCTTATATAGTTTCGTTAAAGTCATTATAATACATTTAATACTATCAATACATCATTCTATTGTATAAAAAATATACAATTTATTTAAATAATTCTTAACCCAATAAATTGATGCTATTTTATTTCTGCATCTATAATAACTATACTTTTAGTATCTCAAGCCTCTGTTTAAGCTCACTGACATATCCTCCTCCATAAAGTGCCACATGCACCAAAAGCGGGTATATCTGGTAGAGTGCTACTTTGGTCTCATAGAAATCCTCGCTTAAAGGGTGTAGCTTGGTATACTCATCAAAAAAACGTTCCCCGAAGGTATGAAAAAGCATGATAAAGGCAAGCTCCATCTCTTTATCCCCAAAGTAGATTGCCGGATCAATGAAACACACTCCGCTTTTTTCATAAATGATATTCCCGCTCCATATATCCCCATGCAGTAAAGAAGGTGTGATCAAGCTCATATCGATACGTCTATAGAGTCCGTTACACAATGTCTCAAGCCGATCCAACAGAGACTTTTCCAAGACACCCCTGTCATAACATAGTTTTGCCATTGGGAGGATACGCATCTGTGATAGGAAAAGTCCCCAGTTGTATTGCGTCTGTTCGTTATTTTGCGGGAAAGAGGCGATCGATGTATTGTAGTAGTAACCATACATTCGGCTTTCGTTACTGACTTGGTGTAATGAAGCTATCGCCTTGGCAGCTTCACTCTCCTTATCATAACCGGTATTGCCGTACGGCTTGATATACTCAAGCACCAGTGCTGCTTTTGTTGAGGCGATCACCTCCGGAACACGCAACCCGTTTTTTGACAAATCCTGCAGCATCTGTGCTTCTATCAGCAGATCATCTCTATCATCTGCTGTGGTCTTTATCACAACAGGACGATCTTCAAGCTGTGCTAGATAGATATCTCCAATCTGTCCATTACCAAGGTAGCTAAGATCAGATAACTCACTATTTAGTACTTCAGAGAGTCTGTGCAGTGTCACTTAGAGATCCACACCGTCCCAGAACTCATCAAAGTCAAGGTTGGTCATCATATTCTCATCATCATGATTCTTTTCTTGCAGTCTTTTCTGTTGTGCCTCAAAGTAGAGCTCTAAAGCTTCTTCAAGCATTGTATTGATATCTTTACCAAGCAGCTCACTGTAAAGTTTTAGATTGTCCATCGTGGATTGTTTAAATTCTATTATTTCGTTTTGCATATCTTATTTTAACAAAATTTACATTTCAGGTGCAGGTACATGCTCCAGTACGATATCAACGATCTTATCATTCGTAAAGTCATTGAATTTAGCATGCTCAGTCGGGATAATACGGTGACGAAAAACATCATGAATCACCTGTTTGACATCAGTAACAGCCACTTGATCTCTTCCCTGCATCCAAGCATGGACTCTTGCACATAGGTCCAAAGCCATCGTACCTCTTGGACTGACCCCAACTTCAATCAGCATTTCAAGCTGTTTACTCTGATAACGAAGAGGATAACGTGTTGCAAAAACCAACTCGACAATATACTTTCCTATCTCTTCACTACGCTCTATACGTTCCAGCTCATTACGTGCAGCCAAGATCAACTCCTGGGGAACTTTTGGCTCTTCTTTTAACTCTGTTTTCAACCGCTTATTGTGTGCCAACTCAAGTATCTGATACTCTGAAGCCGAATCTACATAATCGATATTTACATGCATCAAAAATCTGTCTTTCTGAGCTTCAGGGAGAGGGAAAGTACCCTCTTGTTCGATAGGGTTCTGTGTTGCCAGAACGATAAAAAGCTCTGGAAGCGGATAGGTCTTTCCAGCGATTGTTACCTGCTTTTCTTCCATTGCTTCAAGCATAGTCGATTGCACTTTGGCAGGCGCACGGTTGATCTCATCAGCCAGGATAATATTCCCAAAAATTGCGCCCTTCTCCAGGTGCAATACAGGTTTTCCCTCAACTTCAAAGACCTTTTCATATCCTAAGACATCTGAAGGCTGGAGGTCAGGCGTGAACTGTATACGAGAGAACTTGGCATCGATCACGTCAGACATCGCACGGACCGTCTGTGTCTTGGCAAGCCCGGGTAATCCTTCTACCAATACATTACCACTAGCCAATAATCCCAGGATGAAACGATCTATGACCTTCTCTTGACCGATAATCCTCTCGTTCATCTGTTTTCGTAATGATGCTATCGCTTCGCGTGGTGTCATGTTCTCTCCTTCACTTTATCTATTGTAGCAAAAACTTCACAAAAAATAAGGAAATCATTTTCCCAGCAAATAAATCAGATCAGGAAAAAGTACGATAATCAACAGTGCTGCAAGCTGCAATATAATAAATGGTATTACTCCTTTATATATCGCAGCTGTAGTTACTTTATCTCCTGCTGCACCTTTCAGATAAAAGAGTGCAAATCCAAAAGGCGGAGTCAGGAAAGATGCCTGCAAATTCATTGCGATAAGAATAGCGAACCACACAGGATCGATCCCGAATGAAGCTACAATAGGCACAAGTATCGGTACTACAACAAAAGCGATTTCAATAAAGTCAATAAAGAATCCCAGAATAAAGATCACTAACATTGCGATCAATATGAACATCCACTTATCTGCCATATCGCCCGCAAAGAACTCCATTGCCATATCTCCGCCGCCAAGTTCATTAAAAACCAGAGAGAATGCCGTAGCACCAATCAGGATCATAAAGATCATTGCAGTCAATTTCACTGTTTCTATGGCTGCATAACGTAACATCTCTACCGAAAAACTCTTCTTTCCTACTGCTAGGAGTACCGCACCCATCACCCCAATGGCTGCAGATTCAGTAGGTGATGCAATTCCAGCAAAGATAGACCCAAGTACTACCCCTATAAGTAGTAGCGGCGGTATGATCTCTTTAATCGCTTCTTGCAGTACCACACTGTAAGATTCATCAGAAATGATCGCAGGTGCTACTTCTTTGTTCAAAAATGAAACGATCAGTATATAAAGGATATATAGTCCGATCAAGATCAGACCCGGGACCACTGCAGCTTTGAAAAGATCCCCTACTGAAAGATGCATCTGATCACCTAGTATGATAAGGACGATCGAAGGCGGGATCAACTGCCCCAGTGTACCGCTTGCTGCGATACTTCCGGAAGCAAGTGCCGGTGAATAGTTCTGCTTCAGCATCAACGGCAGTGCGATCAAGCTCATCATCACAACTGATGCACCGACAATTCCTGTACTTGCAGCCAATATCGCTCCCACAAGTACCACCGAGACCGCAAGACCGCCTCTTATTCTACCAAAGAGCTTTCCCATTGAGATAAGCAGGCCTTCTGCCATCTTGGATTTTTCCAGAATGAGTCCCATAAAGATAAAAAGCGGTACTGCCATCAGCGTGACATTGCCCATGATCCCATATGTTCTATAAGGAAGCATCTCCAGTACATGCAGTCCAAGCTCATCGGTGATCAGTGCAAAAAAGAGTGCCACACCGGCAAAGACAAAAGCCACCGGAAATCCACTCATTAGTAAAAATAACGTCAAAGCAAACAACAAGATCACAGGATCGATCCAATATGCCATACGATAATACCATGCCGTATATACAAGCATACCCAAGACTGCGATAACTGCCAATGATCGCCATAGCAAACGCTTCTCCTGCAACCTGCCGTACGCTTTAAAGATCTCACTAAGTGCCTGCATAACAAGGAGTACAAATGCTACTACCAGCATCCCTTTGATCAACCACCGATGCGTCAGACCACCCGGATCAGATGAAACCTCCTGCTGAATATAGCTTTGATAGGTCATATCATACGCATCATACATAAAAAGCAGTGAAAACGGGATCACCAGCAGCAGCTGAGACAATATCTGTACGACAGCTTTGGTCTCAGGACTGTATCGATCAAAGAAGATATCCACTCTCACATGTTTATCGTGTTTAAGCGCATAAGTCAGTCCCAAAAGAAAAATGATATCAAAAAGATGCCATTCCACTTCCTGCAGTGCGATAGAGCCTGAGCTGAATATATAACGCATCGCTGCATCATAAACTACAAGAAGAGAAAGAGCCACAACCAGTATAGCTGCCAAAATACCGCTATGTTTTGAGAGTCGATCAAGATAATATGAGATTTTTAGACTTTCTGTCATCGTTGTTTATTGTCCATTATGTTCATTGAGATGATTTTACCCTATATCTACTTCATATCCATCTATATATTTAAAATCATTGCTGTAATAGATGAGTACATGTTAAATAGTAAAAAAACAAATAAAGTGATGATATTTTGTTATTTTGTTGAGAACAGAAATATGTAGATTTATTTAGAAAAAAGATTCTAATTCCCTTCCATGACTACCAATATGGAAGGGGAAAGAATCCTGACAGTTAAGTCAAAGAACCTGCTTATGCAAACATCTTCTTCATTGTTTCAAACAGTGATCCGGTGATACCTTTTGGCTTCGCCAAGTCTTCAATATATTGATTGTAACTCATATTCTTCTCTTCAAGATACCCTTCGAGGTATTCAATCGAAGCATCCATGCCATGTGCATTTTCAATCTCCAACATTTTTTGATAGAGCGGCTCAATCTCTTTCACTACATTTTTAGGTGCGGCATGTCTATACGCAATGTAGTTACGGATCTTTCCTTCTCTGTCTCTTTGAATATCGAAGTCGGTTGTTACCCAGTAGTGATCACCGTTTTTTGCCATGTTTTTGACAACAGCCATAATGTTTTTACCGTTTTTTATACTTTCCCACATAAGATAAAAAACAGCTTTTGGCATATCAGGGTTTCTTAAAATATTATGCGGAGAACCGATTAACTCATTCTCCTTATAGCCCGTAACTTCTACGAACTTATTGTTTCCGTATGTTATTATACCTCTCTGGTCTGTTTTACTGACCAACATATCCTTTGCACCAAGTTTGATTTCCTTGTTAGTTGGATGTGGACGTAACATTGTTGTCTCCTTTTATTTTTCCTTTTTTAAAATGGAAAATTATTATAAGAAGTTATAACTTTGTAATAAATTAATGTTATATTAAAAATAACTTAGAATAATTTTTATTATTTAATAATTATTATTTATTACTTATTATTATTATTATTGTTCTTCTTACAAGTCATAAATTATATTCACGTAATATCACTACGGTAAAATTGATCTTCAAGTTGACACTATGCAGTGACAGCTATGATATTGTTGCTCACAAGCTGTAATAAATGGGACACTATAGTATAAATATGGAATGTAACGTTTCATGAAAAGGCTAATGAAATTTTGTTATTTTGTGGAAAAATGTGGATTGAATAAAGGATAATTCCAGTTTTATTCCACATGTGTAAATGTGGAATAAAAAGAATACTGAAAATTAAGTCAAAGAACCTGCTTATGCAAACATCTTCTTCATTGTTTCAAACAATGTACCGGTGATACCCTTTGGCTTTGCTAACTCTTCAATATATTGATTGTAACTCTTACCTTTCTCTTCAAGATAAGCTTCCAAATACTCAATCGAAGCATCCATACCATGTGTATTTTCTATCTCCAGCATTTTTTGATAGAGCGGCTCTATCTCTTTGATTACATTTTTTGGTGCTGCTTGTCTATAGGCAATATAGTTACGGATCTTTCCTTCTCTGTCTCTTTGGATATCAAAGTCGGTCGTTACCCAGTAGTGATCACCGTTTTTTGCCATGTTTTTGACAACAGCCATAATATTTTTACCACTTTTTATACTTTCCCACATAAGATAAAAAACAGCTTTTGGCATATCAGGGTGTCTAAGAATACTGTGTGGAGAACCGATAAGCTCATTCTCTTTATATCCAGAAACCTCTACGAACTTATTGTTTCCGTATGTTATTACACCTCTCTGGTCTGTTTTACTGACCAGCATGTCCTTTGAACTCAGTTTGATCTCTTTGTTAGTCGGATGTGGACGTAACATTGTTGTCTCCTTTTTATTTTCCTCTTTTTAAAATGGAACATTTAATGTCATAAGTTACTATTTTGTAATAAATTAATGTTACATTGACAAGTAATTTAAGACATTTATTTTTTTATGATAAATTTTTATTCAAGTAGCAGCATCATTGCAGTAAAGATTATCTCTATATTAACCATACGGTTACAGCAATAATACTGTTCCTCCCTACCTGTTATAAAAGAACGGATATAGTAATAAATTATTACTTTTAAATAAATGAAAGTAATATTAAATATAATTTAAATATTTTTTATTACTTAATAATATTTATTTAAATATGAACTTTATTCAAGCAGCATCATTACTGTTAACCTGATCTCACTATAGAAAAGAAAATAATTATAGAAATAATCTTGTTTCTTCCTACCTGTATAAATCCGTCAAAATATTATCATAAGAAATGTATCGATTATTTAAAAAAGTGATTAAAAATTAACCATTATAAAAATACATTGACATTTTTGTATGTATATATTTTATACATACGATTTGAAAAAGTCACCACTGTGTATACAATGGTACTATACATATATCATTTAATCGAGTAAAAGCAATAGTCCTGATGCTGCATCCTTCAGTATCGCTGATACAGTTGGGTTCTCCAGAAGCTTTTTTATCACACTTTTAGCTTCCTCTTTTTCTTCAAGGGTGCAGTCACTAGCGTTTATTCTCTCTATAAGTTCGATTAAAGAGTCCGGAATGTTTATCACTTTATTGTCTTCTGCTTGAAACACATTGAAATCATCAACATTTTTTCGAACAGGTTCTGTTTCTACATGGGGTTCATATGCGTTTTCGATTTTTAATATATGTTGAGGAGGAATTCTATTGATCTTTTCTTGAAAATCATACGCAATGACATTAAAAACCATTTCACTACCGTCATCAAGCGGTCTTATAATCTGATAACCGGTATCTACAACGATTTCTAACATTTCATCTAAAAAGGTCAGTGTCTTACCACTGCCAAACCTTGTTTTATATGGTCCACTTTTATTACCGTGTTCATCTAGAATATATGCATCATCAGTATAAAACTTCTCTAACATCATGATATACAACCTACAGTGCTATTTATAAAAAACTATACCATAAACTTTGTTTTCTGTTTACATGGAAAACTTCATCTCCAGTAGGTATCCAGCCTTACATTCCAGCCTTTACGCCAGCGTTCTTCACCTCTTTGTGGCGGAGAGTTTTTGATACGTCTGCTGAGCATTGCTTTGGCAGCATCTGAAAAAGCTTTATATTTGTTCGGCGCTTTTTCATCTATATGTTCAAGTACCTGCAGCAGTCCCCATCCCTGCCCCTTGTAACGTTCACTCTCAAGTGTCCCCTCGCCTTTGAAGTTGGTGTAGTCCAGCAAGATATACAGCCCTCTCTCATCGATGCTTCCATCTTTATGATAAAGAATCTTTTCAAAACGTCTTTTGATACGCTGCTGCTTTTTCTCATTTTCGATGGTACTGATCATATCCGGCAGTGCATGACTAAGCCTTGATGCCATAAATTCAGCCTGATAAGGCATCGTACGTTTCAGAAAGGCAAAAAGTTCACGGTATTTTTTGCTGTTGGCACTTTTTGCACGGTAGAACTCGGCCTTGGAGTTCCATGGAAGTGGAGTTTTGGAGTTAAGCCACTCGGGCATAACCACATTTCGTTCCTCCATAAAGGCTAGTACCATAGGGAAAACTTCTCTAAAACGCTCGGTATGTCCTTTGCTAAACCAGATAAAGTGGCCGATCCCCAGTGAAGCAAAATCCTCTCCCTCATTCCAATGTATTAGATACTTATCCAGCCCTGCACCTTCATTTAGCCAAACTTTCTTTGCGATAAAGTCTGCCTGTTTTTGCGTAAGTTTCAACTCTGAAGAGAAAAGTAACAGTGTTGAGAAAAATATCAGTAAAATTACGCGCATAGATACTCCATTGATCATTCTTGCATATATACTATCGAAAATCAGATTATAGAGGGTACTTTCGATGCTCAAAAGATCGCTACTGGTTACAGTTGCTCTTACTATTTTAGTTTACAGTGAATCAAATGATACCTATCATAAAAACATCTCTTCATTCCCTTTAAAGATAGTCCAAACGTTCAAAGATATCAACCGCAGTATCTTACAAAATGAATTTAACGGAAACTGGCATATTCGTGTGATGGATGGTAAGGATATACGTCAAGCCAGAGCCATACTCGATCTTGACCTTGATGATATGAAACTCTCAGGATTTGATGCATGTAATCAAATGAACGGCATATTAATCAAACACAATGAAGAAAATATCTCTGTACCTGCATTGATGACTACACGAATGGGGTGCCGAGAAACACTACATACATGGGTAAGCGTACGTCTGCATCAGCTGCTCAAAGAGGGATTCAGTATCAAAGAAGAAGAAAAATACGGCATAGAAGGGGTTACGATCAAGAGCCCGAATCATGAGCTCTTTTTGAAAAAGATGGGAGAGGACTAAACGAAGCTTGGCGCATCGTTGGCAAAGAGTATCAGGTCACCTGCCCTGGTCTCTTCTATCAACATCTGCTCCATCTGCGCTTTACTCTCCAGTTTTCCCAGTTTACCCGCATCAACATGTTCTTTGAAGATCGGGTAGTTAAGATCACCTGTAACGATCACTTTGTCAAAGATTTCATTGGCTCTTTGTGCAACCTGCACATTAAGGGCATCGTCCACTTCCACAAGTCCAGGTGTGATGAGTACTTTCCTTCCCTCATAACTCTTTGCCAGATCAAATGAAGCCATCATCCCATCAATGTTCCCGTTGAAGCTGTCATCAAGTATCACCTTGCCGCCGGCATCGATACGTTGAAGTCTGTGTGCTACAGGCTTTAAGGTAGATAGTCCCTCTTGTATCTGCTCTGTGCTCAGCCCAAGCTCTTTGGCGATCTGTACGGATGCAGCAAGATTGATCGCGTTGAATGCACCAAGAATGTTTGCTTCATAGCGTACCCCATCAAGTGTAAAACTTGTACCGTTCAGTGTCGCTTTTACATCTTCGATGACAGCCTGTGGAGCTGGAAGTACAGTCCTGATATTCAGGTTTTCCTTGCTTCCAAAGGTATGCACATTTTCCTCAGGTTTCACCATCGCACTCTCATGTACCCATGCACTCTTCAAACGCTTGCTAAACAAGATCTCCATTTTTGTATTACGGATATTCTCCAGTGTCTTAAAATACTCAATATGTGCAGGTCCTATCTTTCCGACAACAACATAATGCGGGTTGACAAAAGTGGTGATCTCTTTGATATCCCCTTCTCCTCTTGCTCCCATTTCCACGACATAAACTTCAGTATCAGCAGGAAGATCGTCATTGACATCTTTCATTACACCGCCAAGTGTATTCACTGAACGCGGTGTCGCATAAGTT
The DNA here is from genome assembly GCF_030347965.1 of Sulfurovum zhangzhouensis. Taxonomy (NCBI): domain Bacteria; kingdom Pseudomonadati; phylum Campylobacterota; class Epsilonproteobacteria; order Campylobacterales; family Sulfurovaceae; genus Sulfurovum; species Sulfurovum zhangzhouensis. Next base: position 408,268 of record NZ_JAQIBD010000002.1, read on the forward strand.
TTATACTTTGTTGTAAGGATATGGGCAACAAAGTTCTTTATGCTGGTCTTACCGTAACTTGCTGTAATCCCTACAACGATCATATCTTCCATGCTTTCAAGCTTCTGTTCTGCTTTACGCTTAAAGCCTTCAAAAAGCATCTTCTCAATAAACATAGAAACGAAATACGCTAAGAAAAGCGGAACTATTACACCAAAGTGTTTAAATGCCACTGCAATAAAGATCGCAAACAAGAACAAAGCTGCATAAAACCGTTTTACCCTGCCTGTAAACACCAGTGGTTTATCAAGTCCTTTATACCATACATAAAGCAGCGGCAAATAAGCAAGTGTGACCACAAATCCAAATTCACTCACACTCTCTATCAATGCATAGAGCGCAAAGGGTATCAAAAAGTAAACAAAATGCCACCATGTCTTGGTATGGTGAAAGATCACACGTTCAAGCTTATAACTGTACCACTGCAGGTTTGTGATAAAATAATATCCAATGGCAGCAATAAAAAGTAGATAGGCAATAGTATTGAGTATTAACATTCGTTTTGTTCCTTACATTCTTTTATGATGGTTTGTTCGATAAAGTCTTTATGCTGTAAAAAAAAGTAGTGGTCCCCATCAAGCGGATAAAACTTGCTATTAGAGATCAATCCTGCAATCTTCTCGCCTGTATAAAGCGGTGTAGCCGTATCTTCTTTACCCCAAAAACAGAGTGCTTTTGATCGGCTTCTTGCAAACTCATGCTCAAAATCCTCATCAACCACGTTTTTAAAGGTCTCATACATTTCATGACTCATACCGGTTACATCGGCTGAGCGGAAGATATCCCTGAGTTTCTTGAACCCAAGCGGTTTCAGCATTTTAAATGTAGCGATCTTTACTTTCACAGACCATGGTTTCTCTGTTACTACACCTGCACTTGAAAGCAGGACAAGACACGGTGTATTCAACAGTGTTGCTACCTTGCCGCCAAAAGAGTGCCCCATAGCGATCTTTGGTGTAATCCCCAGTGCTTTCAAAAACAGGTTTACTATCTTGCCGTAATCTTCTGTAGTAAGGATTATCTCATTACTGCTCTTACCAAATCCCGGCATATCCAGATAGATATGTTTATACTCTGATAGTGTTTTCCCGAAGGCCTGCTTCATGATCTCTTTGTTGCTGCCCCAGCCATGCAAAATCAAAATCGCATCGTTTGCTGAAGGGTTAAGTAGTTCATAGGAGAGTTGAAATGGTTGATTGTTGTAGATGATCTCTTTTGATGCCATAGTTTACCGTTCAATAAAATTGGAGTATTTTATCATAACGGCACTTATGCTATACACTTCAAGCCATAGCAATCTTTTTATCTAAAAACTTAAAGTTTAGAAAGGGGGAAGGTTGTTTTAGTCCCTTGAGATCTCAGTTCATCATTATAACGTTCTTTGATCGTTACACTACCGTCACGGACCTGGAAAGTGATCATGGCATCACTTTTTTTGGTCCTCCAACGTCCATTTGCAGAACCCCAAATCACCTTGCTGCCTTCCAGTCTGCACTTATAATCAAACCGGTCATTTTCACCTTCTATACGATAATGAAGATAAACGATCCCGTCCTTCCCTTTTTGCGTTTCAATAGCTGCAATATCAACTCCCATGATAGAAGAGAGGGCTGCTTTACAAATTTGTACATGCGTATATGCATCATTAGATGCACCAAATAAAAAACCGGAAATAACTAGAAGCAAGATTTTAATTTTTAACATCCATTCCCCTTTGGACAAATAATATTTCTGATCAACTTTAACAAGAAATTATACTAAAAACTAGTCTATATACTTATCATCCTTCATACTTTTCTCTTCAACATACTCTCTGTAAAGCATCGCAATACCGAAAGTTACTATAATGACCACTCCTGCAGTAATAGTAAGTTTTACAAAAACAGCCCAGCTTACTACATTAGCCCAAAGTTGAGCCAAAAGAAGTATTGCATAGAGTACAAATACCACACCGCTAATGATGCTTGCAATTTTCATGACTTTCATTTATCCTCTCTCCCTCTGCATAATGACAACATAACCTTCTCTTTTAAAGAAAAGCAGCATTCTACGAATATCTTTTTCCATCGTTACTACTTCCCAGCCATCTTTTGCATTGGCATTAAGAAACGCTGAGAAACGTACAGGATTGATCTTCGATTCTCCAAGAAGTAATGACCCAAGCATTCCTTCTTGATAAATAACTGCCTTATACTCTTTCATTTTCTACCTTAAATATTAAAAGTTCAGCTTTTGATCTCTATCAAATCCATAGATATCATTAAACATTGACAGTTTCCCATTTGTATCTACGTAACTTGTAAGATATGCCGTATGTACCATCAATTTTTTCTTTAAAACAATATGATGCGTTTTAAGTGAGCTGTATTTGTCCATTATACTTTCTTTAGTCTCACTCGTAAAGTTTTTTGCAATATGAATCAACATATCGTTTGGTTTTTCCAACCTGACGCAACCGTGACTAAAAGTACGTACTTGACGTTTAAAGAGAGACTTAGCCTGCGTATCATGCATATAAACTGAATGTCTATTCGGGAATATAAATTTGATACGTCCCAATACATTACGTTCAGATGGTTTTTCAATAAACTTGAACGGTACTTCCCCTTTACCACCCTTATAGGCAGTAAGGTCAATATCATTGACTGAAACATCTTTAGATTCCAAATTGTAGTCACGACGGATTACCATGTTGTTACGCGCTAGATAAGCGGGGTCCTTGAGTAGTTTAGGTATGATCTCATTTCTTGCGATACTATCAGGTACTCCCCACTGCGGGTTAAGCGTGATATACTGCATCGGCTCTGCAAAAATTGGAGTTTGCAGATTTTTTTTCCCTACAATGACACCGAATTTCATTGTTGTTTGATCGCCTTTTTTGATACGTACTTTAAACTCAGGAATGTTTACCAATGCATAATCTTCTCCCAAGTCTTGACGCATGATCTTGGTTCTTTCAATATTGAGACGGATCGTACGGAGCTGTTTTGGTGTTACTCCCTCTTTATTTTTTAATGTATTGTATGTTTTGACCAGTTTTGCAAACTGTTCAGTTTCCGGTACATAAGGCTTCAGAATACTTTTTATCGACTGTCCGGCCTTGAGCTGTGTCAACACCTGTTTTTTATCTACTTTTTGAAGATAGATATCATAGTGTGATTCAATCTTCTTCTCTTTTTTAGCTTCTTGAACCTCATTGAAGTTTTTTAGATCGATACAACTATTGGCAAGATTATCTGTATATTTTAAGAGCAGCTTACTCATCAGCTTGGAGTTTCCTGTCTTTTTAACTTTTTCATAAAGTGCCTGCTGATCACAGACCGATGCATATCTATCTTCTTCGAGTATCTGCAGAAATTCCTTTTTTTGTGCAGATTTCCATCCCTCTTCATCCGGTGTATCGACACAGCCATTCATAATGACGGCAACTAACAACCCTACTAATAATCTGATTTTCATTAATTCCCTCTGATTTTTATTCATTAATGAGATGTTGGCAGCAGATATATGCACTTGAAAATGCCCACTGAAAATTATATCCGCCAAGTCTCCCTGTTACATCCAGAACTTCACCGATAAAGTAAAGTCCTTCCTGCTTTTCACTCATCATTGTATAAGCATTCACTTGATCTACAGAGACTCCGCCTTTGGTTACCTCAGCTTTTGAATAACCGAAAGTACCCGAAGGTGCGAAACTATAGTGACAAAGCGATTTCAAACGTTCCAATTCTTGTGAAGTAACTTTTTTCCCTTGTTTGTCTTGTAGGTCTAATTGTAGCAAAAATGCCTTTGTGACACGCTTTGGCATAGGTAACAATGAAGAGATATTTTTTTCGCTTCTCATAAATGCATTCCAATCAACACCACTCAGGAAATCTATCTCGATCTTCCCTTTCTCCCAGTATAAAGAAGCATTCAATACAGCAGGGCCACTGATACCTTTATGTGCAAAAAGAAGTGAACCTTGAATCACCTTTTCGCCTACTGTGATCATGACCTCAGTTGAAGCTCCGGCTAGTTCTTTGAAAAAAAACTGTTCGGGCTGAAGTGTTAATCCTACTAATGCAGGTGCGGTTTTTACTATATGATGTCCGAACGCTTCTGCTATCTTATAGCCTATATCGCTGGCTTTTAGCTGTGGATAACTTAAGCCTCCCGAAGCAACTACTACCCTTTCTGCTTTTAAGGTTCTTTTATCTGTTTTCACTTCAAAGTATTGTGCTTTTTTTTCGACACTGATGACCTGTTCATCCAGTAAAATGTTCTGTTTTTTGCTTTCATTGTGAAAGATACTCAAGATCTCTTTGGATGAGTGAGGACAGAAATACTGGGTGTCTTTACGGATGACGGGTTTAAGCCCTCTTTTATCCAGCCATTCCAGCAGCATCTTCTCATCAAACATATCTAAAGCCGGTTGTATAAAATACTCTTCACCTAAATAGTAGGCCGTATCCATCACTTGATTGGTGATATTACACTTGCCTCCTCCTGAGACCTGTATCTTCGCGCCAAGCTTCGTATTGGCTTCTATAATGGTTGCACTGTTTTGGGGAAGTAAAGAAGCCAGCATCAATGCACTTGCCCCTCCACCGATGATAACTATATGATTCATGAAGCAGATTATAGCCTAAATCGTACAAAATGATAGGAAATGCTATGGAAGTATAGTTCTAATTTTGATATACTAAAAAAAAAGGTCAAGGAAAAAGAAAATGAAGAGGTACTTACTCTCCATTACTTTATACTGTTCTGTTGGATATGGTAGTCTTTTTGTTATCACTGATCCAAATAAAAATACAGTAGAAGTTAAACGTCTTGAACCAACTCACAATGCTGCAATCACACAAAAAACCAGTGAATACTCTATTCAGGCACTTTATGATGAGCTTAATTCTGTAGAAACATATGCACGAAGGGCCTGGCTGGCAAAAGAACGTACCAAACATCTTGCCATAGCTAAAGAACAGGCACGTAAAATGGGAGTAAGCTTTAGCCTGACTGATGATCAAAGCATACAAATCCTTGAGGATGCCAAATATTATAAAGGGGGCAGATATGTATGGGGCGGTACCACACCTGAAGGGTTTGACTGCTCGGGGTATGTACAATACCTCTATAAAAAACATCATATCGAGCTACCTCGTACTGCCTATGAACAATCAAAAATGGGAAGAGAAGTGAGCTTGGATGAACTGAGAAAAGGTGATCTGCTCTTCTTCCTTACAGACCGCACACGCAATATCCCGATCACACATGTAGGTATCTATATCGGCGGGGGTGAGTTTATCCATGCTGCTTCGAGAAAAAAAGGGATTATCATCTCACCGATCACACACGGTAGTTATGCCAGAACATTTGTTAAAGCCATGCGTGTGATAGATAATACAGATGAACTATACACCGCTTCATTATAATATCCCTTTTCAAAAACATAATTTTCCCTCGCTTTATCTTTCAACCGTCCTTTTATAGCTAACACTCTGCTAACACTTACATAACAAACGGGTAATGCTCTTCTTGTTAGAATTTGGAATCTGTTGTTATAAGGAGAGAAAAATATGTACAGTAAATATCAGCTTTTAAGCCTGGCAGCTATTCCCTTTTTAATAGGGTGTGGAGGTAGTAGTAGTGTCGTTCAGAACACAGGAACCCAAACCGCTACGATAAGCGGAACAGTACCTGGAACAAAAATAGAAGCTTTCTGTGCAGATGGAACATACGCTTCAACCAATTCCGTCCAGAATAGTACTTCTGAGCATCCGTTTACACTTAGTGTCCCGGAAGATACAGAGTGTCGTTTGGTAATGACCACCAATGAAAATGATCCGGATAATAGGATTATCACGGATATCGTATTTATCGATACGCAAAATGTTTCCAATAACTCGATTCAAGTCAGCGGGGATATCGATCTAGGGTATATTGATCTTCCTATGGAGTATAGTCAGGCCATTGATGAAAATGGAGACCATGTCAATGATACACCTCAGGAAGTGAACGTAGACCCACAGAGTGCTCAAGTAAGTAATGATGATAATCCTTATGACAGTAATCATAATGAAACAATCGATATCTATGAAGATGATGATAACGATACTGTTGTAAATGCATATGAAGATAATGATCGTGACGGTACTCCTAATATAGAAGAGGATAACGATCATGATGGTATTCCTGATATGGTTGATGATGATGATCAAGATGGTCTTCCAAACAGTGTGGATGACGACGATCATGACGGTACACCAAATAGTGAGGATGATGACTACAATAACGCACCGGGCGATGTATTTACTACCGATGCAAAATATATGCTCACTGCATGGAATGACCTGGGAATGCACTGTATGGATGGGAATGATTACTCGGTTTTCTCAGTCCTTCCTCCGTATAACACTCTTCATGCACAGATAAAAGACCGTAATGGTGATCTTGTCACCTCAGGGATCATTATCACATATGAATCAGCAATAGGTACGGATAACAAATGGAACACGACCAGTCTCCAAACTACCGATGGAACAGAAAAAACAAATTTCTGGGATTATGTTGCTGATCTCTTTGGCGTTTCACTTGAACCGGATACAGGTCTTACAGGACTTCCGACTGCAAGCAAAACACCTGTAGAACTGACGTTTAATGAAACACACCAGTGGTGGCAGGCAGAGGGTATTCCTATCACACCTTATAATGATGACGGAAGTAAAAACTATTATCCTCTAGTAAAAGTAGTTGCAAAGGACAGTGCAGGAAATGTACTCGCTCAGGTAGACACCGTTCTTCCTGTCAGTGATGAAATGGACTGTAAACGCTGCCACTCAAGCACTAGTGTAACAGATGCAGCAAAACCAAATGCAGGCTGGGTGAATCATAGTGATGAGGAAAAAGACTACAAATACAATATATTGCGTTTACATGATGAGATGCAACCGACTGCTGTGAGTGATAACAGTGATGCATTGCAAGCCAAAGGATATAACTATGATGCAAACGGTCTGGAAGCTACTGCGCAAGGAGGCACACCTGTACTATGTGTTGCGTGTCACAAATCCAATGCATTACCGGGTGTGGGTATCGAACTTAAAGCGTTAACCCAATCCATCCATGGGAAACATGCGGATGTCACTGACCCTGTCAGCAATATGAAACTGGGTGATAGCGAGAACAGAAGTGCTTGTTACGCTTGTCACCCGGGTGCACAGACAGAATGTCTTAGAGGGGCGATGGGTGATGCAAAAGATAGCAACGGTGATGCAAAGATGCAGTGCCAAAGCTGTCACGGTACCATGCATGCAGTGGGAAATGAAAGCCGTGAAGGCTGGCTTGATCAGCCTAACTGCCAAGCATGTCACCAGGCAGGCCAACAACATACAAGTGCAATTGATCCTATGACCAATACACTTAGAAGTGCAGTAGATACAAGATTTGCTACCAATCCGGATACACCAATGCCGGGTAAAAGTCTTTACCGCTTTAGCAAAGGACACGGTAATCTGCAGTGTGAAGCTTGTCATGGTTCTACCCATGCCATCTATCCCGCACATGAAGCAGACAACTTCGTAAGTATCACAGCACAAGGCCATACCGGTACAATTGCTGAATGTACAGCATGTCATACCACTGTACCAAAGACGGTTACAGGTGGGCCGCATGGTCTGCATCCTGTTGGACAAAGCTGGGTCGGGGGACATGAAGATGCTGCAGAAAATAATCCAGGACAGTGTAAAGCATGTCACGGTGATGATTATCGTGGTTCTGTACTGTCAAAGACCTTTACAAGCAGAGTTTTCTCTACAGAATGGGGAGAAAAATCTTTCTCAAAAGGTCATCAGGTAAGTTGTTATGATTGTCATAATGGACCGGGTGGGGATTAATCTCCACCCAAGACCGGATTCTCCTCTTCTCCCCTATAATACTCTTGAGATAATGTCTATTAAATTTGCTTTTGATAAAATAGTAAAATTTTTTAAAGGAATAAAGTCATATGCGACTGCTACTGCTTGAAGATGATCATATATTGAGTGAAACATTACAATATTTTCTTTCTAAAGAGAACTATACTGTAGATACGGCACTTAGTATCGAAGAGGCTGAAGAGCTAACATTTGCAAATAGCTATGATCTTTACCTCTTTGATATTAACTTCCCTCAAGGTAACGGTTTGAGCCTTCTTGAGTCATTAAGAAAAGCAGAAGATACTACGCCTACTATTTTTATCACAGCATTGCATGATATGGATTCTATCGCACAAGGGTTTAAATTGGGAGCAATCGATTATATAAAAAAACCTTTTGACCCGCAAGAACTTCTTATCAGGATAGCGGCAAAATTCACACAGGATTTTATTGCGTACAAAAATTTGGAATATGATTCAAATTCACGTATCATAAGGCTAGATGGAGAAATTATTGACCTTGGTAATGTACAACTCAAGATTTTTGAAAAACTTATACGCAATTGCGGGAGTGTCATTACAAAAGAGGAACTCTATGAATGTCTTGAACATACTTCAGACACTGCGTTAAGGGTTGCGATTACAAAAATAAAACAGAAACTCAATATTGATATCAAAAATATTCGAAGTAAAGGCTATATCCTTGAAAAGTTATGAAAAAGAATCTCTCTTTAAGAACTTTTTAGTCTTTTTTTCTCTTTTAGAGATACTATTGATCCTTTTATTTAGTGAACTGTACCGTACAGAAAAAACCGAGTACCATCAAGACATTCTAAAGACCATGCAAGTATGCAGCTACTCTTTTGAGTGTGAACAGTTTCACTTTGACTTTGTCCCAAAAGAAGATAATGTACTGAATAAACTCTACGAAAAAGAAGCGCTCTATGCTTTTTTTCATATCCCAAAATCAAAGAAATTCTATGTAAAAATCTCCTATCCTCTGGATAAACTCTATATGGATATTAAAGAGATACAAAAAGGGCTGTGGATCAAATTTATACTTGCTACCATTTTACTGATGGGAGTAGCTTTATTTTTTACTTTTTACAGTCTCAAACCGATCCGTAAAGCATTACGACTCAATGATGAATTTATCAAAGATATCCTACATGATTTTAACACCCCTATCACTTCTATGTTATTGAATATCAAAATGTTCAAAGATGAAATAGGCGAAAATCCATTTGTAGAACGTCTCTCCCACAGCATTGACACCCTATTATTGTTACAGAACAACCTCAAAAGTTTTTTACATAATTCTCCTTCACAAAAGAGCAGTGTTGATGTAGGGAAATTAGCTCAAACCCGTTTAAAGTTCATACAAAACATTTATCCTAAACTTACCTATGAATATATTGAACATAATGATCTGGTTAAAACTACGAATCAAGAGCTGCTTACACGTATCTTTGACAACCTTATAAGCAATGCGGCAAAATATAATAAACCTCATGGCAAAGTGACCTTGACAGTAAACAAAACTTCCGTTGTCATTGAAGATACAGGTAAAGGTATCCAAGACGTTGAACGAGTTCTCCAACGCTATTATAAAGAACAGGACCGCGGTATAGGACTTGGTCTTCCTATCGTTCAAAAACTGACAAGAGAACTTAATATTATACTTCATATTGAAAGTTACGTAGGTAAAGGGACAAAAGTAATATTGGATTTTAAACATCTACATAAGGGTGAGAAATGAGACATTTGATTTTATCCCTATTGGGTGCATTTCTGTTCTCGACAACCACTCTTAATGCAAATATAGACGACAAAATTGAAGCGATCCAAAAAGCACCGCTACATGAACGTTTTAAACTGATGAATGCTTTTAAAAAAGAGATCCTGCACATGCGTGATCAAGAACGTATGACAGCTATAAGCAAATTAAAATCTATTACAAACAGCCAACACTCCCATCAAGTGATCAAAGAGATCAAACAGGCTTCCGGTGCTAAACCTGCAAAAAAGGAAAGAACTTTTTCTTATATCAAAAAGCGTATGAAGCGTGAAGAGAAAACTGATCACACTATACAAAATGAAATAAAAGCAAATATTGAGGCTGATTCGGAAGAGCACATTGAAAATGAAACAGAAGACCATGTAGAAAATGAAGCGGAGGATCACATTGAAAATGAAACAGAAGATCACATTGAAAATGAAACGGAAGACCATATAGAAGATGAAACCGAAGACCATATTGAGGATGAAAATGAACATGATGATGATTAGAACTATTTTGACAGGATTGATCCTATCTGCTTTTGCTATTGCTCAACCAAACAGTGATCAGGATATGGATGGAGTACCTGATGCTGTAGATCAATGCAGTAATACACCTTTTTTGGATGAAGTAAATGCAGAAGGCTGTTCCACCAATAAACTGTTTCTTCCAGACGAAGAGGATAATGATGGGTTAGATGTCATTTTAGGATACGGGCTTAATAATAATGAAGATATTTTGGGGAGAGAAACCCAACATACTACAAATCTACAAATCAGTTATTATCAAAATGACTGGAGTTACTCTATACGATCAGGGTACTTTATGGCAAATCAAGAACACGGTACACTTGATACAATCCTCAAGATCAAACGAAAATTCAAGCTTAATGATACATTCAAGCTGGGAATGGGAGTCGGCATAAAACTGCCTACTTATGACTATGTCGGAAATAAAACCGATTACACATTCTATGGTTCTCTTTCTTATTATCCTATCTCTGATTATTCCATTCTTGCAGGTGTTAACTATACCTTTATCAATGATATAGAAGAGACTGTGCCGCTACAGGACATCAATGCATATTATATAGGTACCGGACATTTTTTTACGAAAAACTTATATGCCAGCATCTCCTATAGCTATGCAGACAGTAAATTCACTACGCAACACCCAACAAAAGCTTTAATGGGCATCCTCTTTTATAAGATTGATCAAAAATGGTATACCACATTATCCTATAGACACGAAATTGATGATGATGATTTACACAATGCCTTTAATATCAAACTTGGATACAGTATCTGGTAAATCTATACCTAAAGACGTTGTAACTTTTTAAGTCCCTCTTTGACAAGGGTACTTGTGTCACCGCTACAGCCTGAAAGGGCTTTTTGAATCGCATCTTTTTTGAAACCAAGGCTCTCAAGAGCCATGATCGCCTCTACCATGGCACTGTTTCCACTACTTTCTCCCTCTCCATCCACGATAAAGTCTGCCAATTCGACCAAAATACGGCTCGCTGCCTTTGGTCCGATACCCGGTACTCTCTTAAGAAGTCCTACATCTTTGGAACTCACTACCCTCGCAAAGGTTTCAGGAGTAAAAGTCGAACAGATAGCAAGCCCTACTTTCGGCCCTACACCATTGATCTTCAGTACAGTATCAAACATCTTCTTCTCATTCATATCCATAAAACCGAATAAAAGATGTGCGTCTTCACGTATGATCTGTGTAGTAAAGAGCTTTACTCTTTTATCTTGAATAGCATTAGAAGTATTTAGTGAGATCATCACTTCATAGATCAATCCGTTAACATTGATATGTACAAAGGTCGGATCTTTACGCTCTATAGTTCCTTCAATTCCTACGATCATCTTCTACCTTTTTCTTTTCTTTATCACAGTATAACAATACTTCTTTAGTGAAATAATAAATATGTCATATTGTCATATTTTAAAACACCTAGATCTCCTCTTACACACGGTTTACACACTTTAACTTTACCATTACAGCAAAAAGGCAACTCTAATGAATAACTTTCTGGTAAAAATAATCTTAATGGCTTTATTGATACAAACGATTCATGGAGCAGAAAAGTACGATGACAAAACATTTCGGGTGATTACTAAACTATGCGGGAAGTGTCATGGTACTCCATTTTACTTTGCAGTACAGAAAGACGAAGATAGCTGGATGGAATACTTTGAAGACGATCAGACATTGATTGATGTACATAAAAAAGATCCTCAGGCCCTAAAAAATGTTCAAAGTAAACGGTTTAAATACTTTAGAAAAGACATTTTAAAATTTTTCTTAGATAATTCACAATATTCAGGTGCGGTACATGGGTGTGATGCCAATTTTTGCGGTGCTCACCACTAAGTATTTGATCTTGAAAATAAAGTAGTAGTTAAATTCCGATATCTGAAAGATCAATTAAACCTATAGTATCTTTCAGCACGGTTCCTATGCTCTAAGAAATATTGTTTTGTAAGTGATAATGAGTGGGAATTATTTCACTATACTTATCAAATAAAAAATTATTTATTATTGTAATTTCATTATAATTTATAAATTTTCCTCTAAAAAAGGGTCTATATGCAACTCTTCATAGTTCTATTGGGCGCGACACTTGGATTTATATACAGCTATAATACTGATGGTTTTATCTTTAGCTCCAATATCTGCCTATTTGCAGGATTAACCATGATCATGCCTTCTTTATTTAAAGTAAGACTCTCAGATGTGAAATTGGTATGGGAATATCGTATCACTATCATAAAAAGCCTTTTTCTCAATTTCGTTCTACTCCCTGTTTTTGCTGTGATCATCGGATTGATCACAAGAGATTACGGTATTGCAGCAGGAATTTTTCTCCTCTCGGTACTGAGCGGCGGCGGCATGGTGATGTACTGGATCAAAAAATCAGGTGGAGACACTTCATTGGGATTTATCATCCTTTTTATTAACCTGCTTTTGGTATCGCTTTCTTTCCTGATGCTGCACCTTTTCGGTATCTATACAGAAAGCTACTTTTCGACCTTGTACACAGAGGATGCAAACAATATGAGCAGTTATGCAAGGCTGGTCGTAATGCTGCTCATCGTTATCCCTTTCGTTACAAGCAGGGTCATTATTTTGATCAAGCCTCTAGCGGCTTTTATCGAAACATACCGAACTTATATCAGCAACGCAAGCATCTTTGTTATTTTGTTTTATCTCTTTGGATTGCAAAGCACGCAAAGCCTTGTCGATATCTTTGATCTGGAGCCTGAACTTGCTGCCATATCTCTTGTTGCCGTGATTGTTTTTTATTTGCTTGATCTGTTGGCTGCACGTTTTATGTTCAACCTTGATTCACCTCAAGAAAAAGCGGCATTCTGGCATAGCGCTACACGTTACATTACGTTAGCATTGGTCCTCTCCACCTTTTCGATGAAAGCTTTCGGTGTTTCCATGCTTTTGCCGATCATGTTTGCCTACCTTATACAGATACCCTTTGCCATTTTGCTTGATAAAAAGCTGGAACAAAATGATAAACAACTACAAGTTTAGATGAAGATAGTGAAAACATAACTATCTGACTCAAACCAACATTTCGCTAAAATATCCTATCTCAATAACAAAGAACACTATGCGTTTAAAATCCATTTTTACCAACAGCTTTGGTATTCTATTTTCACGTATCACCGGTCTGGGACGTGATGTCCTGATGGCATCCGCACTTGGAGCATCCGTCTGGAGCGACATGTTTTTTGTGGCTTTCAAACTGCCAAACCTTTTTCGCCGTATCTTTGCAGAAGGAGCCTTCACACAGGCTTTTATGCCCTCTTTTGTCGCTAGCAGACAAAAAGGAGTATTTGCTACCGCGATCTTCTTGCGCTTTTTACTTTTTTTAACCTCTATCTCTTTATTGATCACCCTATTCCCTGAACCGATCACCAAAGCACTTGCATGGGGTTGGGATTGGGAGCAGATAGGCCTTACTGCTCCGTTGACAGCGATCAACTTCTGGTACCTTGACCTGATCTTTATTGTCACGTTCCTTGCTACACTTTTACAGTACAAAGAACACTTTGCGACTACAGCGATGTCCACTGCCCTGCTTAATATTGCGATGATCATCGCACTTTTGATCTATATGAAAGAAGATCCCAAAAGCGTAGCTTACGCTCTGAGCTTTGCAGTGGTTGCAGGCGGGATATTGCAGGTTGTATCCCATCTTATTACTATCAAACAATTTAATCTTCAGCGCATTTTACTGGGTGGATGGAAATACCGTAAGATTAAAAATATAGAAGAAGAAAAAAACAGTTTTAATAAACTTTTTCTCCCGGCAATTTGGGGAAATTCTACTCCACAGATCTCTGCCTTTGTGGATACGATACTTGCTACCTTCCTTATCTCCGGGTCAGTTTCTTATCTTTTTTATGCCAATCGTGTCTTCCAGCTTCCTTTGGCAGTTATCGCTATCGCGACTGCGACTGCACTATTCCCGGCGATCTCCAAGGCGATCAAAAACCATCAGGAAGATAAAGCCTATGCCAATCTTGATAAAGCTTTTTGGCTGCTGGCATTTCTTCTCAGTTTATCTACGTTGGGAGGCATACTGCTTGCTGAACCGATCGTTTGGCTGCTTTTTGAGAGAGGAAAGTTCACCCAGGTTCAGACACTCGAAACTGTCAGTGTACTGCAAATGTATATGATAGGACTTTTACCGTTTGGTCTTGCTAAACTTTTTTCTTTGTTCTTATATGCTTCATACAAACATCTTAAAGCGGCAAAGATCTCACTCTACTCTCTGATAACTTCCATCACCGGTTCTTTGATACTGATGCAATTTATGGGGGCTTCTGGTCTGGCACTGGCTGGAAGTATCGGAGGTTGGGTACTATTTATCCTTACTGTCAAAGAAGTAGGATTTGATCGCTTTTTTGCAATTTTATGGTCAAAAAAACTGATCTATCTTCTAGTAATATCCGTTCTCTTGACTCTATTGCTCATATACATCAACATATGGCTTACCGGGCTCATTAGATAAATTGGATATAATCGCAGTATTATAAATTTGATTGAAGGTATCCTACTCTATGCAGATCTACGACAGCGTACAAAAAACCAAAGTCCCTTTTGAACCTATCAAAAAAGGTGAAGCCAGTATCTATGTATGCGGGCCTACAGTGTACGATGATGCACACTTGGGACATGCACGCAGCGCTTTGGCATTTGACCTCTTGACACGTACGCTTAAGACCTTGAGGTATAAAGTCACTATGGGTAAGAACTTCACAGATATCGATGATAAGATCATCAAAAAAGTAGAAGAGACCGGTAAAAGTCTTGAAGAGATCACTACCCTTTATATCGACCGCTATCTTGAAGAGATGGATACACTTGGTGTTGCGCGGGCAGATATAGAGCCTAAAGCAACAGAGTCACTTGAAGCCATCGAGCAGATGATACAAAAACTGATAGACAAGGATATTGCTTATGTCATCAGCAACGGTGATGTCTATTTTGATACAAGCAAAGATGCCAACTACGGCAATATATCACATCAAGTAGGTGATGACGAAGAGAACCAAAGCCGTATAGAACATACCTCTGAAAAAAGAAATCCTAAAGACTTTGCCTTGTGGAAAGCGTGTAAGGGCGAAGAGGATATCTGTTTTGATACCACATTTTCCAAAGGTCGTCCGGGATGGCATATCGAATGTTCTGCAATGATCGAAAAACATTTTGCACACGATCATGGCACAGATGAATACTCTATCGACATCCATGGTGGTGGAGCGGACCTGCTTTTTCCTCACCATGAGAATGAAGCTGCTCAGAGCCGCTGTGCTACCGGGCATGAACTTGCAAAGTACTGGATGCACAACGGTTTTGTGCAGATAGACGGGGAGAAAATGAGCAAAAGTCTGGGGAACAGCTTCTTTTTAAAAGATGCACTCAGTGCCTATGACGGAGAGATACTGCGTTATTACCTTAACTCCGTGCACTACCGCAACAACTTCAATTTTAATGAAGAGGACCTTCTCATCGCAAAAAAGAGACTGGATAAGCTCTACAGACTCAAAAAACGTGTTGTTCCTGGAAAAGGCTCAGCAGTAAATAAAGAGTTCAAAAAAGCATTGCTTGATGCAATGAGCGATGACCTCAATATCTCTATAGCACTTGCCGTAATCGATGAGATGGTTGCAAAAGCCAATGAACAACTCGACAACAATCCAAAAGACAAAGCTCTGAAAAAAGAGACTATTGCCAATATCGAATTTATCGAAGCCCTTCTTGGATTTGGGGGGAAAGAGCCCTATGCCTACTTCCAGATCGGTATTGATAAAGCACTTAAAACAAAGATAGAAGCGTTGATAGAGCAGCGAAGTGAAGCGAAAAAAGCAAAAGACTTCGAACGCTCAGATACTATTCGTGATGAACTTACCGCATTGGGTATTGCTATCATGGATACACCTGATGGCACAGTATGGGAAAAGGCCTAAATGAAAGAGCTACTCAAACAGTATCTTCCTTATCTTTCAGGGTATAAAAGAGAGTTCTTTTTTGCAATACTTGGTATGATCGCTGTAGCCGTCGGTACAGCAGGAACCGCACAGCTTATCAAACCTGTACTCGATGATGTCTTCATCAATAAAGATACTTACATGCTGGCACTCATGCCTTTCTTGCTTTTTGGTGTCTTTACGCTCAAGGGGGTTGGAAGCTACATACAGACTTACTATACCTCCTACATCGGTCAAGATGTGGTAAGAAAGCTCAGAGATAACCTCGTTTCGCACCTTACTCATCTTGATATGTCCTTTTTTAAACAGATACACAGCGGGGAAATACTCTCACGTACTACCAATGACATCAGCCGTATTCAGGCTGTCGTAGCCAATATCATTCCTGACCTTATCAGAGAAATACTGACCATTATCGCACTCACAGGATATGTGATCTATGAGAGTCCCAAATTGGCACTTTACTTTCTTATTATTATGCCTTTGGCGATCTTTCCTTTAAGTAAACTCGCAAAAAAAATGCGAAGATACTCTAAATCCTCTCAAGAGAGTACTGCCGATATGACCTCAAGACTTGGAGAGATACTTTCCAATATCGAAGTGATCAAGTCCAATTCAACACAAAAGTATGAACAGAAACGTTTTGAGGCCCAAAACCAAAATGTCTTTAAATACATTATGAAACAGATCAAAACCAATGCCCTTACCTCACCGGTAATGGAGATACTCGGTTCCGTTGCGATCGGGATCGTGATCTTTATAGGAGGTACGGAAGTGATAGAGGGAAGGATGAGTGTCGGGTCTTTTTTTGCATTTGCCGCAGCACTCTTTATGCTCTATGATCCAATCAAACGCCTTTCAAAACTTTATAACAGGGCGCAAGATGCCATCACTGCCAATATCCGTATGAATGAACTGCTTGATACACAGCCGACAATTACATCAGGTCAAACTATACTCACGGATACAGTGCAAAATATCTCGTTAAAAGATGTCTCACTGAACTATGATAATACACCTGCATTGAAACATATCTCTTTTGATGTGCAAAGAGGAGAGTCGATCGCTCTGGTAGGGGATAGCGGTGCAGGGAAAAGTTCTCTTGTCAACTTACTGGTACGTTTCTATGATCCTAGCAGCGGTAATATCCTTATTAACACCAGAGACTATAGAGATTTCACACTTGAGTCACTGCATCATAAGATCGCCTATGTGACACAACGTATCTATATATTCAATGATTCTGTCGCAGCCAATGTTGCTTATGGCGAAGAGATCGATGAACAACGTGTTGTTGAGGCCTTGGATAAAGCATTTGCAATGGAGTTTGTTGATAAACTGGAGAGTGGTATCCATACACAGCTTTCTGAAGGCGGAGGCAATCTTTCAGGTGGTCAAAGACAGCGTATTGCCCTCGCCCGGGCACTTTACAAAAACCCGGATATTCTGATACTTGATGAAGCAACATCTGCACTGGATAATAAAAGTGAAGCACTGATACAGCAGGCACTTACGAAGCTAAAGCCTGAAATGATCACGTTTACCGTTGCACACAGACTAAGCACTGTCGAAGATGCAGACAAAATTCTAGTCTTTGAAAATGGAAAGATTATTTGCAGTGATACACATGACAATCTGCTAAACAACTGTCAGGTGTACCAGCGCCTCGCAAGTAAGTTATAACGCTACAGATGGTATAATCTGACCTAATCCATACAAAGGTCCGTGATGATTAGAATGTTCTTTACCCTCATGCTTTTCTTCAGTCTTGCAGATGCACAATTCCAAAAGAACTTTCCCTTTGTCGGTCTCTTCATTTCAACAGAAACTGTCAACATTAACAATGATGACCCGACACACAAATCCGGTGTAGGCATCAGATACGGGCAGCAGTCACAAGAATGGAGAACGACTTTTGCCCTGGATTATCACAAGAAAAGCTATAGCAGTTTTTCTGTAGAGATTGATAAAATTCTGCTTGATGAGATGTTTGGGACACCAAAGCTCAGACCTTATCTTGGCGGGACAGCCGGCTACCTGAAGTATGATAAGGATGCTCTTAACGAAATTCCGGAAGAAAGCAACGGCTTTTACTATGGAGGGAATTTTGGATTTATCATCTATGCAACCGATAATATCGATGTTGATCTAGGATATCACTACTTTAAAGTGCAAAATCTAGATTTTCTGGATGATCTTCACGGCCTAACATTGGCTATCCACTACTTTTTTTAATCACGGAGTAAACAGTGTCATTTTTTTCTTACCAAACCCTCAAAAAAATTCTCTTTAATTTCGATCCTGAAACAGCACATACTATTGCCGGCCTAGGACTTAGAACAGTTGCTCACTGCCCTACTATAATGCGTTTGATCAAAGAGCGCTACTTTGTTGATGATACAATGCTTCATCAAACATTTTTTGGACGCACCTTTAAAAACCCGGTAGGGTTGGGTGCCGGTTTTGACAAGAACGGTCAGTACATTACTGCTATGCCAACCCTTGGTTTTGGATTTACCGAGGTCGGTACAGTGACACCAAAACCGCAAGATGGCAACCCTAAGCCGAGACTCTTTAGACTCACAGATGATGACTCCCTTCAAAATGCAATGGGCTTTAACAATAAAGGAAGCCACTATATGATTCAGCGTCTTAAAAAGCTCTACTTCCTTGACTATCCTGTAGGTATCAATATCGGGAAAAACAAAGTTACACCTGAAAATGAAGCATTGAATGATTATGAGACTCTTTTCAAAGCCTTCAAAGATTATGGTGACTACATTGTCATCAACATCTCTTCACCCAATACGCCGGGTCTGCGTGATCTGCAAAATGAGAATTTCATCAAAGCGATCTTTGATATGGCAAAAGAGATCACCTCTCAACCGGTCTTTCTTAAAATTGCTCCTGACATGGAAGCTGAAGATGCAATTACACTCTGTAAGGTAGCTGTAGAGGCAGGTGCCGCAGGGATCATTGCAACCAATACTACCATTGACTACTCTGTGACAGATTCACCGCTCAAACAAAACTTTGGAGGGATTTCCGGTGCTTTACTTACCGAAAAGTCCTACCAGCTTTTCAAGGCTATCGGTAAAGAGCTTTATGGGAAAACCATGCTGATTTCGGTTGGAGGTATTGACTCTGCAGAAGAGGCTTACAGACGTATCAAAGCCGGTGCTTCTTTAGTCCAAGTCTACTCTATGCTCGTATACAGGGGGCCTGAACTTATCAAAGAGATCAATGAGGGGTTAATTAAACTATTAAAGCAAGACGGGTATACTCACATCAGCGAAGCAATCGGAGCTGATTGGACAAATGAAAAATAAATTTATTTCAATAATTCAATATTTTATAAAAGCATCTTTTTTTAGCGGGATGCTGTTTGCAGGAACACTTATGGCGAATTCACTTCCAAAACACTATACAAAAACACTTGACAACGGTCTTCAAATCGTTGTCATTCCTATGGATAACGACTCGGGTGTCATCACAAGCGATATTTACTACAAGGTAGGAAGCCGCAACGAGACTATGGGTAAAAGCGGTATGGCACATATGCTTGAACACCTCAGTTTTAAATCGACTGATAAACTCAAAGAGGGTGACTTTGATATGATTGTCAAAAGTCGTGGCGGGGTAAACAATGCAGCAACCGGTTTTGATAAAACACACTACTTTATCAAAACTGCTTCACAAAACCTGCCAATGACATTAGAACTCTTTGCCGAACTGATGAGCAACCTGAAACTAACAAATGAAGAGTTTCAGACAGAACGTGATGTAGTAGCAGAAGAGCGTAGGCTAAGAACAGACAATAACCCTATGGGATTCCTCTATTTTAGGATATTTAATACACACTATATCTACCATCCATATCACTGGCTTCCTATAGGCTTTATGGAAGATATACAAAGTTGGAAGATCGAAGATATCCGCACTTTTTATAAGCAGCACTATCAGCCAAACAATGCGATACTTGTTGTTGCCGGAGATATTAAACCTGAGAGCGTCTATAAAGAGGCAGAAAAATATTTTGGAAATATTAAAAATCATACTGAAGTACCCAAAGTGACAGCAGTAGAACCTAAAGTAGACGGTGCAAAACGGGCCATCCTTCACAAAGAAGGAAACCAGGTTGATACACTTGCGATCACCTATGCTATACCGAACTTCGAACATGAAGATCAGGTGGTACTCTCAGCGATCTCTTCTATCCTCAGTCATGGGAAAAGCAGCCGCTTTGAAAAGTCATTGGTGAATGAGAAAAAACTGGTCAACACGATCTATGGTTACAACATGGAGCTCAAAGACCCGGGAGTATTTTTGATCATGGCTATGTGTGCGGCAGGAGTGGAACCTGAGCAGGTTGAAAAAGAAGTTCTGGTTGAATTAGAGAAGATCAAACAAGGCGATGTCACACAGGCAGAACTTGATAAGGTCAAGATCAATACTAAAGCTGAATTCATCTACTCATTGGAAAGCTCGCATTCCGTATCAGGGCTCTATGGTGAATACTTGGTAAAAGGAAACCTGGATCCTTTACTTGAATATGAAGAGAAATTGGATAAAATTACACTCAAAGATATTCAGGATGTCGCAAATAAGTATTTTGATCATTCAAGATCTACCACAGTAATACTCAAAAAAGACGAAACTAAAAAGTAAATTAGGAAATAGGTATGAGCAACTATATAACCGGTGTAAGCACCGCACTTATCACACCATTCAAAAACGGTAAATTGGATGAGGCGGCTTTTGCAAAATTGATCCAAAGACAAGTGGATAACGGTATTGATGCAGTTTGTCCCGTAGGAACAACAGGAGAAAGTGCAACACTTAGTTATGATGAAGATATGCGCTGTATAGAGATCGCTGTTGAAGTCTGTAAAGGAACTGATACAAAAGTACTTGCAGGAGCAGGAAGCAATGCAACCCATGAAGCAATACAGATGGCAAAAAATGCACAAGCTGTTGGTGCAGATGCGATCTTCTCTGTAAGCCCTTACTATAATAAACCGAGCCAAGAGGGGCTTTACCAACATTACAAAGCAATTGCCAGTGCTGTAGAAGTACCGTTCATGCTTTATAATGTACCGGGACGTACAGGAGTTGATATCCTGCCTGAGACTGTCAAAAGACTCTTTGATGATGTGCCAAATATTATGGGGATCAAAGAAGCAACAGGATCATTGGAAAGAACTGTTGAATTGATGGCAAAGATCCCTGAACTTTATGTCTTCAGTGGAGATGATGCGATCGACTTCCCTATTCTTGCAAGTGGCGGTAAAGGTGTCACTTCGGTTACATCAAACCTTCTTCCTGATATAAAAAGTAAGTTGGTACAAGCTGCTTTGTCAGGTGATTACAAAACAGCTAAAGCAATCAATGAAGAACTGATCGATATCAATAAAGTACTTTTCTGTGAAAGTAACCCTATTCCTATCAAGGCAGCAATGTATATTGCCGGTCTAATCGATACCTTGGAGTATAGACTACCACTGGTACCGCCTAGTGTAGAGAATATGAAAAAAATTGAAGCGGTTATGAAAAAATACAAGATCGTTGGTGCTTAAGAGCAATAACACAACATCATTCAAAGGAGTATATTGATGTCAGAAATGAAAGGTAAAACCGTTGTAATTACAGGTGCCACAAAAGGTATCGGGTTAGCAACAGCTGAAAAATTCGCACAAAATGGTGTAAATATTGCTTTCACCTACAACTCAAATAAAGAAGCTGCGGATAAGATCGCTGAAGAGCTCAGTAGTAATTACGGTATTAAAGCAAAAGCCTATCCACTTGACATTCTAGATACAGATCAGTTCAAACCGCTTTTTGAAGCGATCGATGAGGACTTTGACCGTGTAGATTTCTTCGTAAGCAATGCAATGATCTATGGACGCTCAGTTGTTGGTGGTTATGGTAAATTTATGAAGCTTAGACCCAAAAAGGGCCTAACTAACATCTATACTGCAACCGTTGGTGCCTTTGTAGCAGGTTCACAAGAGGCTGCTAAGCGTATGGAAAAAGTGGGTGGTGGTGCAATTGTAACACTAAGCTCAACAGGGAATCTTATCTATATTGAAAACTATGCAGGACACGGGACCAACAAAGCAGCTGTGGAAGCAATGGCACGTTACGCTGCCGTTGAACTAGGTGAAATGGGAATTCGTGTAAATGCTGTATCTGGCGGGCCTATCGATACTGATGCACTTAAAGCTTTCACAAATTACGAAGAAGTTAAGGCGGAAACGATCAAACGTTCTTCACTAAATAGAATGGGAAGTCCTGAAGATGTTGCAGGTTCTGTATATTTTCTTTGTACTGATGAAGCATCTTGGATCACAGGTCAAACCTTAGTGGTTGACGGTGGAACAACTTTTAGATAGTCTGTAAGAGAGGTAAGAAGTTTAATGCAGGCATCCAGACTCCTTAATATTCCAAATATTCTGGCATTTATCCGCTTACTTCTGGCACCTCTTATGTTTTTCTTTCTTGTAAATCAGGATGCCTCCTTTTTTGAAGATATACATTCCTCATGGCTCAATTATATTGCAGCATTTATCTTTGTAGTTGCTTCAGCTACTGATTTTTTTGATGGATATATTGCGCGAACATTTGATCAGATCACGACACTGGGGAAGATACTTGACCCCCTCGCAGATAAAATGCTCACTTTGGCTGGGTTCCTGGGTCTTATGATACTGGGGAGTGCTTCATCTTGGGCGATTTTCCTTATCCTGACAAGAGAACTGTTTATCACAGGATTGCGTGTCTCTGCAGTTGCAGAGGGGATTGATATCTCTGCATCTTGGATGGGAAAGGTAAAAACCGTTGTACAAATGATCGCTATCGGCTTTTTGTTAATGGGCTGGCCAGGCGGAGAAATCATCCTTTGGTTTGCTGTACTTCTTACGCTCTATTCTGGCTATGAGTATGTCAGAGATTTCTTCAAAGCTACACAACATAATTAGGGATTTAGTTCTTAATATTCTTTCTCTATCTAAATAAATGTAACATCTATAAAGTATTGAATATTATAATTTATTATTTCATCATATATAAATAATTTATTTATGTAAATATTAAAATGATTAAAAATTAATCACTTAAGTTATAAATATTTAATATATTTAATGTCATACTTCAACTATCTTAGAACAAGGAAGATAATATGAAATTTACAAAACTAAGCTTAATCGCGGCGCTAGCTATCAGCTCAGCATTTGCAGGAGGAGATATCGCTCCAGTTGAACCGGCAGTAGAAGCTCCAGCAGAGGCATGTAATGCCAACACAACAATTGATGGTAAAGCGACCCTTTACTACATCACTGCTGATGGTTATGGGTATGATCTATTTGATTCAGAAAGTAGTGCGCTGGGTGCAGCTGCAACAGTGAACGTTGCACACAAAATCACAGATAATATCAGTGCAAACATTACTGCAGTTGGTTTCACTAACCTTATGGATGATAACTACTTAGAGGGTGTAGAAACTGGTGCTTACTTCAATGTTGCTAACATCACTGCAAGTTATGGGGATACTACATTGGTAGCTGGACGTCAGCTTCTTGGTACACCAATGCTTCAAGGATATGATTGGTTGCTGGCACCTGGATCATTTGAGGCATATACATTGGTAAACACTTCAATCCCTGATGTTACATTAGTAGCTGCATATGTAGATGAGTGGAGACCAAATAACTCTGGTGTTGATTTTATGGAACTTTACGGTGACAACTGGACAGCGAGTGCAGCATATGCAGGCGAAGCATTCAGTGCAAGTGTATGGTACTATAATGTAGATGCATTAGGTTATACACAAGTTTATGTTGATGCTTCTACAAAACTTGCTGATATCGAAGTTGCAGCGCAATATGCAAATACTGATTGGGACTTTGCAGACAGTTCAAATGTATTTGGTATCAAAGCATCAACTGAAATTTCAGGTGTTTCTTTGATGGGTGCTTACAACAATGTATCTGATGAAGTTGTTGGATATGTTGGATGGAATGGTCTTTATACAAACTCTTGGAACACAACTGTAGCCAACTCAATTGGTAATTCATTCAAAGTAGAAGCAGCTACTGAGTTCTCAGGACTTTCTGCTACTGCAAGCTATGCATACTACGAATATGAAAATGAATTCGAAGACGGACATGAGTTCGACCTTATTTTAGGATATGGTCTAACAAACTGTATCTCTCTAGATGCAATCTACTCTAACACTGATTACGGTGATGGTGAAAATATTAACCAACTTGAGTTGATCGCAACTTATAAGTTCTAATCACTCATATCTATAGGATATTACTCCTTTTTACTGGAGTAATATCCTCTTTTATCTGAAATTCTTCTCTGTATACCACAACAGATTAAAACACTTTATACTATTGAAATATAAATGCATTGTAATTAAAATTGATATAGTTGGTTAAAATATTATCATCAAAAAATTATTTTCTTCTTTAACTATATTATATTAAAGATCATGAGTAAGATTTATCATTATTTCCTCCCTTTTGAAGGGGTTTATATTTTTCTTAAGAGTCTCTAGATACTATTTCTTTATCAAAACTTTTTTTATAGTACATAATACCTCTCTTTTTTCTATCGTATAAAATTATTGATTAAAAAATAATCACTAAAATGCATTAATTTTCTTAATTTGATGTCATACTTTGATTATCTTAAAAACAAGGAAAATGATATGAAATTGACAAAATTAAGTTTAATTGCAGCGCTAGCTGTCAGCTCAGCATTTGCAGGAGGAGATATTGCTCCAGTTGAACCGGCTGTAGAAGCACCGGCAGCAGAGGCATGTAATGCTAACACAACAATCAATGGTAAAGCAACAGCATATTATTGGACATTTGATGGTTATGGATATGATCTATTTGACAAAGAACAAAGCCAGTTAGGTGCTGCTGTTACTTTGGATGTTTCACACAAAATTACTGACAATGTAAGTGCAAACTTTACAGCAGTTGGATACACTAACGTTTTCGATGGTAATGCTGATCTATTTGAGAGTTGGGGTGCTGATCCTAAACAAACTGGTGCTTACTTCAACGTAGCAAACATTACTGCAACTTATGGAGATACTACTTTTGTACTAGGTCGTCAACTTCTTGACACACCAATGATAAGTGGTTTTGACTGGTTGTTAGCGCCAGGTAGTTTCGAAGCTTATACTGTGGTCAATAAATCAATCTCTAATCTCTCTTTAGTTGGTTCATATATTAGACAATATAGAGGAAACAATACTGGTAATGACTTTGCAGACCTTGATGGAGATAACTGGGCAGTAGGTGCATCTTACAGTGATGCATTTGATGCAAGTATCTGGTACTATAATGTAGATGCTGCTGGTTACACTGAAATCTATGCTGATGCAGGTGCTGAGTTTTCAGGTATCAAACTTGCTGCGCAGATTGTAAGTACTGATTGGGATGGTATGGATGATTCTATGGTATATGGTATCAAAGCATCAGGTTCACTATCAGGATTTGATCTAATGGCTGCTTATGTAAAAGTTGAAGATAGTCCTGCAGGATTCGTAGATAATGATGCACTCTATACTAGTATGTGGAATAGCTTGGGTTCTCTTGAAGTAGGTGATGCTTTCAAAGTAGAAGCTGCAACAGAATATAATGGACTTGCTATTTCTGCAGCTTATGTATATTTTGACAACTCTGAGTATGATTATGAAGGACATGAGTTTGACCTTGTCTTAGGTTATGGAATTACTGATTGTATCTCTGTTGATGCTATCTATTCAAACACAGATGCATACATCAGTGGATTTGAAGAATCAAATGCTCTTGAACTTATCGCAACTTACAAATTCTAGTCTATTACATTTCTCTTATCTATAAGAATTCCACTCTCTTTATGAGAGTGGAGTTTTTTCAATCTCTCAACTCCTACACTATTCAATTTTTTTTATTCACTTCTCACTACGAGACAACTTTGTAAATAACTTTTAATTTATTTGATATAAAAAACATATATTAATTGATTAAAAAATAATCAATTAATATATGTTTTTCTCTTTTAGCTATATTATAATTGGATATCATGAGTATGATTCATGATACAAATTTTTTTCATTCTAATCTCCCCTTCTTTGAATACACCACTCTCCTTGAGAGTGTCCGGGGAGTACTCCCTTATCAATACTTTTTTGTGTTATAAGCTATAATATCATATCTTTTTTATTCTGTGGAAAAAATATAATTGATAATTACTATCATTTTAATACACTTTAAGAAAAATTCGAATATACTCCACTCCATAAAAGTGATAACTATTATCATTTCTATTTAAAATATGAAATAGTATAAGGAAAAATTGTGAAACAAATCACGGTAGCATTGGCAGGACAGCCAAATGTAGGGAAGTCATCTCTTATCAATGCCATTTCCAATGCCAAACTAAAAGTAGGAAACTTCTCAGGTGTTACGGTCGATAAGACTGAAGTAGTATTTACTATTTGTGATGATGTCTCTTGTGAGAATTATGAGACACATATCATCGACCTTCCCGGGGCATATTCATTAACAGAATATACGATCGAAGAAAAAGTTACCAAGAGTTTTTTACAAAGTGATGAGTATGATATTATCGTCAATGTAGTCGACTCTACCAATCTCCAGAGAAATCTTATCTTTACTACACAACTACTTGAAACAGGCAAAAAGGTAATCGTCGCACTGAATATGAGTGATGAAGCCAGAGACGAAGGTATTGAGATCGATGAAAACCAGCTCTCTAAAATCCTTGGAGTACCATGCATCAAAACAGCCGCGTCTACCGGTGAGGGGATTGATAAGCTCAAAGAAGTTATTGTAGAAGTCTATAATCAAAAAGAAACGACTGCTAAAATAATCTATTCTGATCCGATTGAAGAAGAGATCAGACATATTGTGAGTTTTCTTAAAGAGAAAAACTACAGATCAGAACTTCCCTATAGACACCTTGCGGTAAAACTTATTCAAGAAGATGAAGAGATGTATAAAAAAATGCATGATGAACCGATCTGGATTGAAATGTTACCGCTTGTACGCGATGCATTGGGTCATCTTTACCTACACCACAATACAAAGGACCTTAAAGAGATCTTTGATGACGAACATTTTGCCTTTGCAAAAGGTGCAAAGATGGAGGTAATGTCTACAAAAAGTATGAAGGCAAAGAACCTTACACAAAAGATCGACAATCTTCTTATCAACAAGTTTTTGGGTATTCCCCTCTTCTTGTTTTTTATGTGGGTGCTTTTCCAGCTTACTTTTGAACTTGGTTCGATTCCAATGGACTATATCGATGCTGCCTTTTCTTGGATGGGGGATCAAGCTAAATCAACCCTTGGTGAAGGACAACTAGGTTCATTGATAGGTGATGGTATAGTAGCCGGTGTGGGTGCAGTAATTATGTTCCTTCCTAATATCGTTATCCTTTTTATCGGTATCGCACTGCTAGAAACTACAGGATATATGAGCCGTGTAGCGTTCTTGCTTGATGGGTTTTTCCATAAGTTTGGACTTCATGGAAAAAGTTTTATCCCGCTGGTTACAGGTTTTGGATGTTCGGTGCCTGCATATATGGCTGCCCGTACGCTCAAAAATGAAAAGGACAGGCTTATCACACTATTTATCATCGGTTTTATGAGCTGCGGTGCAAGACTGCCGATCTATGTACTTTTTGCGGGAGCATTCTTTGCTGAAGAACAGGCCGGTAATATCCTCTTTATCATCTACATCTCAGGAGCCATCCTTGGACTAGTGATGGCTAAGATCCTGAAACTGTTTGTATTCAAAGGTGAAGATGAACCATTTGTAATGGAGATGCCGAAATACCGATCACCATCATTTAAACTTATTTGGCATACCGTTTATGGACAGGCTAGAAGTTATCTAAAAAAAGCGGGTACCTATATCCTGGCTGCATCGATACTGATCTGGTTTGCAAGTAGCTATCCAAAATATCCGGAGATTGAACTCAGCTATCAAACCAAGGTAGAACAGACAGTCGATGAAGATCAGCAACATCAGCTTGAAAATGAACTCAAAATGACACTGCTTGAAAAAAGTTATCTGGGTATTATAGGTCATGCAACTGAACCGGTCTTTGAACCGTTAGGCTTTGACTGGCGAATGGCAGTCGCACTTGAAACAGGTCTTGCTGCCAAAGAGGTCGTAGTGTCAACACTAGGTGTACTCTATGCATTGGGTGATGAAGTAGATGAAGGAAATGAAGGTTTGATCAAAAAGATCCGAGATAACATTCCATTTGCTTCAGCGATCGCATTTATCGTGTTTGTAATGATCTATCTGCCATGTCTGGCAGCTTCAATGGTCTTTACCAAGGAAGCTGGAGGATGGAAGTACTTGGTATATCTGTTCTTGATGACGACATTGACAGCCTGGATACTGAGCTTTATAGCTTACAATATCACAAAACTTATCATAGGAGCATAAGATGATTCTCACTGAACTCAAAAAAGGACAAAGTGCCACGATCGTTAAGATAGATGCCCAGCAAGCACTTAAGGACCGCCTTAAGTCTATGGGTGTATGTAAAGGTGAAGTACTGACAGTAAGAGGATGTTCTTTAGCTAAACAGACTATGGAGATCGAAATAGAGGGAACACTAGTTGCACTTAGGGCTGAAGAAGCAAAAAAAATCGAAGTAGAAAAATGATCAATAGGGATCGGCATATTAGATCCTTTTCAAATAAAAATGACGATATTAGGGAAACAATGAAAAATATCGCACTAAAAATATCAATTTTAATAATAATGAGTATTAATATATATGCAGGAGAAGATATGACGCCTGTGGATCAGGCAAATGGGGAGAACTTCTCTTTTATTCAACAGGTAGATGGATATATAAGTACAGGATACCAAAAAACAGATATCTCTGAAGACTCTGATTATACAGATATCGCACTTGGCGGGAAACTGCATATCCAAACAGTCGCATGGAATGGAATAAGTGCCGGTACCAGCATTTATACTACCAATTCAATAAGCAAACATGAAGGGTACTTAAGCGGTGCAGGAATACCATTCTTTGACGGCAGCGGAAACTCTTATACAATTCTTGGAGAAGTATATTTACAGGCAGTCTGGGGGGAAAATGCATTTAAGGTCGGACGGCAGGAAATCGATACACCATTTGCTGATACAGATGATATCGGCATGGTACCCAATACTTTTGAGGCAATAACTTGGATCAATAAAGATTTCAAGGACACTACGATCATACTTGCACAGGTACAAAAAATGGCAGGGGTAGATGCAGAGGCCCCTTCAGAATTCACCAACATAAATGATAATGCAGGTGCACAACTCATAGGTGTAACCTTCCAAGGAATTGAAGATCTTTCATTGACCAGCTGGTACTACCATCTCAATGATTTTGATATAGAGGATATAACATATCTTGAAGCAAGCTATGAAGGTACGTTCAATACTTTTAGCTATGCATTAGCCGCGCAATACGCTGCCCTTGCCTATTATTCAGATGCGGATGCTTCTGTCTATGGTATTACAGGTACTTTGGGATTTAATCCTATTGGACTTTCATTAGGAACAGCCTATAACAAAAGTGTCAATAATGCTGCAACTAACGGTTTTGGAGGTGGACCGTATTTTACTAGTTCCGAACATCTGACACTTGCTGAGGCAGGTGTAGATGGTGATGCACTGATGTTTGTGGCTGAGTGGGATGCCGGGATAATTGGACTTAATAACCTGACATTTACTGCTGCTCATCTCACTCTGAAAGACCAAAACAATATAGAAAGTACTGAACTGGACCTGATTGCAAACTATACGTTCAATGACACACTTAATATGGATATTTTCTATAGTGATATCAATGATGAAATCAATGGGAATAAACTTTCAAATCTCAGAGTATTTGTAAATTATACCTTCTAATATACTTGTGTAGGAGAGTTCTTCTCCTACTTAACTTTCCACACATTTCAAAATATCAATCCATCAATTGACATTCGGTTGAATAGAGAGAACACCTGACGTCTGAAAGGTTGAGAAGTCATCATTACATATGTGCTATCTAATTACTTTTTGAATATATCACTATCTTTTTGATATAATGCGCCATTTAACCATCATTGGGAGTATTATGAGCGTTATTATTGCACTGCTGGTCCTTTCTGTACTCATATTTTTTCATGAACTTGGTCATTTTTTGGCTGCAAGATTTTTTGGTGTAAAGGTTGAAGTTTTCAGTATAGGCTTTGGAAAAAAACTGTTTACAAAAAAGATCGGTGATACACTCTGGAGTATTTCTACGATTCCTTTGGGCGGGTATGTCAAAATGAAAGGTCAAGATGACAGTGACCCTACAAAAGTGAGTTATGACAGCGATAGCTATACGACAAAAAAACCATGGCAGCGTATCGTTATCTTACTTGCCGGACCTTTTGCAAACTTTTTTACTGCTTTTGTACTCTATTTTGCCGTTTCACAGATCGGTACACATCTAAGCCCTGTTTTCAACTATGCTAAGTATATGCCGGCAACCATAGGCAGTTTTGCCCCTGACTCTCCAGCCAAAGAGGCAGGATTGGATATCAATGACACAATTGTACAGATCAACCATATAAAGATCAAAGACTGGGAGAATATCGGTGAGGCGATACAGACAGCAGACCATACACTCTCACTAACGGTTATAAGAGATGGGGCATTAATGAACTTTGATTTTTCACCCGTCATACAAACTCAAAAAAATAAATTTGGTGAAGATATACAACGTAAACTTATCGGTGTAGGACCACTGGTCAATCAAGAGAAATTACATTTTTCTCTACTAGAAGGGATTCAGTTTGCATGGAATGAGACACTCTATGCTTCTATGCTGATCTTTCAAAGTGTTGAAAAGCTTATCACTGGTGCTATCGGTGCAGATAAATTGGGAGGCATACTCACCATTGTCGATGTGACAGCCCAAGCAAGTAATATAGGGATAGTAGCCCTCTTTTTATTTACTGCACTAATTTCGGTAAACCTTGGTGTACTCAATCTACTGCCTATACCTGCACTTGATGGAGGACACATTATCTTCAATCTTTATGAATGGATACGCGGGAAAGCGCCAAATGAAGCAGCAATGTACTATATGACAGTAACTGGATGGGGAATTTTAATCTCTCTGATGCTACTTGGATTGTATAATGATATCAATAGACTATTTGGATAACGAAGGAAAGCACAATGATACTTGATAAAGAACACTTAAGAAGAAATCTTGATGAAGTAATATGGAGGATCGAAGAAGCACGTATCTCCGTCAGCGAACATCATATAGTCCAACTTGTAGGTGTGGGGAAATATACTGAAATAGAGAATATTGCTACACTGTATGAACTTGGGCAAAGAGCTTTTGGTGAAAACCAGGTACAGCAACTGGCACAACGTATGGATGCACTTGATGAACTTCCTTTACAATGGCATATGATCGGTTCTTTACAAAAAAACAAGATCAACAAGCTTATTGATCTTCGTCCATTCCTTCTTCAGTCACTTGACAGTATCGAACTAGCTGAAGAGCTCAATAAGAAATTGGAAGCCAAAGCACAAAAGATGAATGCTCTCCTTCAGATCAATGCAGCGGATGAAGCAACAAAATCAGGTGTACCAACCGAACAGGCTTATGATATCTACCAACAGATCAAAGAGAGTTGTCCAAACATCAACCTCAAAGGGGTTATGACGATCGGTGCCCACTCAGAAGATACAAAAGTGATACAAAAAAGTTTTGAAGACACCTATGCGGTCTTTGATAAAGTACAAAAAGAGGGAGCAACTATCTGTTCTATGGGGATGAGTGGTGATTTTGAACTAGCGATCAAATGCGGATCAAATCTTGTAAGAGTAGGCTCCGCACTCTTTAAGAGTTAGACTCTCTTAACTTGCCTTTTGTTCCTGGCAATTATGACAGATACCGTAAAGGTTGATCTGTTCACTGCTTAGAGAGAAATTCTCTTCTTTCGTCATATTTTCTATCAGCGTATCTACACTACTGATCAGCGGTTTATCTTCAACCATACCGCAGACTGTACATACCAAATGTATATGATCGTCTTTTTTTAACTCATATTTTGATTTTTGACCTGCAACCGGTACCTCTACCAATACCTTCTTTTCAAGCATCAAAAGGATATTTTTATAAACGGTAGCAAGTGATAATGAGGCATGAATCCTTGAAACTTCTTCATAGATAGCATCAATAGTAATATGACCGTGTTTTTCGATTGTTTCTAGAATATTCATTCTTTGGAAAGTTGCTTTGAGTCCACTCTCTTTGAGCAGCGTTACATGATCTGTCATCTTGTTCCTTCAAGGCGCATCATTGGAAGCAATGGTTTAGCTTCTTACTCCGACTAAAAAGGGGAAGAGGGGTGCCGAAGAAGAAGCTAAAACATTACTTCCACATTATGTAACGTAAATGTAACGTTAGCTATGCGCGTATTATAGCTCAGCATAGCTGAGCTATAACTTAAATTATAGTTCGTTTTCGTGTTTTGCAAGATATTCTGCTACACCTGCAGTGTCAGCTTTCATACCTTCATCACCTTTTTGCCAACCAGCTGGACATACTTCACCATACTCGTTAGTAAATAGCATTGTATCAACCATTCTGATCATCTCATCGATGTTTCTTCCAAGTGGAAGATCGTTGATCACTGCATGTCTTACTGTACCGTCTGCATCAATAAGGAAAGAACCTCTAAGTGCTACTGATTCATTAAGAAGTACATCATAATCTCTCGCAATTTGTTTATTAAGGTCTGCAACAAGCGGCATATCAACTCTACCGATTCCACCTTGATTTACAGGAGTCTCTCTCCATGCAAAGTGGCTGAACTGAGAGTCTACTGAACAACCGATTATATTGATACCTCTTTCCCTGAACTCTTTAGCTCTGTGAGAAAATGCGATGATTTCAGACGGACAAACGAATGTAAAGTCAAGTGGGTAGAAAAATAGTACCGCACCTTTTTCACCAAGATTTTCATATAGGTTGAAATCTTCTACAATTGAACCATCTGCAAGTACAGCTGTTGCTGTAAAATCAGGAGCCTTTTTAGTTACTAGCATTTTACTTCCTTATTGATAATTTTTATTAACAAACTAATTTTATCACAGTAAAATTAATTTTCTCTTAATTTATTCAAAGGGTAATAACCCAAACTTTCTAATAAACGTTTCATCGATATCGATCACATCTAGACTCTGTAATCTGTCCAACACTTCTTTGGTACAATGCGTATCACCAGGCCACTCTCTATCATATCCGTCTATTATACCTTTATTTGTCCCATCTATGACAATAAATGGAGAAAGTTTTACGTCTCTTTGAGCATCAATATTATTCACAACACGCCAAATCAGCATATATGGATCTTGGATATCATTATTTGCCTTGTCGACAATAACCAATACTTTAATATGATCTTTAAGGCTATCTACCTTATCCCAATCTTCTGAAATAGACGCTGTCTTTTCTACGGTAATCACGCAGATAGGATTTTTTGTATGTGTCATATATTGCTTGAGTTCAAGTATATTGCTGTCTATCTCTTTCATCTTGGCTAAAAGCTCACTGTCAACAAGCGGGATAGCCACACCTTCAGCTACTTCACTACCGGTTGCATCAACTCCGAGTTTTCCCCCTACAAATTGTTCAGGTGAAGAGTGATCCAGATGATCAACAATTCCTTGAGTAATGAGTACTTTATTTTTATCAAGTCTGTTTAGAATATGTTCTGTCAATGCTTCAAATTCTTCCAGCTCAGGTGCATTTTCCCCTACAAAGATCGCATGTTTGACAAAACTCATCTGCCCTACTCCCCAGAACGCATGCATGAACTGTTGCGCATGACCTTTGTAAAGCGTTTTCATCTTAGCCAAGATCAGGTTATGGAAAACACCGTTTTCTGGCATGTTATAATCTATAAGATCAGGCGCCATAGGTTTGAGCATCGGTAAAAAGACTCTTTCTGTAGCCCATCCCATATACTTATCCTCAAGCGGAGGCTTTCCAACCACTGTCGCAGCATAAACAGGATTTGACTTCATAGTGATTGTCTCCACATCCATCACCGGGAATGGTTCTTTGAGTGTATAATATCCTGTATGATCTCCAAACGGTCCCTCTATCTCCATTTTTTCAGGGTCCACAAAACCTTCAATCACGATGTCAACATCTTCAGGAATATAAATATCATTGGTAATGGACTTCACCAATCTGGCATTTTCGTTTCTGACAAACCCATATAAAAGAAGCTCAAACATTCCGTGGGGCATAGGTGCCTGACCACACCAAATATAAAGGGGGTCTCCGCCTATCGCAACACTTACAGGCATTTTCTTACCTGCACGTTGATACTGGTCAAAAAAATGAGAAGCATCTTTATGGATCTGCCAATGCATCCCCAGCCTATTCTTATCGTACTGCTGAAGCCTATACATACCAAGGTTCTGCATCTGTCCGTCAAGGCTTTGAGTATAAACCTGTCCCATAGTGATAAACGGTCCGCCATCCTCTTCCCATGTTTTCAAGATAGGCAATCGATCCAGATCAACTTTCTCTTTATTATAGATGATTTCCTGACATGCACCTTGACCCTTGAGCCGTTTAGGGAATATGTTTTTGAGATTAAAGAGCATTGGAAGCATTTTCAGTTTTGCAACCACTCCTTTTGGTGGCTTAAGTTTCAACAGTGCATCGATACCTTTAGCTACATCATCAGGGTGTTTGCCAAAGATATCTTGAGTGATCTGTTTATTGGCAAAGATATTCATGAGTACTGGCATATCATAAGTAATGCCTTTTGCTTTATTGATAGGATTTGTAAAAAGTAAAGGACGGGAATCATCTTTTTTCACTTCGATATAAGCTACATGCGGTATCTCAAGTTCAACATCAAGAGGCTCATCGATGATCTTTAAATTTCCATGCTCTTTTAGCCAAGCAACCACATCTTTCATATCTATCCTTCTTGCTATAGTGTATCAACTATTTATGATAGAAAAAATTATAGCAAAAGCGGATTAGTTTTAAAGCACAAGAATAGCTAAACCTTCGCTATTCTTGTGACATTACTAAAGGAGTATATCCAGGAATCCGGTGAACCAACAAATTGGATTTATCAACGCAAGGAATCCACTACAATTAGTAGAAGGTTTACTGTTTGGATCTGTAGGATCCGTACCGTCTTCGATTTCAGCACGATCACCATACCCATCATTATCTGTATCTGTATCTAGCGGGTCAGTGATATACACATTACCGGCTCCAATATCAATTGTAACTTCATAATGATCTCCAAGCCCATCATCATCACTATCCGGATCGTTTGGATTTGTTCCAATGCTTATTTCATCACCGTCATTCAGACCATCTCCATCACTATCCGGATTATTAGGGTCAGTTCCAATACTTACTTCATTACCATCATTAAGACCATCTCCATCCGTATCAGGATTAGAAGGATCTGTATTATGGAGAGTAATTTCATCAACATTACTTAGTCCATCACCATCTTTATCAGGATCCATCGTATCAGGGATACCGTCTCCATCGATATCCGAAGGGACACTTGTATTATCTAACGGATCGCTTCCAACTGTGGTCTCATCAATATTACTAAATCCATCACCGTCACTGTCATTGGTAGGATCATCATCCACCGCATCAAGTTCATCGGCCACACCGTCACTGTCACTGTCAGTAATAGCTGATTCGATCGCATCGATCTTACCGTCACCGTCTGTATCACTTATTCCTTCTACACCGTCACTTTTACCGTCACCGTCTGTATCAGGATTAAGCGGGTTAGTTCCGTTATTCACTTCATCCCCGTCTGAAACACCATCGCCGTCCGTGTCTGCCTTCAATGGATCGGTTCCAAATGTATTAGTTTCGTCAGCATTACTCAGACCATCACCGTCACTGTCATTAGTAGGATCATCATCTACCGCATCAAGTTCATCGGCCACACCGTCACTGTCACTATCAGTAATAGCTGATTCGATCGCATCGATCTTACCGTCACCGTCTGTATCGCTTACTCCTTCTGCGCCGTCACTCTTGCCGTCACCATCTGTATCTGCCTTCAATGGATCGGTACCATTAGTGATCTCCACACCATCTAAAACACCATCTCCATCCGTATCAGGATTTGAAGGATCCGTCATATAGTTATTTGTTTCATCCACATTGCTCAAACCATCACCGTCCATATCAGGATCTATCGCATCAGGAATACCGTCTCCATCCAGATCTCCCGGGACACTCGTATTATCTAACGGATCGCTTCCAACTGTGGTCTCATCAATATTACTAAATCCATCGCCGTCACTGTCATTGGTAGGATCATCATCCACCGCATCTAGTTCATCGGCCACACCGTCACTGTCGCTGTCAGTAATAGCTGATTCGATCGCATCGATCTTACCGTCACCGTCTGTATCACTTACTCCTTCTACACCATCACTTTTGCCGTCACCGTCAGTATCAGGGTTCAATGGATCCGTACCGTTGGTTACCTCTTCACCGTCCAACATACCATCACCATCCGTATCATCTTTTACTGGACTTGTATGATGAATATTAGTTTCATCTGTATTACTCAGGCCATCACCGTCACTGTCATTGGTAGGATCATTATCCACTGCATCAAGTTCATCGGCCACACCGTCACTGTCGCTGTCAGTGATAGCAGATTCGATCGCATCGATCTTGCCGTCACCGTCTTTATCTGTTGTACCTTCTACGCCATCACTCTTGCCGTCACCATCCGTATCAGGATTAAGCGGGTTAGTTCCGTTATTTACTTCATCCCCGTCTGAAACACCATCGCCGTCCGTATCTGCTTTCAATGGATCGGTAAGATGTATATCTGCCTCGTCAGCATTACTCAGGCCATCACCGTCACTGTCATTGTTTGGATCATCATTCGCTGCATCCAGTTCATCAGAAACACCGTCACCATCACTATCCACTGTTGACGGTTCTAGTGCATCGATAATACCATCTCCATCAGTATCACTTACACCTTCGTCACCGTCACTTTTCCCATCACCATCCGTATCAGGATTAAGAGGGTTAGTTCCGTTATTTACTTCATCCCAGTCTGAAACACCATCGCCGTCCGTATCTGCTTTCAATGGATCGGTAAGAAGTATCTCTTTCTCGTCAGCATTACTCAGGCTATCACCGTCACTGTCATTGGTAGGATCATCATCCACCGCATCAAGTTCATCGGCCACACCGTCACTGTCGCTATCAGTGATAGCTGATTCGATTGCATCGATCTTGCCGTCACCGTCTGTATCACTTACTCCTTCTAGACCATCACTTTTGCCGTCACCGTCCGTATCGGGATTTAATGGATCCGTACCGTTAGTTACCTCTTCTCCATCCAACATACCGTCTCCATCGGTATCTGCTTTCAATGGATCGGTAAGACGTATCTCTATCTCGTCAGCATTACTCAGGCCATCACCGTCACTATCGTTGTTTGGATCATCATTCGCTGCATCCAGTTCATCCGAGACACCGTCACCATCACTATCCACTGTTGCCGGTTCGAGTGCATCGATAATACCATCTCCATCAGTATCACTTACACCTTCTTCACCGTCACTTTTCCCATCACCATCCGTATCAGGATTAAGCGGATTAGTTCCGTTATTCACTTCATTACCGTCTGAAATACCATCTCCATCTGTATCTAATGGTTCTCCAACATCCGAGATACCATTTCCATTCCTATCAGTGATAGTTGTGGAGTTTTCATCTGATTCTTCAGCATTGGTCAGTCCATCATGATCAGTATCTGTATCCCATGGATCAGCTACTAATGGATCTGTTCCCGTCGCAATTTCATCTGCATCGGATATTCCATCGTTATCATCATCCGTATCTGCACAGTCATAAACTTTATCTAAATCTGTATCTGATACCTCCTGCCCCTGAGCAAGTGCAACTTCTACACATATCATCTCAGGTGCTATTACTTCCGCATTTCCATCAGCACATGTTTTCCCGTTACAACCGCTTAAAATAAGCAGGCTCAAAAAACCAATCGTCCCGTCCCTTAAAACATTCATAGTTTTTCCCTTGTCTTTTTAATTGAATTATTAAAATACAATAGTAAAACTTTGCTCATATATATTTAACATATAGTTTTTCATAATTTTATATTATTTTTGTAGATTTGAAACACTTTTATAATATTTCATAGATAAGACAATATAAAGAGTTTGTAGAAAATTTAAAATTTTATTTAGTATGAATTCTGTTGAATTTTAGAGGAATAAAATGTAGTATGTATCGGGAGAAAGATGTAATATATCCTCCCCCAATGTAAAAGAAGAAAAATTAAAGTCTTTGCGGCATTTCATCTTTAAAAGCAATCTCTTCAGCCTTACTAAGGATCTCTAAGGCTCCATCATCTATCATAACTTGAGCAAGTGCTTCTCCCAGATGTTCACAACATTCGATCTGTGTACTGAGAGAGGCTTCCATAATATTCGTTCCGTCAGGATAACCAAGCATCGCTTTGATTATAATGTCTTCACCCTCTATGATTGCATTGACTGCAACGGGAGCAGAGCATCCTGCACCGATTTTAGCGATAAAGTCACGTTCCAGTTTTGTACAAAGAAAGCTCTTCTCATCATTCAAACTCAAAGCGATCTCTCTTACTCTCTCATCACTGCTAATGATCTCGATCCCCAATGCAGCCTGTCCCATTGGAGGGATCATGAAACTTAGTTTCTCAACATGCGGAATATCTTTAAGCAGATCCAGTCTATATAGTCCGATATAAGCAAGAATGATAGCATCATACTGTCCTTCTGCAAGCTTTCTAAGACGAGTATTGACATTTCCTCTTAGATCTTTTACTTGAAGATCAGGACGTTGTTGAAGCAGTTGCATACGTCTTCTTAAACTTGTGGTACCTACTACTGCACCTTTTGGAAGTGCTTCCAAGTTTTCATATTTGTGAGAAAGGAAAACATCACTTTGATCCTGACGCTCTGTAATAGCTGCTAACTCAAGCCCTTCAGGGATATAAGTAGGTACATCCTTAAGCGAATGCACTGCCAGGTGTGCATTACCCGCAAGCATTTCATCTTCAAGCTCTTTGGTAAAGTGCCCTTTACCTCCAACTAATGCTAAAGGCCTATCAAGTATCTTATCACCTTTTGAAGTGATCTCATTGAGTTCCACTTCCACATCTGGAAAACTAGTTTCTATTCTCTCTTTGATATGGTATGCCTGCCAAAGTGCCAATTGGCTTGCACGTGTTGCTATGATTAATTTTTCTGCCATTACTTGATAAACTCTTTATATTTATTTCTCATCTTATCCCATTTACCGTCAGCATAGATCGTAGGTGTACCGCTAACCATCATTTCGCTTGCGGCATCAGAATCCGCTTTCATAGCGTCTTTCACTTTTTGATCATCAACCTTTTCTGCAGTGACACTGTACCCTGTCTGTTTTTCTACTTCAGCAAGAATCTTTTTCATATCAGTCTCTCTTGGATCGATCTTCATTGCATAGATTTTTGGCAAGACATCCATTTTCCCTTCATGCTGTGCAAGGTGCATCACACGTGTCAAAACATCTGAAACAGGGTGAATACGTAATAACGGCAAATGATAATAGTAAAGAGCGATCTGATCAGGATGTTCTTTCGCCGCTTTCATAATATCCGGAACCACTTCTTGGCAGAATGGACACTGAGGATCAGAGAATACAAGTACTTTATGGGCAGCATTTTTATTTCCAAAGATCAAGTGTGCATCATCATAAAATTTGTCTGATACAGTAGGTTTGATCTCATCACGGTAATCTCTCCCGTTTTTTAGACTCACCAAGTTTCTAGTTGCCAGTCCGTCTTTTACAAAGATAGTCTCAGGTGCCTTTATTTCTTTACCTTGATAATTCAAGTCCATTGTCGTAAGATACACATTCCAACCAGGAATATCCGGATGAGAAGTCTCTTCAATGATCGTAACACCTTTTACTTCTACCTGAGGGTTGAGGACTACATGCTTCTTCACATAATTCAAAAGTTCTTTTTCATCTACCGTATTTCCTGCACTAAGCGTGAGGGTTGTGATCAGTGTACTCGTCAATAATTTCGACATCAATGACATTATCTTCTCCTTGTTTCTCTGATTTAAAGTTGGTTTGTTCAGGGGTTATTTTAGCGACAAATTGCAAATAAAGTGTGTAAAGCAACGCAAAAATTCCAAGAATATCCGTCAATACTCCCGGAATAATAAGTAGGATTGCCCCAATAAAGTAAGAAGTACTGACACTTTGGAAACCTTGTAGGCTTAGCTTTCCCCGTGTAACTGCATCAAGGTTGCCCATGACTGTAAACGGTGAAAGTCTTAAAAGTTGTACCCCGATTATAAATGTCACTACGATCCAAATTGCCGACCATAAAAAACCGATCCTCTCACCTACACTTAAAGAGAGGTAAAGTTCTAACAGTAAAAAAGGGATCGCAATTAAAATCGGCATTTTTACAATCTTTCCTCAAGTACAGAAAGGATATCTTCAGCAGGTACCTCTTCTTTGAGCATTTCTTTACGTGTGAGAAACTCTACCTTTCCATCTGCAAGGTTTTTCCCGATCACAACAGCATGAGGGATACCAAGAAGTTCACAGTCTTTCATCTTTGCACCAAAGCGGTCTTTACGATCATCTATGATTACATCTACTCCCTTAGCTTTCATAGCTTCATAAAGTTTTTCACCCAATGCCAGCTGTTCTTCATCCTTGATATTTGAAACAAGGATATATAGATCAAACGGTGCAGACTCTTTTGTCCAGATACACCCATTATCATCATGATTCTGCTCAATGATCGCTGCAAGCAGACGACTCACACCGATACCGTATGTTCCCATCACCATAGGAACAGACTTACCGTTCTCATCCAAGAACACACATCCAAGCGGTTCAGAGTAACGGGTACCAAGCTGGAAGATATGACCTGCTTCAATCCCCTTGGTATAACGTAATGAACCACCGCAACATGTACATACATCACCTTCTTGTACAGCAACAAGGTCATCAAAGTTTGCTTCGATCCCTACAAAGTTGTTCCCTACTAGATGGTAATCCTTCTCATTTGCCCCACAGATCATAGAAGCTGCATCTTTGAGCTCATTATCATATACTACGGTAATTCCTTCCGGTACAGTAGTCGGTCCCATAAATCCGGCTATCAAACCGACTTCAGCCAACTCTTCTTCGGATACATCAACCAAATCATTCGCATCTACTGCATTACACGCTTTCACTTCTTGCAGTTCATCCGATCCGCGTAGTGCAAAGAGGACGATCTTACTCTCGCCTTCATCATAAAGCGCTCTTTTTGCTACTGTTTTTACCAAATAGTAAGGATCTACTTTGAAAAATTCACTCAATGCCTCAATCGTTTTCACATTAGGTGTATT
Source organism: Sulfurovum zhangzhouensis (assembly GCF_030347965.1). Classification (NCBI taxonomy): domain Bacteria; kingdom Pseudomonadati; phylum Campylobacterota; class Epsilonproteobacteria; order Campylobacterales; family Sulfurovaceae; genus Sulfurovum; species Sulfurovum zhangzhouensis. Next base: position 450,040 of record NZ_JAQIBD010000002.1, read on the forward strand.
GAATTTTGCAAACTTTGCTTCAGGTGCTGCCACGTCACAAATCTTCGGCTGGCGTACTGCTGCTTCGATATTTGCTCCATACTCACAACTGTCACATACAACGATCGTATCCTCACCACTGTCAGCAAGTACCATAAATTCTTTTGACCCGCTTCCGCCGATTGCACCGCTATCAGCTTCAACCACTCTAAATTCAAGGCCCAGACGTGTAAAGATCTTCTTGTAGGTTTCCTCCATAAGATCAAACTCACGCTTCATATCCTCTTCAGAAATGTGGAAACTGTAACCATCCTTCATCAAGAACTCACGCCCGCGCATTAAACCGAATCTCGGTCTGATCTCATCACGGAACTTTAGGTTGATCTGATAAAGATTCAACGGTAGTTGTTTATAACTTTTCACCGTTTGACGGACAAGATTTACCATCATCTCTTCATGGGTCGGTCCCAGTACAAAGTCATTGTCTTTACGGTCTTTAAAGCGTAGAAGCTCTTTACCGTACTTTTCAAAACGTCCACTCTCTTCCCATAGTGACGAAGGAGTTACAAAAGACAGGCTGACCTCTTGACATCCTGCACGGTCAAGCTCTTCTTTAACTACTTTTTCTACCTTGTCAAGTACCTTTTTACCAAGCGGTAGAAAATTGTAAAGACCGCTCCCTCCAACAGATTGAATAAATCCACCCCTGATAAGATAGATATGACTCGCCAGTGTTGCATCATTTGGCGTCTCTTTGGTTGTTGGTATCAGTAATTGTGTAAATCTCACGATTCGTATCCTTTTGTATGATGATCATCTTTGTAAAGTGCAAGATCGCATCTATCGATTTCTATGTCAAACATCTTTTTGACGGCTTCGATTGCGTTGGCATTTTTCTTATCAGCCGAAGAGTGTCTTAAGTTCTGAGTAGGATCATGTAAAAAACGGTTAAACATCTGTTCTGCCATTTTACGTATATTAGATTCATACTCTTCCGGGACAAATCCTTTTTTAATCGCTCGCTCTAGCTCTTTATCTATCGCTGTAGCAACCTGTGATCTCATCTCTTTGATCACAGGTTCAATCGAAAGCGCTCTAAGCCATCCGTAGAACTCCTCTTTATAGCGATCTACGATCGCCGCAGCTTCTAAAGCTTTTTCCTCTCTCAAAGAGTGGTTGCTTTGAGAAATCTCACGCAGGTCATCGATGCGGAAAAGTTTAAGCTTATCCAGATCCATATCTTCGATATCACGTGGAATTGCCATGTCAAACCAAAATCTCGGGATCGTTTTATTTTCGATCAAGTCATTGGTAATGACAGGTTCAGGTGAAGAGGTAGCAGAGAAAAGAAGCTTATAACGGTTGACATATTTAGGTAGATTCTCCATAGTATCGGCTTTTACATTTTCACCTAGAGAATCAGCTACCTTTTGTACCTTTTCAAGATCACGTCCGATGAAAACAACATCACACCCTACTCTCAGCAAATGTTTTGCCGCAAGTACACCCATCTCACCGGCACCCACTACTACACCTGTCATTCCCTGGATATGTTCACCCAGAAGTTTATGTGCCTGTGCTACCGCTACTGAAGCAATAGAAATAGGATTTTGAGAGATATTGGTAGAATTACGCACTTCAGCAGCACATTTAAGCGCATAAGAGATCACACGGTTAAGCTTCTCTCCTGCTGTACCATGCTCTAAAGAGAGTTTAAATGCCTCTTTCACCTGTCCTGTAATCTGTGACTCACCGATCACCAAAGAATCAAGAGAAGAGACCACACTGAAGATATGTCTTATTGCTTCATCATCGTCATAGGTTTTAGCCACACTTTTGATCTCATAAAAGTTCTGGCCGCTCTTTTGACTCATCAGACCAAGTAAGGTATGATAACTTGAAAAGTTGTCACTTGTAGCCAAAACTATCTCTACACGGTTACATGTAGAGACAATAAATGCTTCATTGATATAATCAAACGATACCAGTTGACTAAGCATCCGCTTTTTTTCTTCGTCATTGGCAAATGCCAATTTCTCTCGGAAAGCCTGATCACAGCTTTTGTGAGAAAAACTCATCACTTGATAGTACATTAAAACTCTCTTTCGATCATCTCTTTAGCAATACCTGCCAAAGAATCTTCACCATGAGCACTCATCAAAGCAATCGCCTCTTCGATCAAAGCTTTTGCTTCAAGATAAGACTTTTCGATAATTTGATGCTCTTTCATTTTCGTCTGTATCCATAGCTGTTCTTCCGGCTTCAAAACTTTTGCATGTAAGCTTTGAAGTTTTCTTTTCTCATCACTCTTTAGTGCTTCATAGAGATAGATATACGGCAGGGTAGTTTTCCCTTCCACAAAATCATGGAGTGCCGGTTTACCAAGTGTTGCACTATCTTGTGTAATATCAAGAATATCATCGATCATCTGAAACGCAAGCCCAAGATTGCGTCCGTAAGTAAGATATGCTTCCTTTGGCTTACCTGCAAGTACTGCTGCGGCACCTGCACTTGCTTCTATCAGTGAAGCCGTTTTCTGATAGATCATTTTAAGGTATATCTCTTTATCCACATTAAAAGTTTTGGAGAGTGAAACATCTCTCAGCTCACCCAGGCTCAACTGCACAACGGCATTTGAAACGATTTTGGCAATTTCCATGCTGATATTATTTAACTCTAAAAAGCCTTTGGAGTAAAGGATATCTCCCAGCATGATCGCTGTTTTATTGCCGTAGAGTGCATTGAGAGAGGGTTTGTTACGGCGGGTATAAGCATCATCGATCACATCATCATGTAATAAACTAGCCGCATGGATCATCTCCACTACCGCAGCAGTCTTTACAGCAAGAAGATTATTTCCTGCAATCTTTAAAATGAGCTTTGCCCTAAGCCTTTTCCCTGCAGGAAGCATCCAATAAAATGAACTTACTTCCCTGTCTTCCAGTTCAGCAATGAACTGTTCTATCTTTCTCTCAACTGCACTTAACACTAATTTTTATCCTTATTCACACTGAGTAACGATATTACCTACAAGTTCGATGAAGATACTGTTCACACCATTATCAATCTCAGGGTCAATTACAGTTTGTTTGATCATCAACTCATACTCGTTTTCCATCCCTTTTTCCTCAAGAAGCTTCTCAGCTACTGCCAAACGTCTGAACATCTTCTCAACTTCCATTTCAACGATGTTCTGATTTGCTGTTCTTGCAATAGAAAAATAGTTGGATCTTGGTGTTCCTACAAATGCGTCATCATCATCAAAAATATTCATATTTAATTCCTTCAAATTTCTATACTATATTCTTCCGGTTCTCTTAAAAAAAGATATTATAACCAAAATCTTTTAACTGTCACTTTGCACCTTATAGATCACCGCATACATGAGTGGCACATAGTAGAGATTCAACACCGTTGCCCATGCGACACCAAAGCCAAGAGAGATTGCCATGGGTTGAATGATCAAAGCCTGACCGCTGGCAAAGAAGATCAATGATGAAAGTCCCAGTAGCGTGGTAATAGATGTTAACAGGATCGGTCTAAGCCTATGCCCAGCCTTTTCCATCATCTCAGCATAGTTTTTGCTGCCTTTAATGAAATCCAGCATGATAATTCCATCATTGACCACAACCCCTGCAAGCCCTATCAGTCCCATCACACCCGGCATCGTAAGATTGATACCCATGACATATGCACCAACCAATGCCCCTAAGATAGAAAGCGGGATCGTTGAGATAATGATCAGAGGAAGAATTAAAGAGTTGAACATCCATACCAAAGAGATAAAGATAAGGAATATAGCGATGAGAGCTGCTTGGCTCATCTCTCTTTTCATCTGCTTGTTTTCCTTTTCTTCTCCCTTGATAATGACCTTCAAGCCCTCTTTTTCAAACATTTCAAGCATTGGGTTGATCTTTTTCATCACTTCGGTAGCCAAAACTTTCTTACTGTCCACTCTTGCCGTAACGGTACTCACCCTCTGACCATCTTCTTTGTATATCTTTACAAAACTCTTCTGATAATTAAAATCACATATTTCGGAAAGCTTTACGACGTTTTGTCCGTCGGGAGTCGTCAGTGTCACCGAACCGATCTGGAGGTACTGATCCTTCCTAGGGTCTTCAATACGTAAACGCACCAGTCCAGTATCGTTGAACATTTTTCCATATTCAGCTTTTAAAAACAGACCTTTAAGCTCGGAGGTTACATAGGTTTCGGTAAAGCCCAGCATTTGCCCGTATTCGTTGATGCGGAGTTTGAGCTCACGCACCCCCTCTTTTGCATCATCAGCTATGTCAAAAACGCCGTCAATTTTGCCTAGCTCTTTTTTCAGTTCAGCTAAAGCCTCAAGTTTTTTATCTTCATCTTTACTGCTCAGTCCTATCTCTATATCATGACCGACAATTCCAGTCTGCGGTACATAAAGGTTGATCTGGCTAAAAAGCTTTTGACCATTGGTAGCTTTGAGCTCTCTGAGTGCATCAACCACATCTTTTTGTGTTGCCAGTGCGATCTGCTGCGCTTTTCTTTTTCTGATCATGTCCGAACCGTCATACTCCAGTGAAAAAATCGGGTTTATAAAAGTATCAATGAAATTTTCAGGGGCTTTTTCATGTAAATTGATAAAGATATGAAAAAGGTTGCTTCCCGTCTCAAAGGTCTGGTCGGAATTCATATAAAAGCCGACAACCGACGTGATCGAAGAGGTCTCTTCAGCATCATAGTACTGTAATAACTCTTTCTCGATCTTAGCCACTATCTCTTCTGTATCTTCAAGTTTATTGTTCACATCCACTTTACCGTTTAGATAGAGTTGTGTCGTATCAAATTCCGGGAAAAGCTGGAATTTAGTAATGTTCATCATCAATACCGTCATCAATAAGATAGCTCCCACCAAAGAGAACAAGGAAAAAACCTTTCTTTGTGTAAAAGGTTTGAGTATTTTGTAGAGGATGCGGTAAGTATTTTCTTCGACCAGCCTTGGCAGGGAAGCCTTAAGCACTGATTGTTTTGTTTTGAGCCTTTCAAATGCTGTAGTCAAAACTGAATTCTTTTTGGTATAGAGCAGTGCCCCAAGTATACTCGCATACGCCTTATCCATTTTGATCCAAAAATCATTTCTGCTATGTTCTTTGTCAGCATCCCTCATCGTAAAGAACTCTTTGGAGTGCAGCGGTAGGAAATAGAAAGCTTCAAAGAGAGAACTGAGCAGCAAAATAGAGATCATGACAGGCAAGACCTTCATGAACATTCCCATCTGACCACTCATGATAAGTAACGGCAAAAAAGCAAAGACCGTTGTCATCGTTGCCGTCAGTACAGCAGGGAACATCTCTACTGCACCATCGATAGCCGCCTGCCTTGCAGACTTACCCATCTCCATATGCCTAAAGATATTCTCTGCTACTACGATCGCTTCATCCACCAGCATCCCCAGAGCGATGAGTGCACCAAGCAAGGTCAGCATATTAAGACTGTAGCCCATCTGATCAGCACCAATCAGGGTTATCATAAAACTTGCAGGGATCCCAACAGCCACTACCAATGCAATCTTATAGTTCACACTCATAAAAAGTGCCATAAACACCAGGATCAGACCAAAAAAGATATTGGAAGAGACAAGGTTGAGACGGTTTTTGATCCAGATAGAGGTATCCGTATAAGCTTCAAGAGTAACATCTTTATACTCTTTTTGCATCTGAGAGAGCATCGCTTTGATCTCTTTGCTCAAGGCAATGGCATTTCCGTCTTTGGTTTTACTGATATCCAGGGAAACATTACGTTTTCCGTTAAAATGAGAGATCTGAACGGTATCACTCAATCCAAAACTGACTTTCGCGATATCTCCTACCCGTACCCTTTTACCATTCACAGTGATAAGTGTGTCTTCCAGTGCTTTCGCACTCTTTTCTCCATTGATCGTAGAGATATAAAGGTGGTTTCCTTTCTGCTCCAGAGTACCGATCGGGAAAATCGAACTCAATGCGCCGATGGATCGGTAGACCGATTCTTTTGGTAGATCATATGCAATAAGCTTTTGTTCATCAATACTGATAAGTACCTCATCATCCGCTTCTCCACGTATGAGGATATCGCTTAACTCTTTGAAGCTGCTCAGACGGCTTTTAATTTCATCGGCAATATCGAGTAACTCTTTTTGTGGTCTATCACCCGAGATCGCAACCAATAGCAGTGGAAAATTATGCACAGTGATCTTTGCGATAGGTTCATCCATATCCGTAGGCAAATCTCGTCTGATATTGGCAATAACATCTTTAACATCACTAAGTACCAATTGGTTATCACTTCCAGGTTTGATATCCGCTTTAATGGAAAAAAGTCCGTTTTGAATAATCGTATCAATGTTACTTATTTCTGAGATACTTTTTAGTTCATCTTCTATATTCTTAACCGCCATCTTATCGAGTACGTCTGCACTGGCACCCGGATATCCCCCTGTGATACTTATCTGGTCAAGGTTTGAAGGGGGGAATATCTCTTTAGGAATATTTTGATAAGAAAAGATAGACAAAAGCAGCAAAAAGGCCAGTAGTATATGATTGATAATGGGCCTGTCTATCGCAAAAGTGATAAAAGAACGTATCATGTTATTCCCCCTCTTTGATCACAAAGATCGTATCTGTTACCCTATTTTTGAATTTCAATGCTTCAACCTTCTGTTCAAGCAGTTGCCTCTCTACTTTCAGTACAGAGACATGCTGCTGCAGACGATTGACCTCCCTGCTCTCATAATAGATCTGGTTACTCAAATAGATCTTTATCATACTAAGTATTAACACAATCGCCATAGAGATCATAATGATCATAAACATTTTGAAAGTGATGCCGTTGGGTGCTTTACTTTTTCTCTTCACAGCCATTAACTACTCTTTGTAAATCTAAAACTTCTTAGTTTTGCTGACCGGCTGCGAGGATTGGTTTTTAGTTCTTCTTTCCCAGCAGTGATAGGTTTACGTTTGATTGGCTTGCCAAGTGCATGATCATTACCACAAGTACATCGCATTGCCTGAGGATCACAGATACAAGAAGTGCTCCATTTTTTAAAGCGGTTCTTCACCAATCTATCTTCTAGTGAATGGAAAGTAATAAGTGAAACGATCTCATCCTCATAATGTTTTTCTTCCAATGCATCCAATAATCCCTCGATCTCACCAAGTTCATTATTGACTTCTATACGTATTGCCTGGAACATCAAGGTTGCAGGGTGTATCTTACCATGACTTCCCAAAACATCTACGGCGATCTGTGCCAGTTCTTTCGCTGAATTGATCGGAGCACGGCTTCGCGCTTCTACGACAGCTGCTGCTAATTTCTTGTAGGGTTTAACCTCACCATACATGTCAAAGATATATTCCAGCTTCTCTTTTGGATATTCATTGACAACTTCATATGCACTCAGCGGTGCTGATGCATCCATGCGCATATCAAGTGTTTCAGAGTTAAAACTAAATCCCCTCTCCATCTTGTCAAGCTGCAATGAAGAGACGCCAAAGTCTGCCAGAACACCTGTAACAGGACTCTCACTTAGTGTAGGGAAGACAGTTGCAAATGTTCCTTTATAGAGTGTACTTCTATCACTAAACGGTTCCAATCTTTTTTTGGAAAAAGCTAATGCTTCATCATCTCTATCGATACCGATGTGTTTGATATGCCCATATCTTTTGAGCATCTCGGAACTATGCCCGGCATACCCCAAGGTACAATCAACAAAATACCCTTCTTTGATCTCTTTAAAACTTTCTAAGACCTCTTCAAGCAAAACGGGAATATGGGGAGTCTGCAAAATAAACCTTTATTATATAAAGCATGATACATGCCCTTAAAATATCAATGCTATAATAACAAAATATTCCTAACAAAGGTTGCTAGCGATGGATAAACACCTTATCGAAGAGATACAACACGTTTCACTCTCATTATTCAATAAAAACTTCTTCAGTGTTTACCATGGCTCGATCTCAGCACGTATCTCAACCAACCAGTTCATTATCAACCGTAGAGATACGATCCTAGATGAAGTGACAGAACACTGTATGGTTAGACTTGACTATAACCAAAGAGACTATAGATGGTCTGAAGCAAGTCAGGATGTCTATATCCATGAGCATATTTACGAAACGCTTCCAAATGCCAAATATATATCTTTTACAATGCCGCCATATGCAACTGCCTACTCTCTAAAACACGGTAAAGTCTCTCCTCAGGACTATCATGGGAAGAAAGTGTTAGGGGATATCATTATTTATGATCCTAGAAATGTGGATGATTGGATGGAAAGAGCACAGTATGAGATCCCAAAATTTTTCCAAAACCATGAAACCCATCTGATGCTTATCAAAGGTTTTGGAGTAATTTCCTATGATAGGGATATCACGGAAATGGCAAAAAAAGTCTCTGTGCTGGAAAACTCCTGCCGGCTTTTAGCACTAAGTGCAAACCTCTAAGAGATAGCTGATCGTGTAAATGAAGGTTGAATGAATTGACACTGAAGTAATATTACTACTGATTATTCTCTCTTTTAAGTATTACACATAAATACGCATAAATGTAAACTTACTTCTGCTATACTCTAAATCAATTTGACAAACTGTAAACCGGATAATAAAATGAATCAAACCAAAAAAAGACTAAGTATCATCAACCTGGCTATATCTATTACAGATATTGAAACGATTCAATTACAAATTGCAAAATTAAGACTTATTAGAACAGATACTAAAATCCAGAAAATCATCGATGCCCTTGAATCAGAAAGTTATGCACTGGCTCAAAACCTTATACAAGAGTATATCGATACACCAATACAGGAAATCCATCAACGAGTTTCAAACGGACATCACAAACGCTCCTATTCACAAAGAGAACTAGAGCTTATCGAGCAATTTGATCTTTTTCTTACAGATGAGAGTTATGAAGATCAAAGTGAAATAGTAGATATCAACCAATATTTACAAACTTCTGCTGCATCATCCAAAGAAAAAACAGAAGTTGATTTTGACAAACTGCTTGACATAGAAGAAAGCAGGCCAGAAGAGGAAGAAGAAGTGTATTTTTCTGCATTTGAGGAAGAAGCTCTTAGTTCCGAATCTGACACATATCTACCTGAACCAGTCTCAACAGCTGATACGACTTTTGAAGATAGTAGTTTATTACATGAAGAGCAGATCGCAACACCAATTTACGATGAAGCTCTTGCAGTAGAGACTACTGACAATACTACTATGTTAGCAGAGCAAGCAACAGAGATGACAGCAGCTTATGAAAAGGCATTAAAGCCGTCCAACGCTCAAGAGATATCAGATGAAACGATCACTGCACGAAATAAAAATACAAAATATCGGCCTATTTTCTCTATCAAACAGCAGTTTCTTGATGCATCCCAGAAATACCCTCTGCTTGTCAACAGTACACAACCTTACGACTCTGTAACAGAATGGATAGATCAAATTAGTCATGAGCATGGCTATGCCAAAAGCGATGTAGAAAAAACGGTAATTAATGCGTTAAAATTAGCCGAAGAAGAGACTGCTTTCCAAAGGTCTGAGGCAGCAGAACTTCTACTTTTATCAGGTCTTACCGAAGATGAGTTCGGACAATTGATCTTGGCGAGAGAGTTTTTCAAAGGAAGACTTTTTGAAAAAAACATATCTGAAGCCTTTAAACGGATAGAGCAGTTGGCAAGCAGGGAATATCCTGAAGCGATCTGTGATCTTGCACAGTTTTACGAACATGGTGTGGGAACAAAGAAAAATAAAAAAACTGCAAAAGAGCTTTATGAAAAAGCAATGCACTTTGGGATCAAACGTGCACAAAGACATTTTCAACGCTTAAGTAAAGAGAGCGGTCTGTTCTCTTTTTAGGACTCTTTGTTTACTTTTGCTATGCCTTCCCAGGCTACATCAACCATTTTATCAATCTCCTCATACGAGATCGTATATGGTGGCATAAAATAAACAACATGCCCCAAAGGCCTGAGCAACACACCTCGTGTCAAGGCATACTTATATACACTGATACCGATCCGATCTTCAGCACTATACCCTTGTAGCTCAATTGCCGTGATCATCCCCTGTTGTCTTATCTCTTTCACATTTGAAAGTTCGGCTATTTTTTCAGCTCTTTCAAGTATATAACGGCTTTTCTTTTCATTATTGCCAAGGACATCATCCTTTTCAAAGAGCTCCAATGTTGCAAGCGCTGCTGTACAGGCAAGAGGATTTCCTGTATAAGAGTGAGAATGCAAGAAAGCTTTATACTCATTATAGTCACAATAAAAAGCACTGTAAACTTCATCAGTTGTCATCACAACAGATAGCGGCAGATAACCTCCGGTCAACCCTTTGGAAAGTGTCATAAAATCAGGTGAAATACCTGCATGGTCACAGGCGAACATTTTCCCTGTTCTACCAAAACCTGTCATAATCTCATCAGTGATCAAATGTACACCGTACTTCCTGGTCAATTCCCTGGCTCCGATTAGATATGCCGGATGATACATATGCATATTCCCCGCTCCCTGTACAAGCGGTTCCAAGATCAAAGCAGCAATTTCATCAGCTTGATCATGCAATACTTTTTCTAAGATACTGAGGGCCGCTTCAGCAGCTTCTTGAGTTTGATCTACCGGCACAGGTACCTGTTTATTGGCAATAAGCAACGGTTCATATGTTTCCTTATACAGTGCTACATCTCCCACACTTAATGCACCTATTGTCTCTCCATGATAAGAGTTTGTCAATGATAAAAAAACCGGTTTTTTCTTTCCGTTATTAAGATGAAAATGATAGCTCATCTTGAGTGCTGCTTCAACAGCACTTGAACCGTTATCCACATAAAAAACCTTAGCTAGTCCCTCAGGGGTGATATTTACAAGCTTATGTGCCAACTCTATAGCAGGTTCATGAGTAAAGCCAGCCAAAAGTACATGTTCAAGCTTTTCAAGCTGTGCTTTGATCTTTTCATTGATAAAAGTGTTAGAATGTCCAAACAAATTGACCCACCATGAACTCACAGCATCGATATAGCTATTACCTTCAAAATCATAAAGATAAACCCCTTTTCCTGACTTGATAGGTATGATAGGTAAAGTCTCATGATCTTTCATCTGTGTACAGGGATGCCAGATGACTTCAAGATCCCTGTTCATCATTTCATTATTTTTAGATAGCATCTTCAAATTACACGCTGCCCTTTTAATTTATATTAGATAGAATATTGTACAAATTTTTCAATTGAAGGCAGTTAAAGTATGATAAGTTGGATGCAAAGGCACAATAAATATCTTGTATGGACGATCTGGGTAGCCACCGTCGCGTTCATCGGTGCAGGTTTTGTTGGATGGGGTAGTTATAATTTCGGATCAAAAGCAGGAAATGTAGCTAAAGTTGGAGAGATCGAAATTCCACAAAGTAAACTCAATATGGTCTACAGTGATATGTATAATGAATACAATCAAAAAATGCAAGGTCAGCTTGATGAAGCAAAAGCAAAAGAACTGGGACTGGTACAACAAGCTTTTGCTGCGATCGAAACACAAACAAAAGTACTGAATTTTGCTAAAGAAAACGGTATCATCGTTTCAGATGAAGAGATAGCTAAAGTACTACAAAGTATCAAACTGTTTCAAAAGAATGGACAGTTCAGCAAAGAAAATTATGATCATTATTTAAAAAATCGCAGAATGACAGCTAAAACTTTTGAAGAGGCTCTGAGAGAAGAACTGACAATCTCAAAAACACTCAACCTTCTCACAACCAATGCGATGCCGTTTGAAGAAAAAGTAGTTTCATCAGCTATCAATATTGCAGACAAAATTGCATATAAAGTGCTTACGCTTAATGATATCAAAGTGGACATCAATGATAGCGATATTCAAACATACTGGGAACTGCAAAAAGACAACTTTATGACTCCAAAACAGTATAAACTCTCTATAGTTTGGACAGATACTACAGATACTGCTGTTACAGACGATGAACTCCAAAAACACTTCGCTGAGAACAGTTTCAACTATACGGATCAAGAAGGGAAGCAACTCTCATTTGAAGAGGCGAAAGAGAACGTTACAAATGATCTAAAACTTCAAAAGAGCAAAAAAGCAGCACAAAAAGCATATATCGCATTTAAAAAAGGAGAGTTGTCAAGTAATGAGACATTGACACTTCCTGTTAATGATATGAAACTCTCAGCAGAGATCTGGGACGAAATTGCACAAAAAAGTGTCGGAGAGATCATGAAACCGAAAGTTGCTAATGACCGTTATGCAACCATCAAGATTGAAGAAGTGATCGAACCTAGAGTAAAGAGCTATGAAGAAGCAAAAGAAGAAACAACTGCAATGTATAAAGTAGCAATGCAACAAAAAGGTCTCTCTGAACTTGCTGAAAATACATTGCAAAATTTTGATGATATAAATGCGACAACATCAAATTTTTTGACGCTAAATAAAAATGTCAACCTGGCTCCGTTAAATTCGGAAGAAAGTTTACAATTTATCCAAAAACTCTTTACATCGCCAGAAGAAAAAGGTATGATTAGTGTAGTGGATAAAGTTGTCATATATAATATACTGGAGCAAAAAGTGATGCCAACAGATGAAAATCAAAGTGCATCAATCAAGCAAAGGGTTGGCCAGTTAAAAAAAGGTATCTTTGAAAATAATTTCCTTCAAACACTTGACAAAAAATATCCAGTTGAAGTTTATGTACAAGGACTCACAAATTGAATAAGACAATTTTAGCTATAGATATCGGTTCTATTAATATATGTGCGATCATAGCTGAAATCAAGGATAATGGAAGAGTTCAAATACAAGGTCATGGCATCACAAGATCACAAGGTGTTAAAAAAGGTGCCATAACCAACATAGAACTTGCTTCAAAGTCAATCAAAAAGGCGCTTAACGATGCTAAACGCATCGCAGGCAGTAATATCTCATCTGCTATCGTTTCTATCTCAAATGCTTATGCAAAAAGCCTGAACTCCACTGGTGTTGTCAATATCCCTCATAAAGATATCTCTATTAAAGAACTTGAACGTGTAATGAAAACTGCACTGTATAATGCAAATATCCCAAATGAATTTGATATCGTGCATGTGCTTCCTTATAACTTTAAAGTAGATGATCAAGACTTTATCGAAGATCCATATGGGATGAATGCAAGCAGACTTGAAGTAGATGTCAATATCATTATGACACAAAAGTCTAATCTTGCCAATCTTACCAAAGCTGTACGCTCAGCCGGTGTAGAGATCGAAGGAATTGTACTCAGCGGTTATGCATCTGCAATTGCCACAATGGACGAAGATGACAAAGAGCTTGGCGTAGCAGTCATTGACCTGGGAGGTCAGACAAGTAATCTTGTCATCCATACGGGTAACTCTATTAGATACAATGATTTCTTAGGCGTTGGATCAAATCATATTACCAACGATCTTTCCATGGCGCTACATACCCCTTTGCAAATTGCTGAAAATGTCAAGTTACGTCACGGGAATCTTAGTGAAACAAGTAATGAAATCATTGAACTTCCAATTATCGGTGATGAAGAGAGTCGAAACGGCGTCTCTCTAGAGATTGTACATTCAGTTATCTTTGCGAGAGTAGAAGAAACCTTAATGCTTTTAGCAAAATCCCTTGACAAAAGCGCACTTAGAGAGCAGATAGGTGCCGGTATCATACTGACCGGCGGTATGACAAAACTCAAAGGTATAAGAGAGTTGGCCCAATCTATCTTCCCGACGATGCCTGTACGTGTAGGATATCCTAACGAAGAGAAGATTGATGGTCTTTTTGATGAGTTAAAAAGTCCTGAGTTCTCCACTGCCGTAGGTTTGATACTTTACAGTGCAGGTGGTCACACAGAATATGAGATCAACTTTAACCAAGAGTTGCTACACTCAAAAACAATCCATAAAGAAGATCTCGGTGATATAAGAATCACACAAAAAAATGAACATAGAGAAGAGCGTAATGCACTTCATCCAAAACCGGAAACAAAGAGAGATGTAAATCAAGAGGAGAATATCATCTTTGATGATTTACCGGATATCAGTAAAGGAAATAATCATCCACTAAAAAAATTTGTAAATTGGGCGAAGCAGCTTTTTTAGTAGAGCATTAACATCAAATAAAGGAGGAAAAAATGGAAGATTTTGATATAGAGATAACAGAAGCTAAATCAAGTACGACTGGTGCTAAAATAAAAGCTATCGGCGTCGGTGGCGGTGGTGGAAATATGATCAACCACATGATCAATGAAGGGATAAACAGTATCGATCTCATAGTAGCCAATACTGACCAACAAGCTTTGGATAGTTCGATTGCACCTTACAAAATGCAATTAGGTATCAATGCGACGAGAGGACTTGGTGCAGGAATGGTGCCTGATAAAGGTAGAGAAGCTGCATTAGAGAGTTTCGAGGATATAAAATCGATGCTTTCAGGTTCAGATATCGTATTTATCTCTGCCGGTCTAGGTGGCGGTACTGGAACAGGTGCAGCACCTATCATTGCTCAAGCGGCAAAAGAAGTTGGTGCATTGACAGTTTCTGTTGTAACTAGCCCATTCAAGTTCGAAGGACGCAAAAGAGCGAAACTTGCAAAAGATGGTTTGGAAGAACTAAAAAGAGAAAGTGACTCTATCATTGTTGTACCAAATGAAAAACTCCTTTCTATAGTAGAAAAGAACCTTGGTATTAAAGAGAGTTTTAGAATGGTTGACGATATTCTTGCTCAAGCAGTAGGCGGTATCTCTAAAGTGATCCTTTCTCATGGGGAAAATGATATCAACCTGGACTTTGCCGATGTTAAAACAGTAATGAGTCACAGAGGTCTTGCTCTTATGGGTGCTGGATATGCATCAGGTAAGAATGCGGCTTATGATGCGGCAAAAGCGGCAATCGAGTCTCCGCTTCTTGACAATATCTCAATTGACGGGGCAATGGGTGTTCTTGTTCACTTTGATATCCATCCAAATTATCCGATTATGGAAATTGGAGAAGCAATGAGTATTATAGAAGAGAGTGCCGATGAAGATGCTTCTGTAATTTTCGGTACAACTACTAATACCAATATGGCACCTGATGAAGTTAGGATCACTATTGTTGCTACAGGTTTTGAAGATCAAAGCGTTGTTGCTGAACCAACAGTAAAAAAACAAGAAACCCTATTGAGCAGTACAACAACAAACAATATCAATAACCTGAGATCAAAAATGGTTGTAGGTGGGTACAATGACAATGAAGATATACTTGATGTGCCTACATTCCTCAGAAAACAAATGGATTAATTCTCCATTTTCTCCTTTATCATAAAGAGAGTTTCTTCCCTCTCTTTATATATATTATCATCTTATTTACCCTACTATTTACACTTTTTTGTTATGATTCCTCCACTATAAATTTAGAGGATTTAAACAATGAAATACCTTAAGCAATTTTCAACTGTCGCCTCTGCCACTGGACTAGGTCTATTGCTCTCTACAGGACTCACAGGATGTGTCGGTGGAGGAGATCAACAGACACAGGAACAACAGCAGCCAAAAGGTGCCTTTGTAATCATAGAAGAGACTGAGCCGGGAAAATACAAGATCAAAGATGAATTCCCTGCTGACGAGACTCGCATCGTACTTAAACAGCTTGATGGTACAGAAAGAGTAATGACGCAAGAGGAGATGAATGCTCTTCTCATAGATGAAGAGGCAAAGATTGATAATGGTACATCCAATCTTACACAGCCGCAGATGTCTTCTCAAGGTGGTATGGGACTTGGTGAAACGATCCTGGCAAGTGCTGCAGGCGCTATCATCGGGTCATGGATCGGAAGTAAGCTTTTTGGAAATCAAAATTATCAAAATAACCGTAAGGCTGGTTACAAAACGCCTTCAACCTTTACAAGAAGCCAAAACAGTTTTAACAAAGCAAAAACAAGTACTACAAGTTCGAAGAAAAGCGGATTTTTCGGAAGTAGTAAAACCGGCTCAGGAAGCAGCAGCTTCTTTGGAGGGTAAAGCATGAAACTACATAAAACAGTCCCTCTTGATACTGTTAACCTTGAATCACTTGGCTTTGTCTGGCATACAGACAGTGACAAGAGCAGTTATATCTCAGATGAACTGGTTGTCATCAATCCAATTGAGGCTGAAGCATACTATGAAGCAGGCAATATGCTTTATGAAATGTTCATCGAAGCAGCTCAATACGTCATTGACAACAATCTTTTTCATGAAATCGGTATTCCTTTCAACCTGGTTGAAATAATAAAAGAGTCTTGGGAAAATGATGTACATTGGCATCTTTACGGACGTTTTGATCTTGCTGGTGGGATTGATGGAAAACCGATCAAACTTCTTGAGTTCAATGCAGACACTCCGACCGCACTTTTTGAAACTGCTATTATCCAATGGGCTATCCTCAAAAAAAATGGCCTTGAAGAGACCAGTCAATTCAACGGCCTGTATGAAGCACTTGTAGAAAACTTTCAAAGACTTGTCACACTTGAAGAGAGTGTAGAGTCTTTTTATGAAAAATATGATGGATGGAAGTTTCTCTTTACCTCGGTCAAAGGCAACGCGGAGGAAGAAAATACCGTCAAACTTCTTCAACACATCGCCAATGAAGCAGGATATGTGACTGAGTTTGCCTATATTGATGAAGTAGAGTTCTCAGAAGAAGAAGGGATCTTTTTTGAGGGAGAGAACTATGAACTGTGGTTCAAGCTTATCCCATGGGAAGATATTGCTCTTGAAGAATCAGATCTAGCAATGATCCTTACAGATATTATCAAAAATCAAAAAGCGATCATCTTTAACCCGGCTTATACCCTGCTCTTTCAATCTAAAGGTATTTTAAAAGTGTTATGGGATCTCTATCCTAATCATCCTTTATTGCTTGAAAGCTCTTTTGAGCCGTTAGAAGGACAAAAACAGGTAAGCAAACCGGTCTTTGGCAGAGAAGGCGGCGGTGTCACTATCATTGATGAACAGGGTAAGGAACTTGAGAATATACCTAGCGATTATGAAAATCATAAAATGCTCTATCAAGCCTATACAGAACTCCCAACGGATTCACAAGGATTCAGTTATCAAGCCGGAGTCTTCTATGCTTATGAAGCATGTGGACTAGGATTTAGAAAAGGTGGTAAGATATTGGATAATATGGCTAAATTTGTTGGTCATATTGTGGCAGAGTAAATGTGATCTCGTATCTTGTTCTGCCTTGAGTATCAATCGATAACTCTCCTTGCAGCTGATCAAGGACTAAAATATTGATCAGCTTTAACCCGAGAGAGCTCATTTCACTTTTCAGATCAAAACCTTTACCATTATCTTCAATGACGAGTCTATACCTGCCATTATTCTGATGAAATGTAATAAAGATTTTACCTCCTCCTTCATCAAATGCATACTTGTGTGAATTGGTGATAATCTCATTTGCAACAAGACCGATATACACTGCTTCTTTGATAGAAAGAGTCACATCAACATCAATATCTATAGCTATATTCTTACCTTTACTTATAAAACTTTGATACAGATTATGGGCCAATGACTCCATATAGAGTTTCATATCAATCTGATCTAAATGTTCATCTAACGTCAGCATTTCATAACTTTTAGCAATCGCATTCACTCTATTTCCAATATCATTGAGAATAGATTGATGATCATTATTCTGAATACTTTCTTTTTGTAATTTAATGAGGGAAAAAAGGATCTGAAGATTATTTTTCACTCTATGGTGAACCTCCTGAAGCAGTAATTCTTTGGTCTTAAGTGCTTCACTCAGTTGTTTCGTTTTCTCTTCAACCTCAGCTTTAACTCGATCTTCTCGCATTTGTGACTCTGCAAGCAAAAGTCTATTCACTTTTTCTTTCTCTTGCTGTAAAATCATATAACGATCAGCAAAAGCAAGAGAAAGTACAATAGCCTCAAACGAAGCTGCAATAAGAAATAGATTGTTATGTTCAACAAAAAGTGTACTTAGTCCCAATGAATCAGATATCACTCCGATATAAGAAAGGAACACGATAAAAAAACCGGTAATGTAAAGTCTTGCCTGTTTAGACCCTTTTGTATAGACATAGACTGCAACACTTAAATTAAAAATAAGTAAAAAAAGTGCAAATAAAGACGAAAGTCGATAACCAATAGCATCCGGCTCATGAAATATCATCATTGATATCGTAGCAGTGACAATATAAATGATAAATGTCCCATAAAGCTTCTTATAACGCTTAATATCCAAAAAATGCATTGCAAACAGAGCATTCGTTATCATAAGCAAATAACCTCTTATAATGGTTGCTTTGAGGTCAAGAATAATCAGTTCTTTAGGTAAATAAATCTGTGTAAGTCCTACATATTTCAGTTGATAAGAGAGTAATGGAATGAGATAGAGTCCATAGAAAAAATAACTCTTGTCTTTAATGTAAAAAGAGATCAAAAAACTATAGATCATCAAGGCAAAAATAAACCCAACCAAAAATATGTCTGTAAACTGTTTTTCCTGATCCTGTTCATGATAAGTGACTTCATCTTCCAGGGTAACCTTGAAATTGAGATAGGTATAGTCAGAGAACACTGTAGCATAATACGTTTTTGTAGTATGCGGCTCAAGTCGTATCTTATAATAGTGTAATTCTGTCCTATGGTCATCACGGGGATGTGCCTGTCCCTGTACATCCGGCTTAGAGAAAAGACTTTCACGGTATAAATGGATATGTTCGATAAAAGGGGTACCAAAGAGTAGGATTTTTTCTTGAACAAACTCTGTTTGATTAGCAAAATCAAATTTGATCCAAACCTTTTTCTTACTTACACCAGTAGTAATATAATCCTCATGATATGGCTGAAAGAGGTCTTGATCTATTATTTGAGAGAGAGTTTTATCATCTTGATCAATATAAACATCACTATATTTCAGTAGAGATATTCCGCTTTGATCAATATTAATCACTTCGGAATAAAGAAAAGATACACAGAAAAGGCATAGAAAGACTAATCTTTGAATAAAAACCCTTTTTTTCATACTATAAATTATCCCCCTACTTCCTCTAAAAACAATACCTTTATAAATAATAATAAATAAAATTAAGAAAAGCTAGAAAAATGAAACTAATTTTAAACTTTATAATCCCTCTTATCTTATCAGTAACATGTATTGTCAAAAACTTTTAAAAAAATAGTATAAAGCCATTTAGATATGATCGGGACTTTGAAGCAGTAACATATTTGATGGTTGAGTAGAATGACATTCAACTGAAACAACTTCAGGACTCTCACTATCCAATCTTGCCGCTGTCAGCTGTCCATTCCAAACACATCCTGTATCCAATGCCAGAACATTTGCATCATTATAAAACCCCAATGCTGACCAATGGCCAAAAACAATCTTTAGATCTACAGATTTTCTATCAAGCACATGGAACCATGGCTTCATCCCTTTCTCTTCAAGCTTTTTATCTGTAGGTGGGCCCTTTTGATCAAAATCAAGCCTGTGATCTTTATAGCAAAAACGCATCTGTGTAAACGTACTCAAAATATAACGTTCTATATCATCAATGCTTGCTTTACGATCAAAACGATCATAGGTATGATGAAACATCTTCTTCAGCCATACTTTTACTTCAGAGTCACCTGATTGAAGCCGGTCTTCGATCTGTTTGGCATAACGTATCGCCATACCCAGATCAAACTCCGGAGAGATCCCGGCATGTGCCATACAGTAACCTAACTGATAGTCAATATGTAAGAATTTCTGATGTCGTAACCAATGGATGTACTTTTCTACATGTGGTGAATCCAGGATAGGATCGATATATTTGTTACGCTTTCTCACGCCGTAATAGGCTGCGATAAGTGATATATCATGGTTGCCGAGTACCAATTCGACACGGTCACGGATACTGTACACATACTCTAAAGTCGCTAAAGAGTCTTCACCTCTGTTGACCAGATCACCTACCAACCAAAGTTTGTCATTTGCAGGATCAAATTTTATCTTATCTAGTAATCTTTGAAAAGCATCATAACAACCCTGCAGGTCGCCTATCGCCCATACCGCCACTTATAATCCTTGTTGACATCCTAAGTTCTGACGATATTGTACTACTTTTTGCTCAAAATCCATAGCTGCATAAGCCGGTGATGGTGATGGTAGGTAGCAAGTCTCTATAGATAAGTGAGAAAAATGTTTTTTATAAAGTGCCTCTGCTTTCTTGCCTGTAAAACAGATCTTTTTTATCTTTGGATATTTTTCTAAGAGTCCTTCTATATCGTTGACCTCTTCATCCTCCAGAGAACTATCCAATGAATTATTCCTCTGACAAGAAGCGATCATATCCCAAAGTCCGACTTTTGCCACTTTAAGCAACCATATTTTCTGGTCCCGGTTATTGATAGGATAACCGGTTAACGCTTCCATAATCTTCCAAAACTGATTACGGGGATGACCATAATAAAAGTTATTCTCAAATGATTGGATACTTGGAAATGATCCAAGTATCAAAATCTCTGTGTCTTTAAAAACAATAGGCTTAAAAGGATGTTCAATAGACTCTTGACTCACTTACATGCCTTTTGCATATTACGAATCATCAAAACCAACAGTGCCAAAGAAAATAATTTGAAGTTAAGTTCACTACCCTTGTGTGTATTGATAAAAGTTTGACTCTGTGTTGCAGTCTCTCCTGCCTGCTGCATCGTAATAATATCAGGCAGATAATAGTGGGCAAACAGCATTCCCGTAGCTACCACAAAGAAAGTAGCTGCCTGTGTGATCCAGTCTCTCTCAAACTTTTTATATTTATACCCCTCATATAGAATTACGGCAACTACCACAAAGTTAACAAGATAGGAAAGGCGTACAAAGTTCTCTGTCATGATCTGACCTTCCTGATAGTGGGTGAGCACTTCACTCCCTAACCATGAAACGGTATTGAACGTCACTGGAGCTACTACAACACCTGCAAAAAGACCTGCACCCAGCATTACACCAAGCAATACCAAATATGCCATTGTTGCCATTCTAAAATATTTGCTCATTTTTATCCTTTAAACTTGATCACAAATCCCCTATCAAAACCTGCAAGGTCTTGATAGAACTCAATAAATTCTATCTCAAAATCTTTAACAAAGGCTTCTATAGGTGCTTTTTGATCATACCCCATTTCACAGGCAAGGTATCTGATACCACGGCGGGAAATATCCGTAATGATCTGTTTGAGAAGCTCATCACCTACTCTGCCGCCAAAGAGTGCTTCCTTAGGTTCATAGTCTACGACATTGGACTCCAGGATAAAATCTTCAGCAATATAAGGAGGATTGGAGACCACAAGTTCCAATGCTTCTGGTACTTCATCAATCAGATTGGATTTTCTCAGTTCAACCTGGTCTTGCAAACCAAACTTCTGAATATTCTTACCCGCTACTTTAAGCGGTGTGTCACAGATATCTGTCGCGATAATATGAAGCTGCGGGAACTTTCTAGCCAGTACCACTGCGATCGCACCGCTGCCTATCCCTATCTCTGCCATGAGGGTGATCCCATCTTGTTCGATGATCTGTGCCACTTTCTCAATAAGTATCTCTGTTTCAGGACGTGGGATCAGTACGCCAGGTTCCACCTCAAGTTCAATATCATAAAAACTTGCTTTACCGACGATATACTCATAGGGTTCATGCTTGGCCCGCCGTTCTACCAATGCTTTATACCTTTCTATATCCGCTATCTCTTCATCAATATACATATGGAGATACAGACGCTCTTTCTCTAAATGATAGGCTAACAGAAGTTCTGCTTCAAAAAGAGGTCTTTCACATGCTTCCATTAGCTCATTTTTAGCCCACTTCAGTGCTTGAGATATAGTCAAGTAACTTCCTTTCTCTTCTTAGATTGTGCCTTTACTTTATATTGCAAGCACTCTGTTAAATTGTTTATTTACAGTTTTCATCACCGATAAAAGTAAATATCCCGTCTTTAGGTACTTCACTCTCTTCACCTACTACCACACCGGTAGCATCATATCCAAGCTCTTTGAGTCTTTCAAGAACCGGTGGATGCGTATAATAAAAGAAAATCACCAAAGGGTGTGACTTAGGAAAAGCCTTGTTTTCTGTTATAAGTTTAAGCAATGCAGAGACCAGGTTTTCTTTACCTCCCATCTGAGAGCCAAATTCATCTGCAGCATATTCATTATGACGGCTTACATAACTCATAAACGGTGTAAAGATAAAGCTTACCAAAGGCAGTAACAATAATAACATCGCTATCTGTACACCTGCATGCTGCATCACTCCCATCTCTAAAAAGAGGGCTTCGGGCAAATGTCCAAAAAGATAAAACGCAATAAAGAGCAACAAGCCCATTAAGCCTATGTTTTTCCATATATCCCCATGCGAGAAGTGTCCAAGCTCATGTCCCAGTACAGCAAGGAGTTCTTTCGTGTTGAGCTTTGCCAAAAGTGTATCAAAGAGTACAACACGCTTGCTCTTTCCCAATCCTCCAAAATAAGCATTCAACCGGCTATCACGTTTACTGGCATCCATTGTAAAGATCCCGTCACTCTTCAATCCGACCTGCTCCATCAGCTTGGTGATCTCCTCTTTAAGCTCACCCTCTTCGATCGGTTCAAACTTGTTAAATATCGGAGCGATAACTGTAGGATAAAGCACATTGACAAGGACAGCTACTGCAAAGATCAGAACAAATCCCCATAACCACCACATAGTAAAGTTTGAAATAATCCATGCCAACAATGTAAACAGTGCTCCTCCAAAGATAATGAACATCAAAACTGACTTGATCATATCGTTTATAAATAGTCCCGGTGTCATCTTATTGAACCCGTACGCTTCATCGATTTTAAATGTCTGATAGAGTTCAAACGGCAACCCTACGATATAGTTGATTGCAATAAAACCAAACAAAAAGAGAACAGCATTCAACAATACACTTTCAACCTGTACCATGCCGGATAACCATGTAAAGCCTGCCAAAACCCACCACAGAAACATCAAATAGTCTACAAAAGTTTCTATTAATGAGAGTCTCTCTTTAGCCACAGCATAACTGCCCGCAGTAAAATATTTCTCTGCACTCATCAATACGGGTGCTTTACACTTCTCTTGGTTGATGTACCCAATCTGCATTACTGAGATATAGACTCTCAAAAAAGTGTACAGTGAATAGAGTCCTATAACTGTCTCTAACATACCTATCCTTTTTAATAATTGTCTGGAATATACCTAATCAAGGCTTAAGGGTACCTCTATCCATAGATGATACTCACAACTTTATCAGTTTTTTCTTAGGCTAGGCACTCACTTGAAGGAGTAGCCCAAGCTAATTCTAAAGTGAGTAACAACGCATAAGGAACAGATGTTAATGCCCGTAGGGTGGACAATAAAAAGCAATCTTATATAAAATCCTTACTTCATCTTAGCAAGGCTAGGATTTGAAAGTATTTTCCAAAATCTTACATTTTTATTGTCCATTGTGTGTACCATCTATGGATAGATGTACCCTTTTATTGATATAATTCCACAACTCATATTTTTAGGATTTACCATGGCACTGATCGACCTTTTTCATATCAAAAAACAATATGATGTCAAACTTCTGCTTGATGATGTTGACTTCCATTTGAATGAAGGGGAGAGAGTTACGATCATTGGACAGAATGGTTGTGGAAAGTCAACTTTAATGAAGATCATTATCGGAAGTGAAGAACCAACCGAAGGTAAAAGGGTGATCGACAAGTCTGTACAGATAGAGATGCTGCAGCAACACCCGAAATTTGAACCTGGGCTTAGTGTCCGTCAAGCTATAGAGAATGAACTTACCGAACTCAAAGAAGCCAAAAAAAACTACGATGAGATCAGTTCCAAACTGGCTACAGACTTTGATAATACCGAACTGCTTAAAGAACATGAAAAACTCAGCAACTATATCGACCATCATAATGCCTGGAATCTTGATGACAAGGTCGAACGAGTTCTACAGGAATTCCAACTCAAAGAGTATGAAGACAGACCGGCTATCA
Source organism: Sulfurovum zhangzhouensis (assembly GCF_030347965.1). NCBI lineage: Bacteria > Pseudomonadati > Campylobacterota > Epsilonproteobacteria > Campylobacterales > Sulfurovaceae > Sulfurovum > Sulfurovum zhangzhouensis. The sequence continues at coordinate 474,083 of NZ_JAQIBD010000002.1, forward strand.
CGCTTTCAGGTGGGGAACAGCGTCGTGTTGCTCTTGCTGGACTGATTCTCAAAAAGCCTGACGTGCTGTTGCTGGATGAACCGACGAACCACCTTGATGTCTATATGGTGGAATTTCTGGAAGATATGCTGCTCAAAGAGAAGTTCACTCTGCTCTTTATCTCACACGACAGACATTTTATTGATACGGTGGCTACGCGTGTTGTAGAAGTGGACAACCAAATGCTTGTCTCTTATAACGGTGGGTACATGCGTTATCTGGAACAAAAAGAAGCACGTATGAAATCTATGCAGAAAAGCCATGAAAATCTCCTGCGTCTGCTTAAACAAGAAGAAGCATGGCTGGCGAAAGGTGTAAGAGCTAGAGAGAAACGTAACCAAGGACGTAAAAAACGTGTCTTTGAACTACGTGAAGAAGCAAAAACAAACCCGACGTTGATACGAAAGATGATGATCGAACTGGAACGGGAGAAAAAACACTTCAACCGTGAAGAAGGTGTGTCACGTAAAAAGATGCTCTTTGAAATCGAACATCTTCACTACAGTGTACCGGGAAAGAAACTGATTGAGGATTTCACTACACGTATCTTGCAAAAAGACAAGATCGCTATTGTCGGAATCAACGGTGCAGGTAAATCCACTCTGCTTAAACTAATGTTAGGTCGTATTAAACCTGACAGCGGTATTATCAAACAAGGGGATTTCTCTGTCGGGTATTTTGATCAGCACAGAGAGATGCTCAATGATGAGAAGACACTGATAGAGACATTCTGTCCTGATGGTGGTGATAGAGTTGAAGTTCAGGGAAAGAATATGCATGTCTATGGTTATCTCAAAAGTTTCCTCTTTCCTAAAGAGTTCTTAGATAAAAAGGTCGGCGTTCTAAGCGGGGGAGAGAAAAACCGTGTAGCACTTGCTCTTCTTCTTACCAAGAAAGTAGATTGTCTCATTCTAGATGAACCTACCAATGACCTGGATATCCAAACAATCAATATCCTTGAAGAGAAACTGATCAACTTCCCTGGAGCAATCCTTTTTGTTTCGCATGACAGGTACTTCATAGACAAGATCGCTTCTAAGCTCTTTATCTTTAAAGGTAACGGGCTGGTAGAGGAATCTTATCAAAGTTATACAGAGTATCTTAGTATTGAAAAAGAGATCAAAGAGCTGGGTGACTTAGAACAAGAGACTGCAAATTTTGCAGCTAAAAAAGAAGAAGAAAATCCAAAGGTAAAAAAGCAGACAAAGCTTAGTTACAAACAGCAGCAGGATTTTGACAAACTTCCAGCCCAGATTGAAGCATTGGAAGCAAAGATAGATGAGTTGAACAACTGTTTACAAAACCCGGCATGCTACCAGGAAAAAGGACTGACTGTTATCTCTGAAGAACTTGCCGAAGTGGAAAAAGAATACGAAGAAAAGAGTGACAGATACCTTGAAATTCTTGAGATCTATGAAGAGCTTCAGGAAAATTCGTAGATTATTAGGAGGCATAACTCCCTACCCTTGCTTTAATCCCAGTAGATCTGTACGCTTCTCCTACCCCAGCGTAACGCTCTTTTACGATCTACTCCCATATAGATATCGATACGTCTTTTATAGCGTTTATTCATCTTGTCACGTACACGGTAGATACCCGGAAGACCTGCGATCCGTACTTTTGTCCCATTACGCATTCCATAGAGAGAAAGCAGGTCTCTTGAGACTGCAATGATTTTCATTCCGGGAATCAGACGGTTGTTCCAAGCAGCCAGAAATGGTGTGGTATCTGTCTGTTTTGCATGTGAGGTATAAGCAGTTGCAGTAACTCTCAGACTACGGTTACCATATCTACTGTAGTTTTTCTGTTTTGCCAATTCTGCCAGTTTGTGCGGTAAAGGAAGGTCTAATACCTTTCCAATCCTAAGCAATGTATTCTTTTTTAATTTATTGAAGCTAATTAAGTCTTCAGGCTGAAGGTCAAACTTTTTCGCGATAGATATTAAGCTGTCACCTTGTTTTACTTTATATCTAGCGCTGGTAATAGCATCAACCATATCTTGCGAATATGGCAGGATCAACTTCTGTCCTATACGTAAGAGTGCACCTTTTTCGAGCTTGTTAAACTTTCTAAGCTCTGCAGTTTTCATCTTGAATTTTTTCGCGATACGGCTTAAGGCATCACCTGATGTAACCCGGTAGATTCCTATCTCTTTTTCTTTATTCTCTTGAAGTTCTTTTTCATATTTTTGCAGCTCACCAATATATTTTTCGAGATCTTCTTTAGACATAAGAGCTCTTTTTTCAGTGGGTTCTTTATCTTTCTCTACACTTACTTCACCGACTATATCGAGTGGTTGTTCAAATGTGCTACTTGCACTTCCTTTAAAACGTAAAGACTCTTTGGAAAGTTTATAGGGTGCTGCGGTTTCCTCTACAGAAATTACTCTGAGAACAGCTTTTTCTTCATTGACAGGAAGGGATTTTACATTGATGAGCTTTTTACGATCTTTCTCATATTCGATCTCTTTTGCATAAAGATACTTAGTACTGTAGGGATTACACTCTTGAAATCCCTCAGTCACTACCCTACACTCTATCACTCCTTCTGCCGAAGCTATGGTGCTCATGATAATTAGTGAGTGTAGTAACTTTGTCATCATTATCTACTGAACTATAAGAAGCTCAGCATCTCTCCCTTGATGTTTTCCTTATCTACTACTACAGTATGTTTAATAGGTTTATCAAAGAGTGCATTGATCATATCAGGAACATTCACATTGGCAGACTCACTTACTTCTTTGAGTGCTGCGATATCACCCTTCACCTCTTTTCCAAGTGCCTTAGATACAGCCGGAGAGAATTTTGTCCACTCTGCAGTTGAGTATACTACTGTTTTTAACGGCTTCTCTCTAAGTGTCTGGTAGGCTTTCATACATGTAGCCGTATGAGGGTCCATAATGTAACCTTTGTTTGCATAAACACCAATCACATTTTCACACTCTGCATCATCAGAGAATGAAGCAGAAAAATCTTCCTGTATTGCTGCAACCTCATCGTCTGTCAACTTATATTTACCATTGCTTGCTAATTCATCCATCAACTCTTTAGTACGTTCAGGACCGAATTTGTCATACATGATACGTTCTACGTTGGAGCTTTTCAAAATATCCATTGCAGGAGACTCTGTCTGAACCAATGTTCTTATAGTGAGATCATACTCACCTTTATTGATCCAATCAGTCAGAATATTATTTATATTGGAAGAGATCAAGATCTTTTCAATAGGGAGACCTGCCTTCTTCGCATAGTAAGCACCAAGGGCATTCCCGAAGTTACCGCTTGGAACCACAAGATAGATCTTCTCACCCATTGTAATCGCTTTTTTACGTACCAACTCAAGATACGAGTGAATATGGTAAATGATCTGGAAGATAATACGCCCAAAGTTCACTGAGTTTGCTGCAGAAAGTTTGATATTATGTGCTTTTAGCTCTGCTTTAAAGTCTTCAGAAGCAAGTAACTCTTTGAGTGTGTTCTGAGTATCATCAAAGTTTCCTTTAACTCCGATCACTTTGAGATTTTCACCATCTTCAGTGACCATTTGCAGTCTCTGTACATCTGAAGTACCGCCATCAGGATAAAGACAAGCAACTTTTACATTTTTTTGGTTTTTAAAAGTTTCCAAAGTTGCCGGTCCCGTATCACCGCTTGTAGCAGCCATGATCAGATAGTTTTCATTTTTTTCCTGTGCCAGCCTAGAAAGTACATATCCAAAAGGCTGAAGTGCCATATCTTTAAAAGCACGTGTAGGGCCATGATAAAGTTCAGAGACAAAACAGTCCTCTTCAACCTGTGTAAGCGGTACAGGATTTGAAGGGTCATCAAATGCATCATATCTTTTTAGTGCTTCTTTGAGCACCTCTCTATCTATATCAATACCGAATTTTTCTAAAAAATCGATCGCTAATGTTTTGTAGTGGCTCTCTAGATGAGATTCTAGATATGCCTGATCAAGACTTGGAAGTGACTTTGGTACATAAAGTCCTCCAAAACTTGCACTTGGACTTAATATTGCTTCAGAAAAAGAGACTGAAACAGGCTTTTGTCCATCATTACCACGTGTTTCGATAAATTGCATCAAATATTTCCTATATTTATGAGTTCCAGTATTATAGCTAATCTTTGCTAAGGAAGGTAGAACTGATAGTATTTCCCCTGCTTATTGCTATAGGTTCAGAGAAGTAATATCATCAGAGATATTACTTCTATTTTAAAAATTTATGATTTCTATTGTGAGATTTTAGTATATCACAATTCAATACAGGTACCGATTCCGGAACTTGTAAGTATCTCTAAAAGTAAAGAGTGTTCTACACGTCCATCAATAATATGTGCTTTTTTGACACCCCCGCGAAGTGCTTCGATACAAGCATCTACTTTCGGTACCATACCTCCTTGTATCGTACCGTCTTGCTTGAGGGCTTCTGTCTTGTCAATATCAAGGTTTGTGATAAGCTCCATATTCTTATCCAATACCCCCGGAGTATCCGTAAGGAAAAGTACTTTTCTTGCTTTGAGGGCTACAGCGATCTTACTTGCTGCCAAATCAGCATTGATATTAAACCCTGGGTGCCCGATAGTATCACTTCCTGCGATAGGGGCAATAACAGGAACGGCACCGTCTTCAATGATATTATTCACAATCTCAGGATTGATATGTTCAATTCTTCCCGTATAACCGAAATTCTCAAAATCTTTTGGAATACCTTTAAGGAACCCACCATCTTTCCCCGAGATACCGATCGCTTTGGTTCCGTGGTTGTCAAGCAGTGAAACGATCTCTTTGTTGACTTCACCGCTAAGCACCATCTCCACGATACGCATGACTTCTCTTGTCGTAACACGCTGTCCATCCACAAATGTCGTACCAATATTCAAATCAGCCAAAAGTCTATTAATACTCGGTCCACCACCGTGCACGATGATAGGCTTCATACCTACTAAATGCAACAGTACGATATCACGTGCAAATTGCTCTTTGAGCTCAGGGCTTGTCTGTGCTGCTCCACCATATTTTATTACGATCTTTTCATTAGCAAAACGTTTAATATAAGGCAGTGCTTCATGGAGTGTTTTTACTACTTGTAGATTGTCTCTCATTGACTAGAATCCTTTTGAACAAGTCTTCAAGAACATGCTTCAGCAGTAGGCTCTCGCATCTGTATCACTCTTGATGGAGCTCTATCGATCATTACTGCAGACACTGACTTTTATAGACTTGATTGAATATATGATTGAATTTTTTTAATTATATCATCTTCTATGTTTAGTTTGAGTTTTAGCTCGGAGATAGGCAGATCAAATCCTTCCATTTTAACCCTGTCTTTAGAAGTACATAAGATCGAATCAGCGCCACAATCATCCATTACTTTTCTGATCTCGCCTTCATCAAAATAATCGTGATCTTTCAGATAGACTTTTTGCACTACCTCTTTAGGTAGATACTTGTCAAGTCTTTGTGGATTTGCAATCGCAGTCACCAGCAGCATTTTTGACTGCGGTTCATCTATCTCTACAACTCTGGTAAAATCCCTGCCTTCTTTTACGACCATATCCGCATAGTATTTAGTAAACCAAAACTCTCTAAAAGGCCCTGCAGGGAACGGCAGAACGTTTTTTATCTTCTCCGGTTCCAGAATGATCTCGAACTTTTTGATCTCCACACGATTAAAACCATCATCAAGTATGATGAGCTTTGCGCCGTTCTCTTTAGCCATTCGAATTGCCTGATGCCGGTCTTCACTCACTATCACTGAAGCTTTGGGAAGCGATAGCGCCATAAGCATAGGTTCATCACCGCTCTGCTCTACACTTGCCAGTATCTTTCCTTTGCAGCTGACTTCAACCAACCCTTTGCTTTTCCTACCATACCCACGTGAAATGATCGTAACATCATCCAACCTTGAAGCCAATGATATGGTAAAGGGCGTTTTACCGCTTCCTCCAACGATCAAATTTCCAACACTCACAATAGATATGCCAAAATCTTTTGGAGAAGAGACAGCTCTCCTGAGCCACATAAAAGCACCGTATATGATTGAGAATGGAAGCATCAAGACGATGAAAGGCAGATGGTACCATTTGGGAGAAAAGAGCAGATACTCATATGCTTGGTCTAATCGCATGTTTTTGCACCCAGTTTTTTGATCTCATTACAGGTAAATCCTGCTTCTTTTCTAGCATTCACATTGATATGAGGACGGTGTTTGCTCAAGAGTTTATAACGCTCTAGGATCTCAAAATAGACAGATTCATCTAACCCCTGCTGTGCACAAAGATACTTAAACCACTTATCTCCTTTATGTACATGATCGATCTCTTCATCATAGATGATATTCAATGCATCGATAAGTTTTGCAACAAGCGGATTTTTACGTTTGTTCTCAAGCTTTTTGATGATCTGTGGATTCACATCAAGTCCGCTTGCCTCATAGTATCGAGGGACAACCGCCATGCGGTCAAGCAAATCATGTGCCGTGTGTACTGCAGCATCAAAAAGCCCGCAATGTACCGGAAAATCACCGTAACGATACCCCAAGATATCCAGCAGTTCGATCAACATCTTGTAATGACGTATTTCATCTTCTGCTACGATCAACCAGTCTACTTTATATTCCAGTGGCATTTGTGGAAAATGATAGACTGCATCCAGTGCCAGATCGATCGCTGAGTACTCAATATGCGTAATGGCATGGACCAATGTTGCCAAACCTTCAGGAGTATCAAACTCCTTTCGGGTAGGAAGATCCCGAGGATTTACGATCGTACACGTGGAGGCATACGAAGGTGTTTCAAACATCACCGGTTCAAAATCCTGCGGTATGCTAACCGAATTTTGGTTACAATACTCCAAACATTGCGCGACCAGATGCTCTTTGAGCACTATATCATCACTGCGTATTGCAGTTTCTAATAAGTTATAAAAGTTATTATCATGCGTATTCATTAGGAGAATTATAACATGCAAATCAAAATGCAACCTATGGGGCCCTACCAAACCAACTGTTATATTGTTACAGTAGAAGGAAAAGACTTTATCATCGATCCGGGTGTCGGTGCAACCAATTGGGTACTCAATAACATTACTCATCCCGTAGCGATCCTCAATACACACGGGCATTTCGACCATGTTTGGAGCAACGCAGAGGTCAAAAAAGTGCTTAACCTTCCTATATACTGTCCAAAGGGTGATGCCTTCATGCTTGCAAATGATCCCTTTTCCCAAGGTACGCCGCCAAGCCACCCTGATGTTCTCATTAATGGGGATGAAGAGTTTGAACTAGAAGGAATCAAGATCAGATTCCGTCATTTTCCCGGCCATACACCGGGCTGTTCGGTGATCGAGATAGGTGATGTATGGTTCAGCGGAGACTTTATTTTTGAACAATCCATCGGACGATGGGACTTTCCAAACTCAAGCGGTAAAGACATGATCAAAAGTCTGGAAAAAGCGATGCAGATCAAAGGAGACTACACGATCTATCCAGGTCACGGTATGAGTACCACACTCAAAGCCGAACAAAAAGTCATGCCATTTTGGATCAAACAGGTGAGGAGGACTTTATAAACGTGAAGAGTTTCACGTTTAGTCCGACGGAACCGAAGCGGTGGAGCATAGCGACCCGAGTAGGCTAGAGGACTTTACAAACGTGAACAGTTTCACGTTTAGTCTAACACATGCTTATCTAATACAAACGTCGTAAAACTCCCCTCAAACACAAGCTTTGCATTTACAAAAGCTTGTACATCCACCTCTTTCTTTTTCCCTTTTTCACTGACCACAGATGCTTTACACAACACAGCATCCCCTACCTTGACAGGAGCTGTAAACTTACAGCTTGATGCACCCAGCACCACATAAGGATCATTTACTGCACTCATTGCTGCATAGTCTGCTGCACCAAAAACAAACCCTCCATGCACCAACCTTTGTGCATCTGCACACATATGTACAGTAGTATGCAGTAATACCTCAGAGTAGTTATCTTCGAGTTTGACAACCTTGCCGCATAGTGATGTATCGATATTTAAGTGGGTATTTAACTGCATAAAGTACTTCCTCTTCGTTTTGGAAGATTATAGCGATATTTTTTGAAAGGAGTTCAGGCTAGTGAGTTTATTAAAGATTTGTGTTTAGAGTACATTAGATTTTTGCGATCTCTTGAAGGAGCTTACTAGATAGTAAGTGATTGAAAAGATCGCGAAAAGATGATGTGCTAAAAGCACAAAAATTAATAAGCGAATTTATAACCGCGGCGTCTTACCGTATGAATCACCTGGAAACCAAGGATCTGCTTGAGTCTTTTTCTGATCTGGTTGATCGCTACCTCAACGGTATTGTCACTCACATACTCAGGCTCTTCCCAGAGTGCATTGATGATCTCATCTTTAGAAAAAACTCTTTTTTCTCTCAGTGCAAGGTATGCAAGGATATCAAATGTCTTTCCGTTAAGCGATACATTTTTATCATCATACTGTATTCTTTTGTTAGCAATATCAATCACAAGTTTATCGACTTCAACCTGTGTACCAAAAAGATGTCTCATATTTGCAAGTACTCTTGCAGCGATCAAGTCAGGCTGATCACAATGCTGATAGACTACATCATCAACTCCAAGCTTGAAAAATTCTGCTTGGCTCTTCGGCTTATCCGTTAGTATGATGATCTTTGTCTCACTCTTTTTCTTCTTTACTTCATTTACATAACGTTCTAGTGAAAACTGTACCCCTTCATCTACGATGATCACCAGTTCATAATGTCTAAAGTCTGTGAAGTTTGTCGCATCGTACATATCTTTGGCATTATCTACAATACAAATAAAGTATTTATCTAACTCTTTTTCAAGTTCATTGACGAATTCATCGTCAAACCCTACGCTTAAAATTCTCATATTATTTACTGCTTTTATTGGTCTACAAAGAGTAAACCGAACCTTAAAGTTTGTTCGATTTCTCTGTTTAGTGGTAAATTTATAGCAAAAACAAGCTTATTTAAAAATAAAACTAAGGTTATCTTTAAGGTTATCCTAATGTTTTTTCAATCTAATCATACAAAATAAGCTTTTATTCTAGTATAAATATTTAGAGTGACTTTTTTGCTTTAATATAAACTCTTTTGGGTGCTGGATACCCCTCTACTGTTTTGTTTGGATCATTTGGATCAAGGAAATCCTCTAAACTCTGCGTATCTATCCAGTCGGTTTTTCGTTGTTCATTGAGATCAGTTACCTTTGTTTCAAGTACCTCTACACACTCAAAGCCAGCACGATGACACCAGTTTTTCAATGCCGGTATCGTTGGGACAAAATAGATATTTGGTATTTTTGAGTATTTTCCTGCCGGGGTCAGTGCCACCTCTTCTTCTCCGTCTATCATAAAGGTATCAAGGATCAACTCTCCACCCTTCTCCAGCCCCTTATAAAGTGACTTGAGCATTGCTACGGGATCTGAACGGTGATAAAGCACTCCCAGACAAAAGAGTACATCAAATTTATGTTCATAAAACTCTACATGCTCTACCCCCAACATCTCATAAACGATATCCGATTTAACAAAATGGTTAATAAACTGAAACTGTGAGTAGTAGATAGCCGAAGGATCAAATCCTATCAGTTTTTTGGGATTTTGACTTTGCATACGAAAAAGGTAGTAACCATTATTGCATCCGATGTCGCCGACGACTTTCCCTTCCAAATCAAAGTACGGCTCAAGAAGGTTATATTTGATCTGACTCTGCCATTCCGTATCGATAAAAAGCTCATTGATCCGGAAAGGTCCTTTCCTCCACGGCTTCATCAGTAGTGCGGTCTGCTTGATCTGATCAGCCTGCTCTTGTGTGAGATTCGGGATATCTATACTTACAACATCCCCAAGAGAGACTGTGATATCTTCAAACTCCGGCAGCGCCTTGATTGCATCCTGAAACGGTACGATATTTTTCCACGTCAACCATGTTTGACGTTCTTCTCTAAGTTGATTTAAGTCCATGAGTGCCTTAATAATAAAGATAAAAAATGATTTTAAAGATAATAACCAACCTAAGACCGGTTATTTGCAATCAGGAGAAGAATCTCCTCCTGATAGAAAGATTTTCGATTGTAAAATTTATTTGATATACGCTTTAATGATCTTTTGATCAAAGAACGGTCGACTCATCCTAGGGTCTACATCGACATTTTCAAGCTTACTTACCACATCTTGACCGGCAATCACCTCACCAAAAATAGTATGTCTTCCGTTCAACCATGGTGTCGGTACTGTAGTAATAAAAAACTGGCTTCCGTTTGTTTTAGGTCCACGATTTGCCATTGCAAGTAAAAACGGTCTGTCAAATACCACATTAGGGGCAAATTCATCCTCAAAATCTTTTTTCCAGATAGACTCACCGCCTCTACCCGTACCTGTCGGATCCCCGCCTTGTATCATGAAGTCTTTAATAATTCTATGAAAGATCAATCCATTGTAGTAGCCGTTCCTTACATGCGTCGTAAAATTTTCTACAGCTTTAGGCGCTATCTTAGGATAAAGTTTCAGTTCAATCTTTCCAAGATTGGTTTCAAGGACTACAACAGGAGCTTTCTCTTCTGCCTGTAACTGTAATCCACAAAATAATAGTGCAATCATCAATACTTTTTTTAACATTACTTTTCTTCCGCCTTATAGTTGAAATATATCATTTTCACATTTATCTATTTTGAGCTCTCTAAGTAGCTTCTCAAAATAAACACCACTGTCTCTTTGTACATCTTCTTTAAACTCTACATAGAGGGTCTTATTATTAAGATTGTCCCAGATAAGCGGTGTCATCTTCATCTCTTTATTGACTTTTACAATCGCTTCATTGACTTCATCAAGAAGACTCTGATCATTTCTGTCAAATGTAAGACACATCCCTGCATATTTCTCTTCCATTCTCACACTTGCCTTAATTTGGCTACATCTATCCATCTTAGAATTAACTCCTAATCATTTATATCGTTGATTATAACGTAGAATAAATAAATCTCTTTGCGTTTACACTCTAATTTCTGTAACCTTCATTAATTCATAAGAAGCCTCTTGCTTTTATTTAGCGTATGCTGTCGCTCTCGTCTCACGGATAACATTGACCTTGATCTCACCGGGGTACTGTACCTTTTCTTCGATCTCTTTGGCGATCTCCTTGCTTAAAAGCACAGATTCATTATCCGAGATCTTATCAGCATTGACAAATACACGTATCTCACGCCCTGCATTGATCGCATACGCACTTGTGACATACTCTTTGGCAGTCGCAATATCTTCGATCTCCTGTACCCTCTTGGTAAAGCTTTCAAGTACCTCTCGTCTGGCACCCGGTCTGGCTGCAGAAAGTTTATCTGCAGCACAAACCGCAGCAGACTCTACCGAATCAGGTTCTTCATAACCATGATGTGCATAGATCGCATTGATCACCGTTGGATGTTCATGATATTTGCGGCAAAGCTCTACCCCCAGTTCAACATGTGAACCTCCATGCTCCTGTGTCAATGCTTTACCGATGTCATGCAGCAAACCTGCACGCATAGCAAGTTTTTCATCTCCACCCATATTGGCAGCCATCACTTTGGCCAAATTTGCTACTTCCAATGTATGTGCCAGTGCATTTTGTCCATAACTTGCTCTATATTTCATACGACCAAGCAACCTTATAAGCTCTTCAGCCATAGGAAAAAGCCCGAGATCTATGACGATATTTTCACCCTCTTCATAAGTTTTCTGTTCAAACTCTTTTTGTACTTTTTCATGCACTTCTTCAATACGTCCGGGATGGATACGTCCATCTTCTACCAATATCTCTATCACACGTGTTGCTATCGCTCTTCTATATAAGTTGAACGAACTCACTACGATCACTCCCGGAGTCTCATCAATAATGATATCAACACCTAAAAGCATCTCCAGAGATTTAATATTTCGTCCCTCTTTCCCGATGATACGACCTTTATGTTCATCACTGGGAAGCGTAATAGTATTGATCAAGCGTTCACCGGCAAACTCACCTGCATAGCGCGTTGTAGCCTGAGCAAGGATATAATTGGCCTTCTTTTCACCTTCTTCCTTGGCTTCATGTTCGTACTTGCGTACTATGTCTGCTACCTCTGCGCGGCTTTGCTCTTCGACCTTCTCAAGGATAAAGGCTTTTGCTTCCTCTTTGGTAAGAGAAGCAATATGTTCCATTTTATCGATTGCTTCAGTGATCACAGCTTGCTTGTTCTGCTCTAGCTTTTCAAGGTTTCTCTCCTGTCTTTGCAGACTTTTTTTCTTTTCCTCAAAACGTTTTTTTTCAGACTCCATCACTTTTTGTTCAAGAATCACTGAGCGTTGACGTTCATCCAATTTTGATAAACGCTTTTGATACTCCCGTTCTTGCTCGATCTCATTTGCCTTGATTCTTACTTTACTGTTTTCAAGTATCTGTACAGCCTCATGTTCGATCGCCTTTGCTTTTGCTCTGCTCTCCAACTCCATATAAGAAAATTTACTTTGTGTACTGCTTTTTAACCAAAAGTAGCAACTTACTACGCCTAAAACAACTCCTGCTATGGAGGAGAGTCCAATTGTCTCTATCATCTATTCTCCTCACACCGTAAGAGGTAAATACTATCAGTCTACCTCTATATTTTATTCTATCCCGTGATAATCATGTCAGCGGTCACATCAAAATCGTCTGTAATAATCTCTTTGCTATAACATAATTCACGTGCTAAAAATACGGTTCTTTTAATATTTTTATTTTCTTTCTCAAAAAATCTATCATACATACCTTTACCGAATCCAACACGTCTTTGTGTCACATCCAATCCCACTATCGGTACGATCGCCATATCAATTGCTTTTTGTCTATACTGTTTTGAATCTTTGGGCTCTTTGATTCCAAATTTCTTTTTCTCTAGTGGTAATCTGTATTTTACCAACCTGAAACTTTTACCCTCCATAAACGGTACATAAAGCTTCCGACCCTCTTTACGTAACTGTTTTATAAGCGGATAGAGGTTCACCTCTGTTCCCAGTGGAAGATAAAGCATGATATTTTGAGCATCAAAAGCGACAATCTCACTGTAAAGTCTTTGCACAATGCTTTTATCCTTTGAATATGCACCTCTTTGAGATGCTTTTCGCAATTTCTCCAGACAAGATGCTCTAAACGCCCTTTTCTCAATGGTTTGCCTCATTTTTCAGTATACCTCTTTTTAATGCTCTTTGGTTATAATCTTTTTTTTAATTTATTATATCTAATGGGTATATCTAAAAACCCTGAATTGAATAATAACCCTGTAAAGGTATACTGTGAAAAGAACTAAGAATGCAATATTTATAGGTATACTCTTATGTATATCATTCTCATTCAACGGATGTGAAGAAAAAAAGACTAAAACAGATACGGAACTTCCTGTAGAAAACAGTACTGAAATCATAGGTGCTCCGGATACAAATATCACACAAAAAAAGATGTTCACATCAACATCAGTAAAAGGGAAACCAGCACATAAATCTACAACTTCAGGTAGTTTACTATTTCAAGATCGCAGCGGGAAAAAGTATACACTGACTATACAAGGGGGGAAACTCTTACCTGATACTCAAAGTAAACCTATACTGCTGATCAACTTTTTCGATATGAATGATCATGATTCTATGGCGCAGATTCCTTATCTTACAAAACTGCAGGATAAATATCATGACCGTCTCACGGTCTTGGGTATACCAACCAACCAATCAATAGATGAGGAAAACCTCAAAGCATTTATCAGTATGAATCAAATCGATTATTTCATCTCTTATGATAGCTCACATGATACATTGATTAACATCTTTTCAGAACTATTGGATAGTGATAACTTAACTACTCCGACAACACTGTTGTATCATAAAGGAGAAACCGATTCTATCTATGAAGGTGCTGTTCCCATAGAGATGATTACACATGATATACTAATGATAAACAAAGATTAAAGGATAGTTCATTCATGTTTAACCTTTTCAAAAAAGTATTGGGCAAAACCAATGAAGCGATCAAAGAAGTCGCACCTAACAAGAAAAAAGAGATCAGCAAAGATGAGTTTGAAGATATACTTTTAGAAGCAGATGTCAACTATGAACTGGTGGAACGTTTGCTTGAAGATCTACCTGAAAATATCAATCGAGTACAGGCTTTTAACTCGCTTATCTCTGTCTTTCAATATAAAGCAGACTGGAAAGAGAGTGATGCCAAACCGTTTGTAGAAATGATCATCGGAGTAAACGGTGCAGGGAAAACCACGACCATCTCTAAACTGGCATATCGTTATCAAGACCATGGCAAAAGTGTCATTCTTGGTGCTGGAGATACATTTCGTGCTGCTGCAATAGAACAGCTTAGCAGATGGGCAGCTAAACTTGGTGTGCCGATAGTAGCAACTCAGCAGGGGCATGATCCTTCCGCTGTCGTATATGACACGATCGAATCAGCAAAGGCAAAGGGCATTGATCATGTGATCATAGACACGGCAGGACGTTTGCATACACAGACAAACCTTAGCGAAGAGCTCAAGAAGATGATACGTGTTGCAGGGAAAGCAATGGACGGTGCACCTCATAGAAAAATGCTTGTACTTGACGGTACACAGGGGAATTCCTCGATCAATCAGGCAAAAGCATTTAATGAAATGATAGGAATTGACGGGATCATCATCACAAAATTAGACGGAACTGCAAAAGGCGGTTCGGTGCTGAGTATCGCAGATGAACTTAAAATGCCTATCTGGTACATCGGTACAGGTGAGCAACCCTCCGATATGATCCGCTTTAAAGCCAATGAGTATGTCAATACCATACTTGATGAGATCTTTATCTAGTCCCTACTCTATATAAGCCTAAACTCTTCTTTATAGAGTAGTTCAAGATCACCTTTGGTTCGGTAAGAGATCTCTTTACCGATCACTATGTTAATCTCTTGCTCTTTGATACCTTCTCTCATCGATTTTCTTAAAATCTCATCAGCATTTTGTTCGATATAGACCGGTAATATCGGTAATCTGTTCTTCATAGCAATGATACGAGAACCCTCTTTGAACGTTGATACAGGTTCATTGGTTTTATTACGTGTTCCTTCAGGAAAGATATAAATGGAATGCCCCTCCTGCACACCTTTTTTGACTTCGCTAAAAAATCCGCTCATTTGTGTTTTTTCACGATCAATAAGTATCGCACCTGCATTTCGAACGAACAGACCGAAAAAGAGTGAATTATAAAGCTCTTTCTTAGAAACCCAAAGTCCAAAAAGATTAGTCTCTTTGAGGGCCAGTTCAATAATTAAAGGATCAATTACACTTCTATGATTAGAAACAAGCAGATATTGTCCGTCATTGGGTAGGTTTTCAGGATGTTTTACTTTTACTTTGATCCCCAATGCATCCAGCTGTGCCTGCGAATAAGCAATTCTGAGTCTTTTTTTCTTTTTTGGATCCTTTGTAAGTTTTAACCTCAAACCATAGCTATTGGTCAAATACATTCCATAAAGTATGTGTAAAAGTGCTCTTATCATAAACTGCGCTACCTCTTTTATTTTGTAAATGCAATTATAGCAAAAGACCTTATAGCAGCTGATTTAAATATGACAATATGACATATTTTTATCTCAACTCTTGTTATTTATTCTATAATTCATCTAGTTAACCCAAGGATAAGATATGGCAAAGAAAAAAACACTATTTGAGTGCCAAGCATGCGGATTTCAATCTCCAAGATGGATGGGGAAATGTACCTCATGCGGTGAGTGGGAAAGTATGATCGAACTCTCTACTGAACAGATCAAGTTTTTAAAAGAGACCTCTTCTGTGGCATTCACTTCAAAAAACAGAGCACAACCAATCACCGATATCCAGGAAGATAATATCGCTAGATCTACTTCAGGCAGCAAAGAACTTGATCTTGTTTTGGGCGGGGGTATTGTTCCCGGCTCTTTGACACTTATTGGTGGAAGTCCGGGTATAGGGAAATCTACACTGTTACTAAAAATTGCAGGGAACCTGGCAAGCCAAGGGACAAAAGTACTTTATGTCTCGGGAGAAGAGTCTGCAGGACAGATCAAACTGCGTGCCAACAGACTGGGAGCAAACCATGATAATCTCTATCTACTCGCCGAGATCAATTTAAACGCAGTACTTGCAGAGATAAATAATGAAAACTATGGATTTATTGTCATAGACTCGATTCAGACACTTTACTCAGATGAGACCTCTTCAGCACCGGGCTCAGTGACACAGGTACGTACGATCACTTTTGAGCTGATGCGTATTGCTAAAAGCCTGCACATCCCTATCTTTATCATTGGGCACATTACCAAGGATGGATCGATTGCCGGACCAAGAGTACTTGAGCATATGGTTGATACGGTGTTATACTTTGAAGGTGATAGCAATTCCGAGCTGAGACTTTTACGCGGCTTTAAAAACCGTTTTGGTTCTACCAACGAGGTAGGTATCTTTGAAATGAACCGTGAAGGGCTGAATGATGCCAAAAGTATGGCAGGTAAGTTTTTCAATAAAGATAAACTTCAATCAGGTTCGGCTCTTACGGTAATCATGGAAGGAAGTCGGCCGATCATTGTTGAAATACAGGCTCTAGTATCCGAAGCTTATGGACATCCCAAAAGAAGCTCCACCGGATTTGACAATAACCGTTTGGGAATGCTTCTGGCCCTACTGGAAAAGAAACTTGATCTTCCGCTGGGTACCTATGATGTCTTCATCAATGTTTCCGGGGGAATTAAAGTACAAGAGCCCTCTGCAGACCTTGCTATCATTGCTGCGATTCTAAGCAGCTATAGAGAGAGGGAGCTAAGTGCGGAAACACTCTTTTTAGGAGAAGTCAGCCTTACTGGAGAGATACGGGAGATCCCGGGCCTTTCTAATCGTCTCAAAGAGATAGAGACACAAGGGTTTACCAAAGCAGTGATCCCTAATAAACCGCTAGAACCTTCTAAAGTAAAGTGCTTTGTTGCAAGTGAGGTTTCTAAAGTTGTTGAGTGGATGTAAAATATCTTATGTAAAAAGAAACCTAAGTATTACCAGATACTGATATAATATCTTTATGAAGATAGGCACAGACATTATACAAATAGAGCGCGTAAGAAAGATGGTTGAGAAGTATGGTATCAAATTTCAAGAGCGCTTTTTAACTGACTCAGAGATCGATGAATCCAGAAAAGTTGAGTCTATTGCAGGACTCTGGGCAGCCAAAGAGGCAATTGCCAAAGCGTTAGGGTGTGGAATAGGTGCAGAGCTTGCATTTCATGATATTATCATTTATAAAGATCAAAAAGGTGCACCTCATTTTAAACTCTCACCACAAGCCCAGGCAAGACACCAGATAAAAAATTCATCACTCTCAATCAGTCATGATGGCGGCTTTGCTATCTCAATTGTAGTTATAGAGGTATAATCGAACAAATACATAGGAGAATAAGATGAAAGCAATAATTGTCATACTCTTGACACTTCTTATCACAGGATGCAGCTCTAACCAATCTGAAACAGTATCTCCCGAAGAGACAAAAACTCCTCAGACCCAAACAATCCCCAAATACACTGCTGCTGCCCCACCCAAAAAAACTTTCACACCCAAATTAGTACAAGCAGAAAACTACACCTCTGAGTATATGTATCCTGCAAACAAAGTACAACCTGCTATGATCAATGAAGAAAAACAGGTTGAACAAAGTACTGAAATGGGAGACATGACTAAAGAAGAGTGTATCGGTATGATCGGTCAGGAAAAGTTTGAGCACTATACTGAGATGTTCTCAGGCGAAGAAGCGGCTATAAAGCGATGTACAATACTTAAAGCAATGCGAAATCACTAAGTGATCTCGCATCGTTTAAATCCTACTTTTTAAAATGTACCATCTTAAAACGGTCACCCATCATGGTTGGGGCAATCAATGTTTTGATCTTATCAGCTTCTCTGGTATAAACTGCCTTGTCTGCCTGCTTGGAGAACATCTCTAAAATATCTATGAGTCCAAACCGGATCAAAGCCCTGGCCTGGGTCTCATATGACACTTCTGTAAAGCCTGCAGCCTCAAAAGCTTCTATTACATGTCCGAAGTTCACATCATAGGTAATATCATCTTTTTGGTAAGACTCGGTAAGCTCTAATTCTTCATCAAAAAGCGGGAAGGTTTCATGCTTTCTGTAAACTCTGATAGAAAAATCATTACGTACATACTTCTCCCCATAATCAAAACTGACAAAATCACACTTTTGTATACCTTCTGCCATCGCTTCGGCAAATGCTTCATATCCTACAGCGATCTCACCTTGTTTTTGATGATGTTTTTGGGCCCATTGCAGTACCTCTTTAGGTGCTTCTTCCCAACTGATTGTATGATGATCAACTACAGCTAGATTTTCATCTTTTAAAAGTTCACAAGGAAACGCATCAAAGATCTCATTTGCCACAACAAAGGCATACTCGACGTTCACCTCATTGATATCATTAAAGTGGGTGACCTTGATATCATTGCCAAAACGCTCTTGAATATACTCTAACTGTGCCTTTTGTACTTCAGGCTGCCGCTCTACGATACCAAATTTCAGTGTTTCTACCAAAGTTGGATCACAGGTATAGAGCCATTGGATCATATCGCAAAGTAGATACCCCTGATGCGCACCAACCTCGATTAGCCATCCGTTACGGTCTGCCTGATCTTCACTCAAAAGTGTGTAAAAGTGATTGGCTATACTGGCACCAAAGAATCTGCTGGTACTCACAGCCGTATAAAAGTCTCCGCTTTTCCCTATTGCTTTGAATTTTTTATAATAGCCCTCATCCCCATAGAGCCACTCATTCATATAGGTACTGAAGTACATTATTTAGCCATCCGAGCATAGAGTTTCAGCAACTCAATCTGTTTATCAATGGTATAGATCTGTTGGTCAAGTTTACGAATTTGAAGTGTATTTTGCATCACATCAGCATCTAGAGTCGTCTTCTCGCCGGCCTTTGCCAAGTTACTGGTTATCTTATAAAGGTTCTGATAGAGTTTCTCATCTTTGCGTGCCAATGCGATCTTTCTATCCAAGATATCAAGATTGTTGACGATCCAATCATACTCCTGATTGACTGTATCTTCACGATCCAGCGCCTCAACCTCAGCTTGAAGTTTTGCTACTTTACTCGCTTCAATATCATCAAATGCATTGATATCCAATGGCATACTCACAGAAAAGCCGTAGTTATAATACTGCTCTTCAAAACTGCTAAAGACAGGGTTAGCATATGTTGCATCGATATAGGTCCCCTGCAAAGAAACGGTTGGAAGGTATTTTGCCCATGTCACTTTTTGGTTATGACTCTTCTCAAGTGCTCTTTGTCTATCTCTATAGAGTTCCAGGTTTGTATTTTTATAGGTTTCTTTGTTAACAAGCTTTAAAGTAGGTAACTTTAGGCTCTGAGGGTCTTTGTCACTTAGAAGAGCAAACTGCTGTTGATAAGAGAGCAGTCCAAGTTCCAACTCCAACAACGTGGTCTCATCCTGACTTCTTTGAATTATCGCCTGATCCAAAAAGCTGCTGTCAAGCAACCCTGCATTATAGCTGTCACGCTTTTGACGAATATCGATCTGATCATTTTTGATCTGATATTTCATCTTTTTTTGTTGAAGCTTATTTTTGTGGATATTAAAAAGTGTCGTCACAGCATCTGCGATCATCGTCCTTCTTTGAAGCTCTATCTCTGCGGTGTTTGCTTCACGCAATGCCTGAGAGTATTTGATCGCGTAGTAGATACCGCCTGAGCGGAAAATAGGCTGATCAATACTTACTGTAAAATTCGAACTGTCTCTAGTATCACCAAACTGTGTTGAGTAGCTTTTACTGTAACGCACATTGATTGGATTGATCCAGCTTTTGGAAAGTTGATCACTCTCTAATTCATTGGTCTTCATCTGATAATCAAAGATCATCGATTTCTTGGTAGAGAGGATATCTCCCAACTCATCTGCATAAGAGAGCATCGATACTCCCACAGCCAGTAACAGTGTTCTCATTATGCTTGTTTTCATTACGCTTCTACCTTCCCAAGTGCAGATTCCAAACGTTTGAATCCTTCATCCATCTCTTCTTTTGTAATCGTAATACTAGGAAGGAAACGAACTGTATTACGCCCTGCTTTCAAGATCACCAATCCCTCTTTCATTGCACCTTTAATGACTGCTACCTGAATATCAGCAGATTTCGCACGTAGTCCTCTCATCAGACCGATACCTACCTCTTTTTCAAAAAGGTTAGGATGACGCTTGGCAATATCTTGAAGCTTCTCTTCAAAGTAAAGCAAAGCCTCACCTACAGCACCACTCTCGTAATACTCTGAAAGGATCTCTAGTACAGCAAGTCCTGCAGCCGTACTTAGATAGTTTCCTCCAAAAGTACTTCCGTGATCACCTGCGACCAAAACATCTTTGTGCTTAGTCATCACTGCACCAATCGGTACGCCTCCGCCAAGCCCTTTTGCAAGCGTGATGATATCAGGTTCAATCCCGTAAAGGTTGGATGCAAGAAACTCACCGGTACGGTAAACCCCTGTCTGTACTTCATCTACAATAAGTAAGATTCCTTTCTCTTTGAGGTGTGCAGCAAGTTTTTGGATCTCCTCTTTTTCAAATGGCTGAACACCGCCTTCTCCCTGGACCAGTTCGATAAGTACAGCTACAGTCTCGTCATCGATCGCTTTATAGACATCATCGATACTCTTCTCATAACTGAAACCTTCCGGATACGGTGAGAAGTTTGGTGTATGAAAACTCTCCTGACCTGTTGCCTTCACTGTAGTGATCGTACGGCCGTGAAATGAGTGTTCAAGCGTGATCACTTTGTAACGTTTATTTTCAAACTTTGTTCCACCATATTTACGAGCGAGTTTGATCGCTCCTTCGTTCGCTTCTGCCCCCGAATTGGCAAAGAATACTCCCATATCGTATCCACTAAGCTCTACCATCTTCTGTGCCAGTTTTGCCTGAGGTTCTATCACTTGAAGGTTTGAGATATGGATGATATTCTTTGCCTGATTACAGATAGCTTCAACTAATTTCGGATGGTTATGACCTACAGAGTTTACTGCGATACCTGAAGCAAAGTCTATATAATCTTTTCCATTCTCATCATAGAGTGTTGCACCCTGTCCTTTGACAAAGTTTGTATAGTCACGTGAATAAGTTTGAAGCACATACTTTTTGTCTAATTCTTCTAATGTCATTTCCAGTTTTTCCGTTTGATATTTTAATTTCTCATATTATAGCAAAGTTTGCTTCTCTCTTTATGCTTC
Source organism: Sulfurovum zhangzhouensis (assembly GCF_030347965.1). Lineage (NCBI taxonomy): Bacteria > Pseudomonadati > Campylobacterota > Epsilonproteobacteria > Campylobacterales > Sulfurovaceae > Sulfurovum > Sulfurovum zhangzhouensis. The sequence continues at coordinate 495,448 of NZ_JAQIBD010000002.1, forward strand.
AGGGCAACGCTTTAATATCTCAAAAAGATTAATCATTTATTGACATTTATCGATATTTATCAATAAAAATCTCCCCGAATGTATGATATGATGCTAGAGAAATTTATAGCAAAAGGCTGATACGTGAAACTTCTGTGGTCTTTTTTGATCTTGACTATTACGCTCTGGTGTATTCCTGTCGATACAAAGCTTTATGAGGGTGAAAATACTCTAATATACTATGATCAGCTCTCACAGAAACTCTTCAATATTACACCGATGGATGATGAAGAGACCGAACGACTCCAAAATGAAAAAGTGCTGCTTGGAAAGCTCAAGTTATTGATCATAAATGAGCCGCAGGTTCAGACTTTTGATGCTTCACTGCTTGAAAAAGAAACCGTAAGTGAAACTGAATTTCTGAAACTATTTGAAATGCTTTCATCAGCAGTGGAACAGAAGAAGAAGCTAGAAGAGATACAGGTATTTACCCAGGAGAGGCTCGGATATCTTAAAAAATCCATTGAGTCTGTCACAGACCCCCAGTATAAAAACCTCCAGCTTTACCAGCTTCAGTTTGCATACTATAAGCTCAAACACCGCCATGACGAACTGACTGTAAAAAGCCTGACTCCATTTATAGAAGAGGGAGAGAATACCCTCTCGTTACTGATAACAAAAGTCAAGTTTGACATCAAAAAGATACAGAGTAATGTTGACAAAGTTGCAAAGGAGCTTGAAAACATCAACAAAAAGCTGATCGCTGCAAACCTTACCAAGGAACGTGAACTTCTATCCCAGGAACACATCTCTAAAAAACTTTCAGAAAAGATTGAAAAACTGACCAAAGAGAAGGATCACGTCCTACTGAAGCTTGCGGACAAAGAATTTCTTACCGGGTTCTACTATTTTCAAACAAAAGTATTCAAATCAGTCCTACAATCACAAAAAAAGATACACAGTATTCTCTCACAGCTCTCGTATCAAGATACACTACTGGATGCAAAGCTGGAAGAGTTTGAGAGACTGAGCAAAGAGAGCAAAGAGGCGATTAACTATAACGTCCTGTCACTCAGGGAGAATCTACTCTCAAGCTATGAGAAATTCTACGAATCTTTCCAAAAACCTTTTGTTGTGCTAGATGAAACACCGATCAGTTTTCTGAGTATTCTCAAACTGCTTGGGATTCTACTGATAGGATTTATCATTGCCAGAATCTACTTCCGTCTCTTTATCATGCTCCATAAAAAGCGTAAAGAGACCAAAGCTGTCTCCATCAAGATCATTGCAAATCTCGGAGTAACATTGATCCTTTTTGCCGCTTTTGTTATTGCATTGGGAAGCATAGGTCTAAGTATCACACATCTCGCTGTCATTGCAGGTGCACTCTCTATCGGTTTGGGCTTTGCACTCAGAAGCATCGTCTCCAGCATGATTTCAGGAATGGTATTATTGAGTGAAAAATACATCAAAACAGGAGATTATATCACTATCAAAGGAGACCTTACAGGTAAAGTGATGGATATAGGCTACAGAGCGACTCACCTTCGTACAATCGACAATATTGATATCGTTATTCCAAACAGCGAGCTCATTGACAGCCAAGTGATTAACCTGACGATGGAGGACAGGATACGAAGAATCTACGTCCCTTTCAAAGTACCTTATGGAAGCGATATCAAAAAGATTAGTTCACTCATCACCACAGCCGTCATGGAGAGTAAGATCAAACTGATCCGCGATATCCCTCGCAAAAAACCCAATGTATGGATGCAAACAGTCGGCGAAAGCTTTATTGAACTGGAACTACTGGTATGGATCGAAGGGATCAGACCCTCAACCCGTTCCAACCTGCTCATCCTAATCTATGAGACGTTACAGGCTAACGGTATTAATATGCCACTGCCACAGCTGGATGTACATTTGGGAGTACGAAAACCCTCCCAAAGACCGAAAATAGGGAATATGGCATACCATGTCAAATCGTAGGATGGAATAAAACTATAATCTAATCAGTCTTTAATGAACTGTATTTCTATGATCAAGCTCTCTCTATTTTCACCTTTACTTCCTGATAACAAGCACTCTCTCCCTCATCACTGATGATCGATGGTGTCAGGTAGTTAATACCGATCGTATTGTTGGTGATCAGTGCGCAGTCTGCTCTCATATATTCAGAACATTGCACTTCAAAGATATATTCTCCATGCTCAGAACTTACTTTCACCTTCTCACCGTCTTTAAATCCAAGTACCGGATTAAGCTGTATTTTATTGTCTCTAAGGAACTGTGTATTGATGGACTTTTTCGACTTTGGCGAGAGCAGCCAAAGTGTCTCATCTTTTGGTTTGTTCTGACTCTCTTTTCTGTACTTGGTAAAACGTTTTGTATTGACAAAATCATCGTTAAAGTCTTCAATGAACTCAAACTCATCTTCACCATCATCGCCAAAGCCATCACTATAAGGTAACGCTTCATAAGCCGGACTTACCAGTTCACCGTTAAGTTCTTCACATTGTGAGAGCCATGCATTAATATAGTACTCTTCACTCTCAAGTCCACTCAAATCAAATGTATCAAAGAGGTACTTGGTAAAGTCATACTCGCTGATACCGATATCAGACTCCGTGATCTTCTTCATGGCAGTAACATACTGATGACCGTAACTAAGCCTAACATCCTCTTTTTCATAGAATGTTTTAGCAGGGATAACAATACGAGCCATTTTTGATGTCTCATTCTCATGTAGACCAAAGTAGATAAGATTCTCTACACCCTCCAGCTCTTCTACCACCCTGTTTGTATCAGGCATTGAAGCAGCCGGGTTTCCTCCCTGTACCAATACTGTGTCAAAATCACTAAACTCAGTATCTACTTTACTTACACGCTTGCAGGTTGTCTCAAAGGGATTCTTAAATCCCAGCTTACTATCCCCTAGGTAACTTACACCGCACCCTTCACGGCCAAATAACCCTAAAACTGCGGCAAGTGAATCTATTGCATGCAGCGTATAAGAACCAGTCGAGTACTTCTGTACCCCGGCACCGACAAGGAATACCACTTTTCTATCACGCAGATAGTTCAGTACTCGTCCAAAATCTCCAAGATCAAGATCAATATACTTTAAGATCGCCTTGATACGATGCTCTCTTGTATAGTCATAATAGTCTTCGAAGCCAGGTGCAAACTCTTCCATCCATTCTTTATTTTCACTGTCTTCCATAAAGATAAAACGGGATAACATGATCGCAATATAGTAATCTGTACGTGGAGCAACCTGTAAAAAGACATCTGCTTTCTTTGCGATCTCTGTACGTACAGGATCGATCACGATAAGCTTTTTACCCTCAAGGTAAGGCATGAGATGAGAATTGGTCACAGTGAGGTTTCGACCCCAGACAACCACTACTTCAGACTTCTGAATCTGCTCAAGAGGTAGTGTCTTATTGATTCCTCTTCCCTCTTCTATTCCTGCGGCTCCTGCACCGTCACACAGGCTTCCTTTAGTCAGGTAGCCTCCGATCTGTTCCATAAAAAGGTCGGTAACTTCCTGCATAACACCCACATTACCTGAACCTCTCCAAAGCAGACTTTTTTCTTTGTTAAAAGCCTCGGCTACTGCGGCCAATGCCTCCTCCAGACTCACCTCTTTGCCATCTACTCTAGGCTTACTGATACGCTCAGTCTCATCCATATATTTGTTGAGTACTGCACAAAGTGCTCCATTACCGGCAGGATGATTCGCATCACCATGCATCTTACCATCTTCGTAGATGATATTACACGCATCATAACAGTCAAGCCCACATGCGGTCTTCTCTGACATTATTTAAGCTCCACTTTGACGAGCTTGGAGAATGAGCCCTCAGGTGCATCCAAATAGATCTCTGCACGATATGAGGAGATAAACTTCTCATCAGCAACTTTCCATACCTTATCGACTTTATATTCGCTTTTTTCGCCGTCAAGATAAACCGCTTTTTGTTCAATACCTTCCAACTCTTCGGGATCTAAATAGAGTACGAGCTTTGCCCTGCTCGCATCTACTACCTTTGCCAAAGGTGAACCCGGAGTAACATAATCACCTTTACGAACCATAATTTCATACAGATACTTATGGTTCAGAATAATGGATTTTTTTTCGATACTATCTTCCAGCTGGGCAATCTTATACTGCATATCCAAATACTGTGTTTTTGCAGAAGCAAAACTGTAAAAAGCATCATCTTTTTGGGCCGCAGATGCTGTTGACAACTTATTTATGCGATGAAAATATGACTCTTTTCGTTTTAAAGTTTCTTGAAGAATAAGAAGATTTTCATTTGATGTTTTCAAGTTAATTTTATCCAAACGGTCATCCAAATAAATAACACGTTTTTGATCCACTACACTCCCTTCAGCATCAAGGTCAACATCCATTACCAACGCACTAACTGCAGACTTCAATGTGACGGATTCATAAGGCTCTAGTTTTGCATAATGTACTTTTGCAAATACAAATAACGGAAAAATCAATAATAACAGTACTCTCATCTTTATATCTCTTTTTGGGTTGATTATATCGAAATAGCGTTAATTGATAGATGACTAAGAAAATAAAAGGTAAATTTTACCGGGTTGTGTTATCAGGAGTAAAGAAAGTTAAGTTTTTTTATAAAAGTAGAATAAAACGAAAAAATCGTTTTAACCTCTACTTTTATAATTATTGTATTGATATGACTATATAGTTTAATAATTGATTATTTTAACCCTATTAAATAGTATCGTCATCATCCTCTTCATCTACGATACCGTCATTATCGTCGTCATCATCTTCATCATCATCTATTCCGTCATTATCATCGTCATCATCTTCATCATCATCTAAACTATCGTTGTCATCATCCACATCAGCATTATTTGTAATACCATCACCATCTAAATCGTTGATCTCATCTTCATCTTCTTCATCGATAATCCCATCATTATCATCATCTGGATCTTCTGCATCGACAATCCCATCATTATCATCATCATTATCATAGATATCTATTATATCATCACCATCTTTATCCATTGGATCATTCTCAAGCTCAACTGAAAGTAAACCATTTTCTACTTCTAGCTCCAAGACCTGATCCACAACACCATCACCGTCAACATCAATACTAGCATTTCTTTCCATAGCCAAATCTACAAATCCAAGATCAACATCACCTTCTGCTCTGAAAAGTGTAGTGTTTCCATCAGCTGTAACAATTCCAATTTGTGTTACTACTTTATTATCAGGATCATTTTCATTGGTTGTCATTACTAAACGACAGTCAGTGTTAACTGGTACTTCGATTGCAAATGGATGCTCAGTTGTACCATCTTGAACAGAATTTGTAGAATAGTAGCTACCATCTTCACAAAATACTTCTATAAGTGTCCCTGGGACTTTACCACTAATTGTTGCTGTTTGAACTGCTGAGGAGCTTCCTCCACAACCGATTAACGAAAAACCTAACAGAGTTGAGAATAACCCACCTGCTACAATATGAAATTTTTTCAAAACTTATCCTTTAAATAAATTATGTATATTATTCAACTAATGAAAACAACTTTAGCGATCTGGAAACTTTAAAAGGTCCATTTCATTCTATAGTAGCTTCACTAAAAATTTGATATAAAAAATATCTTTGAATTAAATATGATTATAGACAACCTGCTGAAACATGAAAGGAATGAAGGAATGAAGTATTCACTATAAGCAACCCGGCTATCTGCAAGAGACCCGTGGCTTTCCGTCCTTGCTTCACAACAAGTTTGGCACAACAATAATATTTAAAAACCTTTTCAACTTATTGGATTTCATTATAACAAACTATAAATAAAATCTTTTCTTTAATTGGTAACAAATTGATAACATTACAATTTATATGAATATGACTGCACGACAAATACACATAAATACATTACACTAGATAAAAATAACTCAAAAAGGACATAATATGTATCCATTTGGTCATTGTTGGGGAATGGGAGGATGGTTAGTACCTATCATATTATTGATTATTCTTTTTTATTTTCTCAAAGAGAAACAAAAAAGAGACACTTCTTCAGCGCAGGATATACTTGATCATCGGTATGCCAAAGGAGAAATAGATAAAGAGGAATACGAGGAAAGATCAAAGACTCTGAAAAAAGATTAGAAATGAGATCTCCCAATGCAAAGACGGACATTCTGTCTTTGATATAAAAAGTTGGGTTAAAGCAAATCTACAGTTTAATCCCAAATTTGCCAAGGATAAAAATAACACTATAGTACGCAAAAACCGTCAATACTATAGAGGTAGTCATACTGATAAAAAATCCGAAACCTTTTTGGATCATAAATGGGAAAACTAAAAAAAGTGTCATCGATGGTGCAATCAGCCAAACGATCCTCTGGGAAAATTCAACTGCACTTTTACTGCTGTCTGTATCTATATACATCCATGTCATAGCCAATATTGAAACCAACGGTATAGCTGCGAGCAAAGCACCTACCAGACTGCTTCTCTTGGCAACTTCAGAGATCACAACGATTAAAAGTGAGGTAATTATGAGTTTTGTAATATAGTAAGCCACTATCTTTTCCTTTGCGAAGCAATAGTTCAAAGTAAACTACGACTAAAGATATAGTTATTTCCGCTACTTTAACATAGAAACATCAAAAAAAGAAATAGTTACCGTATTTATCACTTGTCAGTATTAAAAAAGTATTTTATAGCTACAGTTAAAATAGTTTACTATGATATGATTGATGGTTAGTATTGGAAGAAAAGGTACGCCATAAGTTATGTTCACATCACGTAAATACAGTATATATTTATAAAATGGTACACTTTTGGTACACCTTTATAATGCTATGTATATCCCCGTATTATTAGTTTATATACTTTTATACATGGATTATAGTATAACAATCTAATAATATACTGCAAAATACATATACTGCCCTAAAATTCGGGCTTCAAGCTACATCCTCCGAGAAAATTTATCAATTACTTTATGTGTAGTTTTACGAAATAGTAAAGATTTTGACAAGTTTTTTCGCACACTTTCCGCACAGTAAAACTACTGTATTAACCCTTCAAACTTTTCTTGTGCCTCATAAAATCTTTCACGAACTTCCAACCAAACTTCTATCTCTTTTTCAGTAGGTCCATAAATGTTGTTTAATTCCTCTAAAGATTGATGGTGTTCGTAATAACATTGATTAGCCACTTCCATTGCTTTAAGTACTATTGCATTCATATTTAACCTTTCTATTTTTTAGCATTATAGCTCAAATAAAAGGCATGCTTTTCCGCTAGAAATACAATTTATTACACACTATGTGTAATAAATAATTAAGTAAATAGTGTGTATAATGTGTAATATAAAAGGAGGTACAGCAAATGGACGCAAAAGAAGTCCTAAAAGTTCTTTTAAAAGAAGGTTTTAAAGAGGTTTCCCAAAAGGGTTCACATAAGAAACTAATAAAAGGTGATAAAACGGTTATCGTGGCGATACACGGAGCCAAAGACATCCCTATAGGTACCTTAAAGGGTATCGAAAAGCAATGCGGAGTAAAGCTCCGCTAATGCTTTGATATAAAGATAATATGCTAAAAAGATATAAGGAGATAAAATGGAATATATAGCACTTATTCATAAAGAAGATGGAAGTTATGTTGCATCAGTTCCTGATCTTAACTATACTTCAAGCTTTGGTGAAACCTTCAAAGATGCTGTACACAAAATTACTGAAGCTGCAGAGTTATACTGCGAAGATCTCGAAAAACTTCCTGCTGCAAGATCACTTGAAGAGCTTGAGAAAGCAGCGGAGATAGAAGCTGGTGATATACCACAAATTATCAACCCTAAAGTTGAAAAATTACGCCGTATAAACGTAATGATAAGTTCAAATATTGTAGATATGGCTGATATAAGAGCTAAATTATTATTTGATGGTAATAGAAGCGCATACATTCAAAATCTAATTTCAATAGATGCACGTGAGTCAGGTTTAAATGATACTATTTAGTCGGTAAGTCCTAATTGGGCTTACCATTACTGATATAATATATTAAAAGGACATATATGATTGAACCATTATTAGTATTTATAGCTATTATAGTATTTATGTCAATGTACTGGATAGAGAAAAAACAAGCATTTATTATTGAAGAGCTAAAAAGAATCAGCGATGCTATTGAAAGACTAGAAGATAAAATAGGTGACTAAATACTATGCTACAAGTACTTCCTTTACCCTCTGTGCAGTAGCTAATCTCTCACGCTTTTTATAGTCTGGAAGACCTGCATTTATCTTGTTTGTGATCGCATTGGTTGACTCTAGTTTATACATGCCGGTGCGGTGCCAGTGTGCCATTCCTCCAAGTATACTTAACATATAGTTACTGAGTACACCTTCATAGACATTACCATGTTCATCGATAAGCCTAATACCTGTCATCTTCTCTATATGTCTAATATCTTTTAAGATATTCTCTTTCCCTGTACTCTGGAATAAAAATGCACCACGGTACAACCATCCGTCACCATCCTTTGTATTCCCCAGCCTTAGATGAGCAGGTCGGTTTATGTCTGCATACCAGATATTCGCGATCATACGTTGGTTTGCTTTATGCTCTTTGGTACGTCCGTATCGTTTGGCCTGTTCCGGATGCATTCTGAAGTATACGCTGAGTCTCTTTAGTGCATCGGCTGAGTAATTTAGATTTTCCCTTACTCTCACTTCACCGGTACTCATTACTCCTGTTTCTGCTACAGCCTGAGCCAAGAAGCGTACACGTCTCATCGGTGTATCGATCTTAAAAGTCACCATATACATATCAAGAAGCCTGGACAACTCTTCACAAAATACTATATCAAGATCATCACGGCCAAATACTTTTCTGATCTGTTCTATAGAGAGCTGCTGCATCATAATCCCTCGATGTGTATTTCAATGAGCGTATAGCTGTCCATCACTTTATTGTCCATTATCGTGATAGTATCACTATCCCACTCGATAGACTCTATATTGTTCTCATGCGCTGCTATGACTTCGGCCCATAGTCCTGCATCTTTAGGCTGGACTCCATTTTGATCTTCAATCTGATATGCCATGATGTCTCCAAAGTTCATTTAGATAGCGTTTTGTTTTATTATCCTTGATAACTTCCTGCTTATAGTATTCTTTACTATCATGAAGTGCAAGTACATCTGCATTGTAGAATATAGATCTATTTTCATCTACTGGCTCTGGATCATTAAATGGTTTACTACTAATCAATTTAGACTCATATAATGTTGGATATATACACTGCTTATCAATTGGATCAAGTTGCTTCTGACTACACCCATTAACCAGTGGTAAGATTGCCGATAGTGCTAGGTACTGTATTATTTTCTTCATGTGTTTCCTTTACAAAAAAATCAGCCATATCCTGTATGTTCTTATCTCTATTCTTTATCTCTGTATCTTTTTTTTCTATGATCCATGCACGCTCTTTGGCAAGATCACGCCAAGGTTTTACAAACTGACGATCTGCAAAAAATATCAATACTGAAATAACTACACCTATAAATAAAATCCTAACCCATAAAGGGATAATATCGATCATATCCATACCCTTTCGCCTTTTGGTTTCATTGCACCACGTATGGTCACGTAGATCGCTGAAATACTGAAACACAGCACCGATATATTAGGCATAAAATCATAGATAAAAAGCGTTATTGTTCCGCATGAAAGCATGATGAAAACACTCATGCTATGCCTCCACATCTTTACGAATAAAGATAGCCCGAAGAGTGAACCAATCAACATCTGTACAAATTGCCAATCACTCATAGCTCACCCTTTTCTTCTAGTCGCTTAGCTCTCCCTATCAGCCAAGCATCCATAAGGGCTACAATAGTTAGAGTAGCCACAACACCAGACAGACCTTGGAATGCACTATAATTCCAAATGTTATTACCTGCATATACATAAGCACTAGGGTAGGTAAACATACCTACCCCTATATATCTAGCTGCTTTTGATAGAGCTTGTTTCTTATTCTCGGATTTATTCACGTGATACTCATTATATGCAAATGCAATAACACTGAATAGGAAACCAAGAGCATACAGGACTATTTCACCAGTACCTGCCCCAAATAGTGGTGACACCACCATACCGCTACCACTGGCAGCCATTGCCCCGTTGGCTACTTTTGCATTCAAAATATTTGCAGATGTCATCTCTTCCCCCATTTCTCTTTTAAATAATCTTCCACTTTCCTAAGCCCTGATCTTGTGTAAAACCTTACGGCCCTATACTTGATCTCTGCCCGATACCTATCATCCGTATGCAAAAGGATCTCTCTGAAGTACTGATCACCTTTTTCATACTCTCCCATGCGACATAGATGGTCATGTACGATAGAGGCTGTCAGGTGCTTAGGGTGAAACGGAGTCCTCACTGCGAACAGTACCACTGCAAAAAGCCAGTACCCAAGATCAATACTTATTAGCCCGATACCTACGATCATCCAGTATAGGAAAGTGATCGATGCACCATCAGACACGAAGCCTTTAGGTACACTCACATCCTTATATGTATAGTCATCTGTGACGACCACTCTGCTTCCATGTGATCTTGTCTGTACTTGCTCTATCATATTACTCCCCTAGATCAGCTATAAAAGCTAAACTCTATCAAACCCAATAGGTAGATCAAATAAGCCGGGATAGTTCCCCCAAGCCACATCCAAAAAGCGTCTAGCGTTGCAGCCATATCAGTATTTGTACCACCAAGGAAAGCTCTTTGTATAAACTCTACAAAGCCTGCTGCAAACACCATGTAAAGTGCCAAGCCTACAAAGTTAAACTCTCTTTGATTGAACAGTAAAGCAAGTACGATAAATAGGATCAATGCGACAAGCCCAAGCAACAAATGAATGTACTTACCATCCTCTCCATACTTCCACTTACGCATAGGCATAGTGATCACTACCAGCCAAAATAAAAGTTCCTGTATCATTTTCATACTACCCCTCCTAGTGTTTTAGGTACATCCTTCCCCATATACATAGGTATGATCAAAAACTCATTACCTGTAAAAGCAGTGAAGTCTATTTGATCAAGTATCTTATAGCTACCATCTACATTTTTTCTAATATTCACATATCCTAAGCTCTCCAAAAATGCTTCAACTAGGGCCAATGTATCCGCATCAATCCCATAGCGCATCATAAAGTGTGTAGCATCTAGTACATCGACCAAAGATAGTAGCTCCTTATAGTCTTGTTCAAGTTTTATAGGAGTTAAATACTCAATTGGGTTAGTATTAGCAATAACCATATCGTCAAAAGGAAGCTGAACAGTCTTTAATGACTGTGGTACTACTATGTAGTGTGTCGGGTTTAAAAGTTTATTTACTATTGTTTGATTCATTTTATGCTCCTATCCATTTGTTATAAAGTGATTGTGCTTCTATGTCATTAATCTCTTTTTTATGTACTACGTATAAAGGTATATTGCTATTAATTGGATATGATGCTGCATCGCTTCTATCACCAAGCCATACGTCACTTAAAGATGCCACATAGTTTCCGTCTCCAACCGTATCGAAAAATATACCATTGATGTATACAGTCATTAGCTTTGTTATTTTTGAATAAGACAAAATAAAATGCTTGTCTCCAAGCCCAACTGCTGTTGTTAACGAATTGTCCAGACCTAGTCGTATAAAAGGGTTTCCAGCAGTTGTATTAGATTCACCAAAGTATAAGTTGCTTCTACCATTTAAATGAAATGACCCATCACCAACAAAAGTTATTACTGCTTCAATAGCCCAGGACTCTATCTCTGGGAATAAGTACTTAGTATTAACATACCTTCCGTCATTATCAAAGTGAAACTTAGTAGGATCGTAAACTATTGCTCTACCATACAATCTTTCAATCGGTAAGTTACTAGCACCATAGTTTGTATTCTTATAGTTAGTTAGACAAGTTGTTGTTGGGTTTACTATGGATTTTGCTGAAACTGACTTAACTGTAAAATACTCTACTTCTGCAACTTCAAGTAGGGTTGTACTTCTATTCTGTATTGAAATATAAGTTGCTCCTTCAGGAACAAGTATGTCATTTTTACCTTTTACCAATAGTTGCGTGTATGTTATTGCTCCTAACAAGTATGAGAAATACCATTCGCTTATTGAGCTGTTATTTATGAAACACTGAGCTATATGCTGTTCTGCATCCGATATGTTCAACCTTAAATTTGAATATTGAACACCAGCTGTAACATTAGCAACACCGCCTATGATACTTGTACTAGCAGAAAAATGATCGTAGAAACTCCCAAGTAGCCCATCCTCAAAGTCATGTCCGAGTTCAACCCCCAAGTCAACTGCCAAGTCTTGTAAGTAGTAATTTGGAGTCGGTTGGTCATAGAAATGTGTAATATCAGCCTTACTAAAACCATCAACCAATACAAGTCCGTCAAACCATACTTGCCATATCAAGTCAGGATTAGCATTAAGTTGTGCTATTTCTCTAGTAGTAGGTGCGTTTATGGAAGAAAACGGATGTGAAAATGATTTAAGCATGTTATATTCAGTACTATTAGGTAATACTTTTTGAATAGAAAGACTTTTAACTATCCATTCAGATACTCCATCTACATCATCACATACCATATAAACTGAAGCTGAGTATATAGAGCTTACTTTACCTGTAACTCTATATGTATATGTACCTACAGGTAAGTTCTCAACTTTTTCATTAGTTGTAAAACCTGATAGATATACGTCCAAATTATTCTGTAACACTTCTATTTCTACTTCTATTAAAAAAGTATCATTCATGTTAAGATAGTCTTTCAAATATCCAGTATTACCTGAATAATTTTGATTAAATAAGTTAATCTTACTTAAACCATATCTAGTATTTGTAATGCAGTGGAAGGTATTATCACCATTGTCAGTAATAGTACAAGTTAAAGGGTCTAACGTCGTAACCATAGGATTACCTAAAGTATTTCTAGGAAGTTCAGTACCGCCTCCAGTAAGTCTGTTACCAATCTTATCAAACTGCTTAGTTGCTACATCATAGTATGTTAGGTAGCCTGTTGAAGTGATTTTCTTAACCGATTGTGCAGATAAGTCATAGTTAGCTCCATTAGCATATATTTTAAAGCTGACAAACGTGTTTGGATATTGAGTTTTTACTTCAAGTTCATTAACTCCATTTTTTAAAGCATAATTAAGAGGCACCCATGTTGAAGTCTCCCCGTCATAGTATGAGTCAAAGATTGGAGTACCTGAGTTTATATTGGCATTAAATACTACTTTAACGTTATTTTTAGTTGCTTCATTTATAAAGAAATAAACCCTATCGTCTAAGGTAGAGGTATCCTCAACTAGATTGTAGGTTCCATCGCCATTGTCTGTTAATGTAATATGTCCATAAGCGCTAACTCCATTGGATAAAAAAATCTCACTCCCCAATGTATAGTTAATATCAGCAGGAAACTTTTGGTCAACTCCATTAAGATATACATGGTTTGATGCGTTGGCTTCACTGTTCTTAAAAGTGCCAGTATTCTTCACGACCATTGCGCTGTTCTGATCAGCAAAGAACCTTGCATTCCCATTCTTGAAGTATTCGATAAGGTACTTGCTTTTATACAATGCAAAACCTCGTACTCCTCCATTTTTGAATTTTTTAAAAGGAGAAAACATATCTACCCCTCAACTACACTTACATCTACTGGACTTGTTATTGTAGACTTAGCCCATATGATACCTTCTACATCAGAGTCAGAGATACCATCATCTGGGTTAAGTATGAAGTCGTAATCTGCATCTGCAGCTGGTCCTTGTACTCCTATTGGCAATACAACTATTAGCACTTTAGAAGTTGTGATGTTTTGAATCAAATATGACAATGGATTCGTATTCACTTGTGTATATCCGGTATTTGTAATCTGCTTTCTCATTTTTTCTCCTTATATTAAATTGAGATATAGGTATCTATATCATCCAGTACCTCAAGCTCCATATCCACATAACGGATATATGATGCTTTATCGCTTGGTTTGATGTCCGGTGTTTTTGTTAGCCTTACATTCCAATCTCTTGTGACTCCAAAGAGTGGCAGTGAGATCGTGAATGCATCTACTCTCCAATTTATATCAGTTATGTACCACCTGGTGAACTGCTCCATCTCTGCATGTGTTTTAATGAAAGCGGTCACTTTCCCATTTGCATTACCTAACAATTTTTGACCGCCTAGTCCTTTTATGGTCTCAGGCAATATGTCTTTAAACCCACTATTAACAGTGCATGCTATCGTTGAAGGGAAAGCTGCCATTACACTACCTCCATCACTGAGATCTTCACATCAGACATCTTTGAAATATCACCATCTTTTTCTATTGTTGATGGTGTAGTATTTGTTACCAATACACGCCTAGTTAAGCTCTTGAATACTTTTCCATCAGGAGTGGCCATACCGCTGTCAGAGCCATCTATTGACAAAAATTTTGTTTTTATCGATTCAAGGAAAGCGATAGCATAGTCATAATCATCTGTATACAATATGCTTGTAATACTAAACTTGGTACGTACAGGCTTCACACCTTGTGCTATGTTTCCAAAGGCATCAGGTTCATAACTGTTCCAATCCTGTTGTCCATGTCCGAAACTAAGTTTTGTAATACCAAGTTGTATAGAGTTATTGATTGTGAACCCTGCTAGGTAAACATCACTACTATGTGTTAATGTAATCTCTACGGTTGAACCTGTCGGCATCTGATAGTAAGCATATACTCCTGCACTTATCTCATATTTAGCATAAAACATGACCGTTGTAGGATATAGTGTCAATATTCCGTTTTTATCCCTTTTGCAGTCTATAGTCACTGTATCAAGACTTACTACTCCATTGCCTCCTGATGCCACTTGAATACCATCTAACCATAATCCATAGTTTTCATCTAAAGCATCAAGTATAAATTTATAAGTAAGATTTGAAGCAAGCACTCTTGAAAGTGTAAATGAATTAAATTCACCAAGACCTTTAAGAGTATAGGACATAGGGCTAGTAGATACTGCACTAGATGTATTCTCATCATCAAAAGGTCTATTCTGATTATTTAAACTAACATATGAGAACCCTATTTCGCTAGGGCTTGTTACAATTGAAAATTCATATACATTGATCTCTTTGTATTCAATACTAGTATCTACATTTGTTCTAATATATAACCCTTCATCTGTTTCAATAATAGCTGATGGGAACCATGATCCATTTGATAATAACGAAGCCTCTTCTTCCAAAACAGTATCATCCAAATATGATATTCTAGGTATCTGTGTACTTATAGTCCCAACACCATTTACAAGGCTTTGAAAATACCAATATGCATCTGTAGGTGCATTAAGTATTGCAGTAAATGTATATATTGAGCCGGATCTATTATCGTACTTATGATGAGGAGTTATATCTCTAAATATAGTGTCTGAATCCCACTGATCATCGAATACATATGGGTATACAAATGTTTTCATCGCTCCTGATGCAGTATAGTCACCAGTAAAGAACATTCTCCCATCTTGGGTAATAAAATTAAATACACTTCCATTTTCTGATAGGTACTGTACTTTGCTTAATGATGGTGAGCTTATATCAAAATTTGCCGTAAGCGTATATTCTTTAAACTTTGTATAAGGTCCTGATGCCTCTCCTTTGAGATACATTTTATTATTTATTGGGTGAAAATTTATCTGCAGATCTGCAGTATTTTCAAGGTTCCAAGAAATATTTGTATAGCTTGCAGTCGTTAGATCAAACCCGGTATTTAAAAAATGCTTATATACCTTACCGCCATCTAGCCCAACCTCCATTATAATAGTTCCATCACCATTGATGTCAAAGTCTGTAGGTGTATTATCTTGAAGGTTATATGTTTTATTATCAAATGATCCTGTAGATAGGTCGAACCCATAATTTAGAGTATATGACTCTAGCCTCTTATTTGCATAATCATATACAATAAATTTAGTACCGCTTATGTTTGTTCTAATTCGTATTGGCATAGTAGCATTGGTAGCTAATATAGCACCGGTAGCAGTTTTTGTTGATAAATCATATTTGCTTGTTAACGTATATTCAACAATTCTATTATTAGTATCATCAAGTTCAAACCACTTTAACCCATTTGTTGAGAATATGCCTGATCGTATCAGTACATCTTTTATTTCATGGGTAGCCGTTGGGTATTTACCTTTATTTAAAAATCTTTTTATCTTTAAGTATCTATGAGTCCAGTTTGATTGGTCATAAGAAGTATCCACTGCAGTGTATTCATGTGGCATCTTTTGAACCATAATAACATCTACATTAGTTACCTTTTCTATATGTCCGTCTTTATAGACTGTATCCCCAATAATATAATTTTCGCCTTCAACATATGATGGGATAATAATTGATTCACCTGTTGCATTTTGATATATCTTTCCGTCATTTTGTAGCCGTGAACCATCTGGATAAATTACTTGTGAAGTATTATCAAAAAATGTAGTTGTATCAGTTACATTGGTACTTATTAACTCTCTTTCTACTTCTTCACCGATTGTTGCCATATTTTCTTCTCCACATCCTAAAATTAAAATTGCTAAAAATGATATAAATAAGAATCTCATCCATTTGTACCTGTTCCACTATTTATTGCTGCTTCAATAGTCACTTCTTGAAGATTAATAACTTCTTGTTTTAGTTCCTTAATCTCATTAAGAAGATCCCTATTTGTAGCATCTTCTTCTTGCTTTGAAAGCTCTGCTATATATCTCTCAAAATAAGGAATATATTCATCTTTTGTCGCAGATGTTTTAAGTGCAATCTCTGCTGCTGCCCTTGCTGCTTCAGCTGTATCGATAGCACCTTGTGATGATGATGCTATTTTTAAATACCCACTTGCATACTCTGCTTTTTGCTGTAGTGTTAAATAGCTTAGATTACCAAGCCATGCATCTGCGATCTCTTTAATACTTGCAGATACACTACTACTTAGTTGTTCCGTAGCATGGCTCATCTGTGCAAAGCTTTCTGATAGAAGTAATACTTGTCCGTATAGATAAGCTCCTTCTTCTGTAGAAGTATCCATTGTTTCAAGTAGTGTCCTAAACTCTGCATTCGTTTTTGGCATGCTAATACCTAGAGTATTGAATGATGCCTGCACTGACTTGGTGATAAAATCAACCTGCTCTGCATCTGTATAGAAGTTTGTCATGAATGCTGTCATAGCATCATTGAAGCTCTGAAGCCCTCCGGCACTCTCCACGATGTCTAGTATCTGCATTTGTGCAGTATATGTCTCTTTGACAATTACATCCATCATTTCAGTATAGGTTTCTGTGGTTGTACTAAAAAATTGTCGCAATAGAGTATTTGTTTCAATATTTGCCTGATTAAATAATTCTCCCCACTGCCCGGTACTATACTCAACCCCGTTTTCTACAACATTTCCCCATCTGTCAAGTGTTCTTGTTAGTTCAACTTCAACTGTTTTGGTTACATCAATTAGTCCACCATTAGTGAAATCTTTCCCGATAAGGCCAAATTGAAATGATGCCTGATCAAATTCAAGCGCTAATCTGCCAAGTGTCTCAAGCGCATATTCGCTTGATTTGGCATATCTATTTACCAGTATTGAGAAGTCCTCTACCCCCATGACCACACCGCTTAGCGCTTCACTCATCACTTCGCTTAGTCTCTGGCTAACTTCATCAGGACTCAACCCCGTGAAGTCCACTTTACCGATGTTTATTTTTGCATTTTCAAGTGCTTCTCTCAGGTTTGATTCCTCAAGTCCAAGGCTTACTCCTGCGGTCATGATAGCCTCAAAACCATAGGCAAATGAGCTTGCTATATCCTGCACGACCCCTTTAGGAAGATTTTTGAATGTCGTCTTAGTATAGGTATCACTGCTCAGCCCCCACCATGATGACTCCTGTACAAGTGTTGAAGTGTACCCTCTCACAGACAGCTCTGCTTCATTCATCATCTCTGCCAGTGTTTGAAGCTCAAAAGCAAGCCCCGTACCAAGCAATGACACAGACTTTGAAGAGAACCCTAAAAAACCTTCTTTGTAAGTATCTGAGAAATTCACTCCAGTCAGGTCAACACCTGCAGTAGAAGTCTTGCCAGTGATCGCCAATGCCACACGTCCGAAGTTACTTTCCATACTTCTAAGGTATTTTGACATCTTGTACGTGACTTCAAGCATAGGGTATTGAGCGTTCTCAAAAGCATCTGTCAGGTTCCTGATAGACTCATCACTCCAATCGCTTCTACCGGTTGCAGCATCGATCTGTGCTTGTGATACGGTGGAAGAGAAAAGTCCGCCCAATAGAGAGGCAGCTGCTGCAATCCAATTCCCAATGCTCAACCCACTAAATGCACTTGTAAACCCTGAGATTCCTTTACCATCGATAAATGCACTTAGACCACCACTTATGCTGTCACTAACACCAATTGTCATTGTGTCGATAGACCCCTTGATAAGACTAGTGAATCCTGCTTTAAAGTCACCGTGGAGAATTGCATCAAATGCATCCTGGAACGTCTGTTCAAGAACTTCACCAAGACTCTTTGTTTCCTTCTTCATCTTATTTATCTCAGACTCATAGATTTCTGAAAGTTCTGCCTGAGTCAGATACTGACCAAGATCATTGAGATCATCCCCTAGTTTTTTGAGCTGTTTCTCTTCATCACTTAGTCTTGCTTCAGCCAGTCTGTCTCTTGCCTTGGCAAACTCTTTAGCATATTTCTCTGCTGCTTTCGCCGCTGCTTTTGCCGCTTTCTCATCATCTTGCGCACTGCTTCCAAACCCTGCACCCATACCAAGGAGCTGTTTCCTAAGCTCCTCCTGCTCTTTTTTGATCTTTTCGTTTACCTTGTCTATCTCTGACTGAGTAGATCCGGTGCTCGATGCTGCTTTTGTGGATAAGCTTATAGCATCCTCTATAAGTTGGTTAATGTTCTCTTGACTCTTTTCCGTTTTTTCAAGTAGAGCATCGCCTTCTTTTCTAATATCATTGTATTTATTTTGCTCTTTTGTATACTCCGCTAGAGCCTTTTTCTCTTTTACAAGATTTATCTCAGTGATATGCTGATTTTGGTTTGAAAATGCTCCGAAATCTTTCTCTTTTAGTATACGTTCAAGCTCTTTTATCTTGTCTTTTGAATTATTGACAGCCATTTCATTAAGACCGCCTCCTATGAATCCGTCAAGTTTAAGATATCCGGCATATACGGTTCTCATAAGGTTTGCAAATCCGCTTAGAGCCTTGACTAGAAATCCTATACCTTTGATGATCGCATTTATAAATGAGATCGTATCATCAGCAAACTGTTTGGCTGATACAGTTCCGTCCTTGAACCCAGCTCCGACATACTGAGAAAAGTTCTCTCCAAGGTTCTTGAAGTATGCTAGAAGTCCCTCATCTGCTACCTGCAGCTTAAACTGCGTCCAGGTGTTCTTCATCCCCTGCCCGATACCTGCCCATGAGTTCTTGTATTTCTCTAACTGCCCGACATACTTTTCATTGAAGATCGCCGTAAGTGTGCTGTCTATCACATCTTTGTTGTTCTGGATGATGATATTGCGCGCCTGACCGCTACTGTCTGTCCATGTATAGGCTACCTTCTGTCCCTGCTGTGAAGCCTTGATACCGAACTCTTTGAGACGTTCATTCTCACCTGTCAATGCATCTGCCATCGCTTCTGCGAACTGCTCTACGCTTTTACCTGCACCCAGTGCCGTGTTTGCATAGATCTTCAGCTGTTCATTAGTATCTTTAAGCCCGTAGTTCTTCATCAGAAGCAGTGTCTCTGTGGTCTTGTCTATCGCCTGTCTATACTCAAGCGCAAAATTTCTTGCCCTTATCAATTCGCTCTTTTGTTCTTCGACCGAATTGGTAAACGCACTCATACGGTTCTCGTATTGCTCAAACTGTGAAGATGTTTCAGAAAAAGACCCCATCGCATCCGCCGCGACATCAAACGCTTTTTTTATCAGGTAGACGCCTCCAAGTGCGGCGCCTATCTTGAGGAGTTTTGTCTTCAGGTCGCTGACTCCCTCCCCGGTCTGTTTCACACGGTTGTGAAATGTCACAAACTCATCAGATACCTGAGTGATCTTCCCTGTCTGTGCATCAACTTTAAGATGAAGTTTAAGTGTTTTTGCCATCTCTAGCCTCCGTGTTTATGCGCTTGACAAACTCAAGCGTAGATATCTTGTTCAGTCCGTACTCTTCACAGTATACGAACACCGTACCTGGGTCTATATATGCCCCGGTCATTGAAGGAAGCAGGCTATTTATCCATATACGGATATGAAGCTCTTCCCACTCATCTTCCAGGAATACAAATCCTCTCTTGATGAAAAATGCCTTTTGCTCTTCGATAGGCTTGCTGTGGTCCAGTTTTGGTGAACCTTCAGTAAGCAGCTGCTTTGCGTACGCGATAACGCGCTTTATGCGTTTCCCTGCGCTTCCTCCCTCTTCTGAAGAATATAGGGAACCATATCCGCATACTTGATGGACCTATCCTTCATGAACTCTGACAATCCGCCATCATCTATGACAGCAAGATCATAGAGCTCTTTCATCACCGCTTCGGTATCTTTTTTGATACGATCGCTATCTACCGGATCATTTTCATGCATCTTCTCGATAGCATCCTCGATCTTCCATACCTTGTCTTGTAAAGATCTCTTTTGTGAGAGAAGATCAAGCTTTTTGTCTTTGCTCTCAGGTGATACAAGTTCTATCTCTGATACGATATCTTCAAGCTGAGATTCGTACCTTGAAAGTTTTTGTCTCTCTTTTTTGAGTTTTTTTGCTCTCTCTTTTGACACACTGTCTACATTGAAGCGCTTTTTTACCTCTGCATCGTATCGGTGCTGCATCTCTTCAGTAAGCGTCTGCACCTCTATCGAAAACGTCTCACTCTCTCCCTTTGGAAGGTCTATCGTGATATCCAACGGTATCGCCAAGCTAAAGTTTCTCATCTCTTATCCTTTTTTGAGTTTTTTCGACACCGCATTGCTGCATTGTCTGCCCGTTTGTTGGTGTTTTTCTTCAGCTTCACAGAACCGATCAGCTCTATGAAACCGAAAGGGGCGAACGGTGTGGATATCACCAAAACCCCCAATGGTTAGTCAAAAATGACGATCTGGATGTTGTCATCACCGCTGGTCGGAAGACATGCGAAGCTCTTTGTCGCTTTCAGCCTACCCTCTTCACCACCCTTGTCAAGGTCATTTGGAACTGCATTTGGTATGCGGATCTCTCCACGCTTTGTCGCCGTAGAGTCAAACAGTCCAATGATGATGTTCTTGCTTGACTGCGTTTTAAGCTCCTCGAACGATGCTTCGTTGTCCTCAGTGAGAGACTGTACTATCGTCAGTGTTGGTGCATACTCCTGCACGTAGTTAGGTGCAGGACATGTCGTATCAGGTGAAACCACAGAAGCACCCCAGTTGATCTCAAAGCTCTCAAAGTGTCCGCTTGCTCCGTTAATCGTATAGGATGCACAGTCTTCAAGTACATAGAGGAATCCCGGTACTGCCGCAGTCGGCACAGTATTGTCAGGGTCAACAGCGGCAAGCTGAACTTCCCCCTCATAGACAAACTTATAGTCAAACGTGATCTCTACAGGCTGGTTGATCTGTGCCTTGAGTGAAAATGCACCTTTACCTCCACGTCCTTGTATCGTAGTCCTTGGATCGATCCACTCTATAGATAGCGTATCGGTTGCGGATGTTTTCATCTCATAGCTGACACCTGCGGGTGTAGTTACCGCTGTGCCTGCAAAGTTGCATGCTTCAAGCAATGTAATGTATGAAGCTTTCGCATCGCTCATTTTCTGAGTAATGGAGTACTCAATGGTTCCTTTGCTTGGTACGGAGATATCATGCTTCCCTCCGCTCGTTGCAGACATTGGGTCTACAGTCACCTTGGGGAATGATATCTTTGGGGTATTTGNTGTATGAAGCTTTCGCATCGCTCATTTTCTGAGTGATGGAGTACTCTATGGTCCCTTTGCTTGGTACGGAGATATCATGCTTCCATCCGCTCGTTGCAGACATTGGGTCTACAGTCACCTTGGGGAATGATATCTTTGGGGTATTTGCCCCTCTCTCAAGATAAAGCGCTGTTGTAGGAGCCAAGAACGTTCCTGGAGTTGCCTCCTTGATGATCTTGATCCCCATTATGTCTTGTGTGAACTTTGTTCCCATTACGACTCCTTCGTAGTTGTATTAGCAGGCTTAGTGGTTGTATACCCTTTACCCACGTAGTTGCTTACGTGAGCTTTTGGTACACTTCTCTCTTCGCCTGTCTTCTCGTGATAGATCATCACGTTCTCTTCTTTTTTAGCCATTGTTTACTCCACAGTTTTTCATCATGTCTACAGAAAAGATAAGCAGGACAAAGTCCATCTTGTCTCTTCCCCAGTCCATCTTTGTCCCCAAGAAAGAGACACCGTTTGTCGCATCAAAAGTAAGACCCTTGAGACCTTCTATCAGAGCGTCACTCACAACGGTATCATCATCATCGACACGTGCAATGATCTTTACCGTTTCTGCCATACCTTCAATCTCATGCTCTATGATCTTTACCTCTCTTGCAGTTGCATTCGGTTCAACTTCAGAGATCTTGGTCGTGATAAAAGACAAAGCCTGCTTGTGTGTTGTTCTCATGACTGCTCCAATAGTGCGATGATAACTTCCTCGTCCATATCTCCATACGGTTCTGGACTGCGCATGGATTTATAGTTTTTCCCAAGTACCGTTACCACTGCATTGCGCTCTATGCTCGCAGATGCCAACGCCCTTGCCATCCTCATTCCAGACTCTTCTACCTCTGACAACCCGCTGTCAAATATGATCTTGACCATAGAACCGTCCTGCTTCTGTGCATCAAGCCCTATCTCGTCATACAAGAATGCTAGGTCTTCTGATAGCTGCTGCATGTTTACTCTTCAAGCGCTGCTTCGATCGCTTTGATCNCATAGAACCGTCCTGCTTCTGTGCATCAAGTCCTATCTCGTCATACAAGAATACGAGGTCTTCTGATAGCTGCTGCATGTTTACTCTTCAAGCGCTGCTTCGATCGCTTTGATCATATCATCTCTCTCAATAGAAGTATCTACATCGCAGTAGATGGCCACACTTTGGATCATATCATCGTCAAGCTCTGACAGATCGCCGTCAAGTGCCTCTTCAAATGCATTGATACGTGCTACCTTTTTAGCCTTGTTCCCTGTTTTTTCAAGCTTGTAGTGATCAAGTATAGTATCAAGCTCAGATACCTTAAGATCGTTTTTGTCTTCCGTATCTACAAGCTCTTCGAGTGTCTTCTCTTCTTTGTCATCGACAGGTGCTACATCTTCAGGAATAACACTGACGATGAGCCCTGCATCTTTCATCTCTTTCTGCTCTTTTTTGCTAAGGTGTTTGTCGAGGTCTTTTTGACCTACGACAGAACCGCCTGCAAGATCTCCTTTAGGCGTGGAGATGCGGTACTTGATGTGGTACATATTACACCGCCTTAGCGCACAGGAACGAATCGATATCAGAAGGGATAGGAAGCGGCTTAGACTGTGCAAGCAGATACTCATCAGATGGATCATCAGTCGTATATGACTTCACAAAGATCTCACCTTCAAATACCTGTCCAGGCAGCTCTTTTTTATCCGTGATACCTGCATGGTCGAAGTGTCCTGCATCCATCGCGTTACCCATGACAAGCTTGTCTGCCGGGAACATAGCCTGCACTACTCCGTCTTCATCCTCATAGTAGTCATTGTATGCATAGATATCTAGGTTTTCTTCTTCCCATCTACCAACATATGTTACGCCTGGGATAGGTTTACCTTCTGCATCCAACATAGGTCTAGGTCTTAGCTCTCCCACATTGATACGTCTCGTATCGTATGCCTTGATGACCGCATCATTAAGCTTGAACGCGCTATAGACATCTTTACCGAATACTGTTGAGTCAGGCTTCTTACCTGTAAGCTTGAAGATATCATCTGCCCATGTTGAAAGATTTTTCAAAGGGTTTGATGCTGCATCAGTCCATAGGTTCGTTCCTGTGAGCGTTACGATGTTGTTGGCATTCATAGAGTAGTCAAACTCCTCTTCTACCCCTTCACCTAAAGCATTGAACTTCCCTGTAGTTACCAAAGAGATAGCCATATGTTCTTTTCTTCTGTAAACCATACGCTTCAGCTCAGTCTCATCCTCGATAAGCTTGTCCTCAGCTCTATCTTCAGGTGTTTTTCCATCGCCAAAGAAGACACTTTGCTCTTCAAGAATGCTGTCTGCTTCAGTAACCAATTTTGGTTTTAGAAGCGGCGGTTCATAGGTTGCAAGCTTTTTACCGTTTTGCTTCATTACTACGCCGCCAAGTTTAGGAGAAACGAACGGAGCAAGTTTTCTACCACCTTTTTTTGTCGTTACGTCAACGTATTTTTCTTTCGTAGTCTTTGTCATAGGGAAGAAAAGACG
Source organism: Sulfurovum zhangzhouensis (assembly GCF_030347965.1). NCBI lineage: Bacteria > Pseudomonadati > Campylobacterota > Epsilonproteobacteria > Campylobacterales > Sulfurovaceae > Sulfurovum > Sulfurovum zhangzhouensis. The sequence continues at coordinate 519,989 of NZ_JAQIBD010000002.1, forward strand.
TGTGATAAGTCCGCCCGGTACGAACACCTGAGTTGTTTGTTGTGTAAGTTCTGAACTACCTAATCCTAATGGCATGATTAACCTCTCTTCTTGATATAAATGTTTTTGTCTCTGAGAACATCTTTCACATCAGCGATAGTAAGTGTTCCACCAAGTACCAATGCATCCTCTGCTACTTCACCGCCTTCTACTACAGGTGCTTTTCTTGTTTCACCTGTTGGTACAGTGATATCAGCCAAAAGGATAGACTCTGCCTCTGCTGCCGTTGCCGTCAACTCATAGTTTCCGCCTACAGCAGCTCCAAGAACTGAACCTTTAGTATATGTACCCTCTACAAGTACACGTTCTCCATCTACTCTCCACTCAGAGAGCACCACACCGTTTGGATCATAAGTATTTTCATATGCCGGTTGTGCCATTATTTTTTACCTCCTTTAATTTTTGACATCATGCTGTCATGTCTTTTTTCTTTTGCATTTGCAGGTTTCTGATCACCATCTTCTGGGTTGTTCAGTTCCTTGAGATCTTCAGCAAGTTTTTTACCGTTGTCTTTGTGATGCTTAAGCGTCGTATCGAGCTTTCCTTGGTCATGATCAAACAGTTCGATCTTCACATCGTTTGCTGTTTTGCTTGAATCAGCAAGAGCATTATTTATGATCTCTTCCGCACCTGGTCTTGATAGAGCCTGGATAGACGTGATACGTTCACGCTCTTTTGTAACTTCACTGCCAACATCTACGCTTGCCTTACCTTCTTCCATAATCGTCGCTACTACATCAGGGTGTGATGTTTTGAGGCTCTCTGCGGTAATAGCAGGAGCGTTATTCGCAGCTGAAGCCATGATCTCTGCATGCACTGACGGAAAGTTTTCCGCTATGAACGGTGCAGTGATATCTGTATCTTTGTACATTGCCATACCTATTTCTCCTTTTTAAGATTGAATACTTTTGAGGAGAGCCTCAAAAGTCGTTATCTCATCGATCATTCCTGCACTTAGTGCATCTTCAGCGATGAGCATATCACCCTGTCCGAAATTGTCTAACACATATTCGTAGGTGACACCTCTGTTGCTAGCGACTTCCTGTACGAAAGTCTCACCCAGTCTATCCGCCCATGTCTGTACCTGCTCTTTGCCTGAGTCTGTACGAACATCCGGACGTTTTTTCGGGCTTATAGAAGAGACGATCTCTATACTCTCCATGCCGGGGTTGTTTTTAAAAGTAAATCCATAAACTGCGCCTATACTTCCAACCATCGCTGTCTTTGACGCAGCGATATGATCACATGCGCTTGCGAGCCAGTACCCTCCTGATGCAGCGACATCATCCACATAGGCAATAACCGGTTTTACACGTTTTACATCAGCGATGATCTTACTTGCTTCCCAAATGCCTGCGGCCTGACCTCCGCCTGTATCAAAGTTCATAACGATCTCTTTTACTCTTGGGTTATCACCTGCTTTTACAATGTCCTGTATAAGTGCCTCTGTAGATACATCCCCACATATTTCTGTAAACAGGTTCGCATAACGATAGATAGAACCTATCACAGGGATGACGGCCGTAGTGCCTCTAAGCTCTACCGTTCTGGTATTGTCTAGCGGTTGTCCTACTTTTGTAGCAAGCATCTCTACATCATATTCGCGTGAAGCGATCTGGCGCATAAGCTCAAGTCTTTCTGGAAGTATCAGCCACGACTCTTGCTGTAGTGCCTTTAGTACCCTACTCATTGTTCACCTCTGTTGTCATTGTATTTTGGTCTGAAGCACCGTCACGTACTTCAATAAGACCTGTCTCTTTATAGGTTTTTGTTTCCTGTTTTGCAGTTTTTGCATTGGCATTAAAGTCGGTTCCGTTCATCTCTGCTGCCTCTTTGGTTCTAGTACTGAATGCTTCCTCAACCTTCATCTTCGCAGCCTTTGTCTCCTGAAGAGGGTTAAGCTGAGCTTGCCCAGGACCATTCCATGTGCATCCACAATACGCTTTCATAACCATTGGGTCATCAAGGAATCCAGGTGCCGGCAAGTATCCAAGCATCACTGCTTCTTTTATGACTTCTTCATAGATAGGCTGGCAGAATCTGTCCGAGAACCATACGCGACGAGCTCTAAACATCTTCCATGCTTCAAGCAATGCACCACGTGAAGCAGAGTATGATGAACTGAAGTGTTTGATGAGTACTTCATAGGGAAGATGAAGTGCTGCACCAACATGTCTTAGTATCGCTGATACGAACGGATCGAACGCAGTATTTGGTCTATTTGGATTTGCAGTCTCTATACTCTCACCCTCTGCCAGACCTATGACTGAACCTGCTTCAAGGTTTATCTCTGAAAGATCATCGCTGTCTTGGTAGGTGGTATCTTCATCGTATCCTTCAGGAAGCTCACCAGACTCTGTTTTGATAAATACGGTAAACAGTCCGCTTACCACTGCAGCTGTAAGTTCTGCCTGAGTATAGTCACCAAGCTGTTTAAGCGGTTCTACCACCGGTGCCAATACTGAGATACCGCGTCTTTGATACGGTCTATGCTTTTCAAAGATATGAAGAACATTTCTTCTACCGTTATCTGCAAATACATCGATAGGAATCCACTTGTTTCCAGTACGTCTTGATGGATGATTTTTTGAGAAGTGATATCGTATCGGCGCGCCATACTCATCGTTCTCTATACCGCCTGCTATCGATTTTGTGTCTTTGAGTCCGTTAGGGTTTGAGCACATGTCCGCCTCTATGAGACGTACTGCAAGGGAGAAAGGGGAGTCTTTTCTTTCAATGTACGGTAGTGCAGCGAAAATATCACCTGATACAAACGTACCTGTTAGTGCTATCCCCTGAAGTTCGTAAAAATTTGAAGTATGCTCAGCATCTGCATTTTGGCTTTGAGCCCAGAAGTTAAAATATCTTCCAGCCTTGATCTCCCATACTCGTGCCTCATCTTCTGATAGTCCTAAAAAATCATTATCTATCTGTGGCTGTGCAGTAAGACCTGCACCCATGATGTTATACTTCATCGTTCCTATAGCACCAGATACGATTGGATGATTGCGGAAAAGGTCTCTTGTTACACCATGGAATTTTGTTAGATTAGTAAGATCATCTGCATCAGAATCCTGCGCTTTGAAATTTGCAGAACGCATAGAACGCTTGGATGATTTTGTAGCGATATACCCACTATCTGCCATTGCCTGTATCTTGAGTCTTGACTGTACTCTTTCCAGCGCTGATGCGGGACTGAATACTCCGATGGCACGATCGATGATATTCATATTCACAGACGGTTTTTTGCTCATCCTCTATATACCGCCTTCTTCATTCTTACGCCTTTTCTTCCACCCTCTGAGGCAGGGGTAAGAGAAAGTACTTTTTTCTCCCAGTAGGCTACATTTTCACGTACATATGACATATTTACTTTTGTAAATTCTTTGTCACCAATCTTGTATGATTGATTTTTCAAAATGGCCTTTTCTGCATTTAACCACTCAGTTAACATGGTATTTGCAGTATCAAGATCGATAGCCATATGCACTCCAAAAAATGATTTTGAAGCATTATTACAATTAACGTGATTTAAATAAAGACAATAAAGTTGTCTTGACTTTATGTTTTATTTTTAGTATGAGTGTTAAAAATCGAAGTAATAATCTTTTAGTTCTTTCATCGCATTTTCACGCTCTGACGGTGTTTCAAGCAGTTTATCGATGGCTTCTTCAAAGGTAATGTTATATTTTTCCTGTACATGTTCAATCATGGCAATATTTCTGTTTTTTAGTGAAAAATATTTTCTAATTCTTGTTTTTCTATCCCAAATACTGTTTTTTTTGCACATTATCTCCCCTTGCTCAATATTCTTCTTCTTTTTTTATTTGGTGTTGCATTTTGCACGTAAAATAATGGTTTGCTCAGTGCCTCAACATCAATGCCGCTAAGTTCCTTTGCGCAGTCTGCATAGATACGGCAGTCGGTGGACTCATTACGCTTTTTACCAGGATTTATCCATCTTCCACTATCTTCTCTCCTCTCTACAAGCAGCTGCTCAAAATAATTCATATCATAGCTATCAGGGAAATGGCAGTAGTTATCTCCTTTTTCTGAAATGACTAAACGTGAGAAGAAGTCATCTTTTGCAGCATTGACCCCAACCATGAATAGTTTTGTTTTATATTTTGATTTTGTTGGCACTTTATTTACGACTGGAGCATCTATCGTCTTTGATCCCTTGATGGCAAATATACGTCTCATAAATCTTTTTGACGTATATTCACTGACTGCCTTACTTCTGTGTCCACCGTAATCGACTGTTTTTGTGTGGATCTTCATAAGCGATCCTGACTCATGAATATATGTCTTGTTCAATAGCACTTCATCGAGTGCCATCTTTGTTTCAGGCAATGCAGGATCACCTGTGACTACACCTCGCTCGATACCCCAGCTCTGACCGCCTTTACCGTATCCTACAACTTCATACTCAAAACGGTCATCTTGTGTATCTACCCCGGCATGGAGTATAAAGACACCTTCAGGAACATCAGAACTGTACGTATAGCGTCTACTGTGTAGCTTCTCTGCGCTTGTCTCTACCTTGGTGAGCTCCTTATCCCATACTTCGGCAAATATGGTATTGATAACTGTCTTTAGCTTTGTATTGTCGCCTTTTTCAGACAGCTTGGAAGCATCGATAAATCTTTGCCCGATCGTATTCCAATCCCTACCCATGCCAAGAGGCTGGTACATACCTGTTATCCTGTATCCTTTCTTTTTTACACCAGGTCTATGAGGTATCCACTTGGCCCCTGCCTCTTCGCTCATCATCCACTCTTTGTGTTCTTCTCTTATCAGTGATCCGCAATGAGGACAACAAAAATCAACATTTCCTACAAGCTGGTTATTCTCATCATGTTCAAATTTAAAATGCTTCCACTCAAATATAACCATGTTTGATCTGTTTTGTTTATCATGCTCTCTCGGAGTACATTCAGGACATGGCATGTAGTAGTGGCGCTTATCTGTTTCATTGAACTCTTTATAGATATTTGATTTTGCCTTTGTTGTTGGTGTTGAGTTCGCATAGAACTTGTAGTTTGCATAAGTTTCTGTACGTCCCCTTGCAAGGTCAAGAGGGTTACCTTCTTCTCCCACATCTGTTGGCCATCTGTCTATATCATCGCATATGACTACTCCTGCAGGGATAGATGCAAATGATGACGGAGTCTGACCCCATTTAAGCTCCATATACCCATCAGGGTATTCCTTTGCAAGATCTGGTCCGCCATCACCTTTTCTCTTTGATGGACTTATCTTGTCTCTTAGGTCTGGTATCTTCAGGATAGCAGGGTTTATCCTGTTTTTTGCAGTAGTCTCTGCAATTGTCTGTGTATGTAGTATCATTAGCGATGCAATAGGTGAAAGATGGGCGTAATAAAGCATCGTATTTACACCTATCTCGGTAAAACCCATCTGTGTCGGTTTTATAACAATGATCTCTCTTGTAGGTGAATGAGGAGAAAGTTCATACATTATCTCCTTTGCATAAGGAGTTCTATCTGTTTTCCAAGGTCCTTTTTCTGCACCTTTTGCAATAATCCTATGCTCATCTGCCCATTCTGGCATTGTAGGCAGCTCTTTTGGCTGTACTGACCGTATAAATACATCATAGTAAATAGCACTCATTGGATAAGACCCTTGAGTGATTTATGAAACTCTAGGCGCATTATCTGCTTAGTTTCATGAGATGATTCTTTCATAAGAAGCCTTGGTCCAAGTCTATCTATGGCTGACTCAATAGCTGCTATCACATCAGAACCTGCACGTCTTGCCTCAGCATCAACATCTTCTTTAAGCACATATAGATCAGCTTTTATCTTGTCCTCAAGCTCTTTTCTATCTTTTTCCATCATCTTAAGCTTGATGTCTATCTCAGATCTTATCGCATCAGCAGCCTCTCTTTTGCGTTTCGCCTCTGCAAGTGTTGCACTTTTTATAAATTCTTTTTGGTCTTTTGTTAATTCTATACCGGCCTTCGATGCAACTGCATCAAGATCTGCTAATTTAAGTTCTGCTTCATTTTTTGCTTTATCTTCTAGCGCCTTTCTATCTTCATCGCTAAGGTCAGCCATTGTCTCATATCCTGGCACACTATAAAATGGCAAAGAAGCGGAATTATTATCCTGTATAGAATCACGTTTTATGTACTTCCCATTATCATCTATCTTTCCAAGATCATTTAGCGTCACTAATGCATCTTCGCTATCTATCTGCCCTCTATTATTTACAGTCTTAAGCACTCCACTCTTAACATACTTTGATATCTGCTGTTGGCTTACATCTATCAACTTTGCAAAGGAAGACTGACTCATAATCATGCTATATTCCTACTACTACCACTGGATATGTGCTACAACCATTTTTTAAAAAAAAATTTAAATGTGAGCTTTCGATGGGGTTCACACTACCCGTATGAGTTTCAATCCTATGGAAGAACCTATTTTTTTTCATTCAACCCACCCCATTCTTTTATTTTGTCTCATCACCCTATCTATCGCTTCACCAATATGTATATCCGATCTTCTAGACTGGACCTTGTTCACTGTATCCTCAAAAGATGTTAATCTTTTTTTATATTTCGGTTNCCTATTTTTTTTCATTCAATCCACCCCATTCTTTTATTTTGTTTCATCACTCTATCTATAGCTTCGCCTAGATGTATATCCGATCTTCTAGACTGTACCTTGTTCACCGTATCCTCAAAAGATGTTAATCTTTTTTTATATTTCGGTTGCTTGGATATTCGTAATATACATATAGGTTTGTCATGATCAGGCATTCGTGCATAGATACCAGGATGAAGGTGTGATCTTTTGTAAGTAGGTATTACAAAATATCTTTCATTCTGTCTGCTCCTATTTCTAAACCGTGATCTTTTTGTCTCATTTGCAGAATACCCGGACTTATATACAAGCTTTAGTTGAGATATGATCTTCACATATGTTGACGGCTTTATAGTTACACCGGGTGAAGGAGTAAGTATCTCATTCCTGCTCATATGACCGAATTCCATCATCGCTTTCTCAAGTCCTTTACGATCACGATCGCCACCAAAGAAATGATGTTTAAGTACTTTGTGCTGCCAGCTCCACTCATCAATGAATATCTTTACAAATAGATTTGATTTTGTTGCTTTCGTGATGCGAACCGGTGACAATAGTTTCTTCTTACTGATATTCAACCTATATGTTATCTCTTGATCGATTGATTCCTTTGTGTCAAACGCTAGATTGTTTGCAGCTGTGATAGCTATATACGGTATGTCTCTGTCCCTGATTCCATCTAAATCTTTTACCACGTCTTTAATACTATTGAAGTTGCCACCTACATTTATCTTTACCATTATGCAACTTCCTTTAAAAACTTTATTTCATCTTTACCAAACTTATCAGCCAGTGTAGTAGCTGGTAAACTGTAGCTATCATCACCGGTCATGAATATCTCTTTGTCAGGATCATAGATACCATCCATCCATTTACCTTGGAAAAATACGCTGATCTTTAGATCTAAGTAGTTAAGATATACCTTATTGTCAAGGAACTTCTTTACTCCTACTTTTCTATCTACGTTATGATCCTTCAAGTAGAAGATAGCTGCTACACTCAAACTCTTATGAGATACATCATCTACACGAACAAACGATTCCATACCTTCAAGTTTATTACCTGCATATCTATTGAACTGACGATAGATAAAATAAAATCCATCATAAAGCGCACGCGCATTATTTTTGATATTACTTATATTTAGAGCTTTGTTCACTTGCCGTTCACTTGCCGTACACTCTATTTTGTCAACACTCGGTATATTGGTACTTTGTAGGCTTTCAAAAGTTTCCAAGTCGTTCACTTGCCGTTCACTCTGATTTTTAATATAGCTATAGTGTTGGTGATTTAAAAGTATATGAGCATCATAAAATCTTTGTATCTCATCTCTAAATTCAATGATCCACTTATGAACGGTACCTTTACTCTCTGGTTTATCACGACCCCAAGATTTACAATAGAATCCTATACTATTCACTGCTTTATTCTGAACATCGTTATAGTACTCCCAGAAGCAACGTGCCTTATGCCTCTTACCTTGAGATTGAAGATCATCTATGTAATCAGTTGGATAGTTCTTATAATGTATATTCACTAGTCTATCCTTGGCATATCTAAATTGTCATTATCATCATACGTTACTTCAAAGCTTGGTGCACTGTTTCTAGGAGTTATCTGACGTTCAAATACATACCCGCCCGTATAACGTGCAGCACCATAGTTGTCCTTTGTGATCATGAACCGTCTCATATCTGCTTTCATAGGATCAGGGACATCTTTACCATCCTTACGGATAGTGATCTTCTCCATGTCATATACACAACGAACTGCATCTACTATAGCACCTGCACCACGTGCCTTTGTCATTCCGTTACTATCACCCTTCTTTGAGTGGTGAAGGAATATAAGTGATCGCTCTGTACCTCTGACCCAGTTCAAGAATGGCTGCATAAATACACGCGCCTGAGAGTTATCATTCTCATCACCACCATAGAATGCAAGAAGTGGATCAAGTACGATCACATCATATTCACTAAGCTCTCTCTTCATTGCATAGAACTTAGATGACATGTTAACTGTTCTACCACGTCCTTCCAGTAGAAGTATTGGATCATCAGTGCTTATATGGATAAGATCTCTATAAACATCTCCATAGGTATCTACGATCTTGTCAAGCATCGCATCAAATCTACTTCTAACGATACCTTCAGGGTCCTCTGATAACCATAGAAAAACTTTCTTACCTTCCAGTGCAGCACGGTAAGCAACCTGAAGCACAAGCCATGTCTTACCAGTTCCTCCTGGTGCAGCAAATATAGTAATCGTTCCAAGAGGTATAGGTATCCAGTTCTTACAAATAAATTCAGGATCTTTTGCCTCGGTGTCGAATATGCTTTTTCTACCAATTGTAAGCGTTCCCCCCTCAGCGATTGATTCCAACCTTTTTATAGTACTGTCGATTACTTCAAGAGGTAGTGCACCATCCTCTATAATTTTCTTCTTAATATCTGTAGACAAAGTTGCAAGCAAACGCTTCTGGCTCATAGATTTAAGCTCATTGACGTACTCATCGATATTAGATAGAGGGTTTGATGACAATAGATCAAGCATAGCTACTTCATCAAACTTACCTTCTTTATTTAACATATAACGTGTGAACTCTTCATCGATAGGTTTACCTTCTGAGTGAAGACGGTAACATGCATTGAAAAGATATTGGTGGAATGGTAGATAGAAGTCATTTGATGAGAGTCTTGTATAAAGCGTCTCAATGTTTTGATCATATGGGTCGAATAGTATAGAAGCAAGTACTCCACGTTCTATATTTAGGTTATACATATTTTCCATTATGCATCTCTCCCATATATCCGATATTCTTTATAAGGTGCACCATCCACGCGTCTTGATCCTATGCATACATTCCATTCGTTCCTAAGCTGTGCTACTCTTGTACGTACATTATGGATAGGAAGGCCATTCTCACCGGAAGGTCTTTGATAGTAGTCATCGATCGTGTTACCATCAAACAGAGATTTAAGAATGTGATAGTTATGAGATCCACGCTGTAAGGCCCCACCGTTATTACTTTTGAGTTTTTTTATTTGCTGGTCAAAATCAGCTCTGAAGTCGAACTTGAAGCATGTTTCAGTGTTATCACCATATTCCCATTCGTTCATATATTACTCCTCGTTTTTAGAGATGTACTCATTAAGCATATGTATGTATGTACCTTGCGCTTTTTCAACATCAGTAGCTTCTTTTAGCATGATTTCAGCCTCTTCTACTGTCACCTCTCCATCACTTAAAGCTTTCATATTTGCTATGATAGATTCAGATCCTTCTATTGCTGCTTTATCTGCTGCATGTCTAAGATCATTAACAGTTACATTGAATAGCTCATAAGATACAGGTTTGATCCCAAACTGTCTCATATACTCTCTAAAAAATACCATCCTTGCTTCATGATCGATGGTATGGATAAGAAGATCTATCTTTTGTGCATTAAGTGATTTATCGTAGTTGTTAGGATTGAGACAATTTGAAAACTGGATAGCTGCGTTATCACCGGAGAATCCTATTGCATCTGCAAGGTGTCCTCTTGTAATGTTATGTCTGGTATTGAAGTCATCTACAGCCTTTGTTAGAGCCGCATAAAGTAATATAGGTTTGTTCATGGGTGATCCTTTCTTTCTGTCTACTTTGGAAGGAGGTGACGGTAAGGATCAACTTAAAAACCCGTCACCGCCTACCAAAGCAGACGATAAAAGACAGGCACAAGCAAAATATGATAAAATGCTTATGCACAGCGTGCAAAGAGTGACTTGATCGGTCTCCAAACTTGCTCAAGTCACTCACTAAAACTCGTATTGTTATAAAACGTTACGAATTACTTGATTAAAACTATACTATCATTTGAGTGTATTTGTCAAGTATTTTGAATATATTTTATTTTAAGGGGAAAATAAATGAAGAAAANNNTCCAAACTTGCTCAAGTCACTCACTAAAACTCGTATTGTTATAAAACGTTACGAATTACTTGATTAAAACTATACTATCATTTGAGTGTATTTGTCAAGTATTTTGAATATATTTTATTTTAAGGGGAAAATAAATGAAGAAAATTGTCTTTATGCTTGTTTTTATCACCACACAACACTTCAGTGAAACCGTATCACATTGTAAAGAGATGGAAATGATGTGGCTGACATACGGTGATATGGCTGCCAAAGCATTTATGGAAGAAAAAGACATCACAAAAGCGACAAAACTGCAAAAACTTGCCGTTGAAACTGCCGAAAATATGCTAAAAGTATGCCCGGATGATTATTGGCTCAAAGACCATACGGACCAAAACAAAACTGTACAGTTCTGGAAAGATGATATGCAGCTTTATATAGATAAAACCAATGCTATGATAAAAAAGCATGACGGGATATGATCATGCAATTTATTAATTTTAAGTGGTAAATATGGGTTTAAAAAAATGTAAGGCATGTAGCATTTAAGATTTTATGGTAATAGAATTTTCAGCCTGCTTATAAGCTTCCTGCTCTGAATCAACACCAATCCATAGTCCTAATGCGATCATGATGATTAGCAGCATAGCTGCCAGCTGCTCAACTCTGCTCATAATTTGCTCTCTGTATCATTTCAGCCTTATAAGTATAAAAAGAGTCTCTTAGGTAGTGCGCCACTGCCTTGTTCTTCATTACGAACTTTACTAAGTATGGGTTACCATATTCTCTTTCAGGTAAACAGTAACATTCTACCACGTTCTGCCTCCATCCTGTTACCTCTATCTTCCATATGATCCTCACAAAGTCGTAGGTGTACTTGCCTTCCTTTATAGACTTTCCATCATAGTGCAGATCAAAGTATGGATGAGAAAGTACTTTATCAAGCATCATAAAAGATATAGGCATAGCAATGCTATATACTAAAAATGCAAATAACAAATAGAACATTACAATAGTCTCTGTATCTTTTGTCCCAAACCATGAGCTTATAAGTATGATCTCATCATGGAACTGTCCAGGAGCGTAGAATAGCATATACAAAAATATCCCTATCGCTGAACCTATCGCTATGAGTGCTGGCAATCTCCACTTCACTGTCATTTTCATCCCTCCGATAGGTGATACGGAGTCCTTATGCTCATGTATTGTGTTGTGTATATTATCTCCATTATGGATATCTCTAGCTTGGTCTATATGATCTATTTGGTTTTTACCCATTTGATCCCCCTTTTAATTTATATTTTTTGTGATTACATGGTAATTGTAGCGAGTAAAAAAGTATAATCTAATAGTTTGTAACAAAAATGTGAAATATTATTAACAAGTTATAGAATGTGATTTGCACTTATCATTTTGTTAACTGATTGTTAACTATAATAGTGTAAAAATGTACCGTAAGTACACAAAAAAATATCAATTTTTTATCAAAATGGTTAAAAATGGATAGAAATGTACTATAAATTAACGGTTATTTTACTATACTATAATAAGTGATATCAGATAGATATCATAGTATCTATGAATAAAAGGGGATACAATGAGACACGTTATACAAGGTTGGCCAGACGTTTAAGATGTCTGACCATTATCATTAATATATCTAGTAGCTACAGTTTGTAGCTCTAGGTATGTTGTTTTATCTCCATGAACTTTTTGGAGATGATCTATATAATTCTCAAAAATCATAAATGCTCTTATAATTCCATATTCCAAGAACATACGTACTGTTTCTTCATCAAAAATTTTATTATTTAAACTTACACATATGTATTCATACTCACCAAGATATTTAAGTATATTATCTTTAATTTCTCTTCCATTAACATCTTTTCTAAAAGAAATAGCTCTATATTTAGATTTTTCATGTTGTTCGTCTGGGATTAACTTTATATCATCTTCTGTTTCTTCTCCATGAAATACAAATTTACCACTTGATAACATAACCCCAATAGCATCATGAATTTCATAAAGAGAATATGGACCTTTTTGCTCTAGTATCTCAAACTTACCATGAAGATCGCTTATCGCTTCCTTGATAACTTTTCTACTTGCATGCATTTGTGTAGCTGCTAGCTGTTTAGTATTCCACCTATTTGCTTTTTCTGCTTGTTTACGGTTAAACCTAAATTGCTGTGCTGCGATACCTGCTGATACAGCTATCAGTCCACCTGTAATGACTTTTAGTACATCAATCGTAGTCTCAGAAAAACCTGATAACCATCCAAAGACTGCTGCACCAGTAAAAAAACCTAATAAAGTCCATGCAGCATGTCTTTCTATCGTTCCACACCACTTTGCATTCTTTTTACAGAAGCAAATGTCAGATAAATGTTCATACCACTTCATCCTACTTCTGCCCCTTCCGTCTCATCTGCCCTACTACCTCACCGATTACCATACACTCAGCTGTCTGCTCATCAGTTAGTTGTATATCTGCTACATCGGGGTTATCACTGCTTAGATTGAATCGTTTACTAAAAGGAACTTTCCTTATCCTCTTCACATAGATATCATCTTCATACATGATCACGTAGATCTGTCCATCTACTATGCCGTTACCATTGAGCGGAGAGACAAATATCAGCTCACCGTCTNGCTTAGATTGAATCGTTTACTAAAAGGAACTTTCCTTATTCTCTTTACATAGATGTCATCTTCATACATGATTACGTAGATCTGCCCATCTACTATGCCGTTACCATTGAGCGGAGAGACAAATATCAGCTCACCGTCTACGATGGTTGGAGCCATACTATCACCCTTTACATTTAGGATATGAATGTTCTTGTTGAATGATACTCCGAGGAAGTCCTCTACAAAAGCACGTGAAAGTTTCATAGGCTTAGTACCGCTCAGTGAGTCATATACCATAGCCCCACCGCCGGCACTTGCATATACTTCAGGATAGTATGGTATGCTGATCGTATCTTCTTCATGGTAAGATGGTGATGGCTCACGAATTGTCATAGAAGTTTTAGTCTTATCACCGACATGTATATTACGAGCAGTTCCAACGGTACCGATATTATTTTTACCAGTTTGGCTTATAATGTTTCTTGGTCCTTCCCCATACATCAGCCATTCAAGTTCTATATTAAGTTTATTTGCAATTACTATCAGCTTAGACATTGGAATATGTCCTCTTTGCTTCCAGTTGTCAAAAGTTCCCCTCTTTATATCAAGTTTTTCGAGCATATCTTTATATGTTCCAACTTTTAATACTATCTTAATACGCTCAAAAATATCGTCGATATCTGCTACTTTCTCATTATTTTCCATAAATCCCCTCATTTTACTTGACATATACCATCAAATGATAGTATTATCCATTATCCATTTATTACAAATACAATCCAATTATATCAAATTGGCTTTAAATGGATAAAGGTTATAGACATTTTTTTATAACCAAAATGCGGGAGATCGCCCGGACATGATCCGGTAATGCAGATGATAGCTTCATCTGCCTAGCTTAAGTGCGAAATGACCCATTTGGAACCAGCCAAATGAAGGTATAAACTATGGGGTGGCCACCAGATAGCCTATAACTCAAAAAAATAAATTTGAGTTTGTTTGAGTTGTAAAGGATTGCTTTATAACTCAGAGCTTTTTATAAGGCACACATTTGGAACAAACAAGGACAGGCATTTTACAGACTTGCTCCCCCACTGTAAATATAGTATTTATACGGTAGGTTTTGTGTGTCTTTATAGAGCTTGAAAGGAATAAATAATATGAAGTATATTAAGACATATCCGATACCGATAGAAAAGAAAGCTGCAAATGATATAAAAAATGATGACAAAGAAGATAGAGAGATCATACAAAAACTTCAAGAGATCATACATGAACTTGCCGCACTCAAAGATGCGACATATAGTATAGCTACTATATAGCTATCCTCTTTCCATGAAGAATATATGAAGATACTTATGGTTGGTTACTTTTGCTATCCTCCATCCATCATCATATAGGTTTTTGAGACTGGCACTTTCGCTTTCATCAAGTTCAATGACAGGGTATGTATCTTCGGGCCTATGATCGAATGGTATGTCTATAACACTTGATGGTTTATATAGGATGGTATCTTCATTTGCAAATTTTTTTGACGCAAAAACTCTTATCTCCATTTTACTGTGTCCTTTGTGTTTATTTTTGGTTGCACAAAAATTATACCAGAGGACACTGAGAGTGGAATAGAAGCTCTAACACATGGCATACATCATCACTCCTCTTCCCCTTTTTAGATGGTGTATGTCAGGTGTGAGGGCTTACCTCACGGCCATTCCACGATACGGGAAATTCAAAAACATTAACTTTCTTACTTAACAGTAGGTATCAGCAGTAATAACAGCCGTCAAGGTACTTTTAGAGTATCCATGCAACGTGACGGCCTGTAAAGCTTTCAATGAAGCCTATGGATGTTCATTTTCGAGGCAACCTGAATAAAGAACGCCCATTCCCCCTTTCAAGAATATTTTTCATAAACACTCCTGTAAAGAGAATCACCTTATAAATATGCTGCACCTATATGAGTGCGATCCATTTATAGGCTTCATTGAGGGCTTACCTCACGTTTAATCCACGTACGGAAAATTCAAACACGATAACTATATTTTTTTACCGAACTTGGCCGTCAAGATACTTTTAGAGCATCCTTGCAAGGTGACGGCTCACAAAGTACTTACCTGACCACATCGTTCACCCTCTTCCCATTTTTAGATCGGTTGGGTCCGGTAAGTACTTGAACATAAAGGAATACGATGACAAAAGCACAAATAGAATACATAGATATGCAGCTTNTGGGATGTCTCGCTATATACATATTATGGTGTAGGAGATATGTATATAGTGAGACAAAAATCACATGAGCCTTCACACACTCACCACTCGGTGGCTTCATTGAGGGCTTACCTCACGTCTAATCCACGTACGGAAAATTCAAACACGATAACTATATTTTTTTACCGAACTTGGCCGTCAAGATACTTTTAGAGCATCCTTGCAAGGTGACGGCTCACAAAGTACTTACCTGACCACATCGTTCACCCTCTTCCCATTTTTAGATCGGTTGGGTCCGGTAAGTACTTGAACATAAAGGAATACGATGACAAAAGCACAAATAGAATACATAGATATGCAGNCTCTTCCCATTTTTAGATCGATTGGGTCCGGTAAGTACTTACATAGAAAGGAATATGATGACAAAAGCACAAATAGAATACATAGATATGCAGCTTCATATCATACAGAGTAAAAATAATGTTGAAGACCTGAATAGATACTTTTCATCGCTTGACGGGGCTAGCCTTGAAGCACATGTCAAAGGCCCACTACTTAAAGCATGTGATGTGAGGCGTAAAGAACTGACAAGGATCAGTCCTATGGCAGTATGCAGTGACATAGACAATGATATGGAAGGATAGCAATGCAATTAACCACACAAGATTTTATTAATCGTTATGGAGTATCACACGGATCCATTCATAACTTCAGGAAAGATGGCCGTCTACCGGATGATGTGATCACATTTGGAAAAGGTGGAAGTGACGGGAACCTGTACGACCAGGAGAAATGTGACGAGCTGGCACTGCAAGGAAAATTCACCAACAAAGCAAAGAAACGCATCTTAGACATGAAAAGGAGAGAAGATGAACTACAAAACAGATAGAAACATGATCAATGAAGCGGTCAATGCCGGTTGCAAAACAGTAGCGGAGTTAGCACTCTATATCAAAGTATACAAAAACGTAATAGGAGCTTGATATGTCACATGTAGCGATATGGTCACTTAATGAAGCGGCTGATCTTCTAGACACTACTGTAGATGAAGTAAAGTTCATGATGAAACGTTCTCAGCTTGAAGAAGTGATGGAAGAAGGTGAGGCTTTTGTAAGCAAGAGAAGTGTAGCTGAGTTCCTTGGAGAAGAATACAGCGAAGAACCGGAGCTTATCAGCAAAGAAGAAGCTGCAAATATCATCGGTGTCAGTGAAGCAAGTATCTATGCATATGCTAACCAAGGCAAGATCAAAAAGGTTGATGATCAGTATGATAGAAAAAGCGTACTTAAATACAAAGCCAACCGTGACAACAATGCTGCCAATGGTAAAGGTGGACTCAGAACAGCGAAAGTTCAAGCGATACATGAAGCAAAAGAACAGATCTGTTATGAGAATTCTAATGAAGAACCGAAAGCAGCTCAAAGAAGTGAAATAGTTGAGATCATGGAAGAAAATGAAAATATTAAAAAAATATTGGACTACTATCGGACACAAGAGAAAACATACTCACAAGAACACATCGAACTGATCAAAGAAAACGCCAACCTAAAAGGCAAGCTTGAAGTGATCGAAAAGATATACCCGGAACTCAAAGGAATAACACATGGCAGCATTTGACCTATTTGAACATATGGGATGTCATAAGTGCCAGTTCCGTACCAGGCATAGAGTCGGATGTCTGAAGTTCAGCATCAGTAAGCAAGAGATCAATAAGGGATATACGATCTTCCTAAATGACGGTGGAACGATAGCACTAAGCAAAGACAAGCAGTGTCCTTATGCACAAAAATAAATGAAAGGAGCATAGATGAGTACCTACCATGAAGAATACAAGCAGATAAAGCTCAAGATATGCTCCTACCAGATCGTGTATGTCTGTGAGCATTATCAAGTGTTCAGAGTCATAGACGGCAAGCGACATAGCAAGTCTGACCTGACCAATAAAAAGCTAGAGGCAGTCATCAGGTACCTATCTGATGCAGAGATGATGAACGTAGAAGATATAAGGGGGATATATGAAGAAGCTGAGACTATGGCTGCATAAGATCTTCTCAAAAAGAGAGAGCGGATCAGAGATAGCAAACATTAGATACGACACCAGGAGGAAGATATGATATACAAACGACCAAGGATCATACTACACCAAAGGTACTACAACCATAGAGCAAAACGTATCGAGATACTAAAAGACGTAAACGGACCGCATATGATCACAGATCATGGGAAAGTGCATCAGGATTATTTCAATGAGTTCTATGAGATGATAGGTATCAGTGATGCAGAGTAAAAAACACAGCCACCTAGAGGCACTGACAAATCAGGTACTAGGTATCGCGATAGGATGGTCGCTTGTATACTTCGCTTTCCCTATCATTGGATTAGAGCCTACCGCTCCTTTTTAAGCTCCCGTAGCACTCTTTCATATATAACACCCATAAACTCAGCATCATTGGTACACTCTACCCTTGCATGATCAGTTCTCGCATCTTTGTACTTATATGCAGCACGATCGATAGTAATGTCGAACTCTTTATTAAGTGCATCATAGAATTCATCTCTTTGACGTGTGCTTAAACTGTCACAAACCTTTTTTATACGTCTAACGATCTCGTCTTTACTAGGTATACCTAGTATATAGTTATCTATCTCTGACATTTATTTCCCTTTTATTTTGAAGTATGTGGAAATTTTATCAACTTTTTATATATCAATGCAAATAGGAGCAACTATGAGTAAAAGAGTCCTGCACCCTAGATTAGGTGTCAATGATGAAGAATTAAGCGTTGAGTTATTTGCAGGTGGTGGCGGTGTAAGTGCCGGCGGTAAGATGATAGGCTTTAAGTTTGACATAGCTATCAATCACTCACCATCAGCACTGGCCATACACCGCGCTAACTTTCCTAAATCTATTCAGATGATCAATGATGTATTCGAGTATCATCCATTACTTGTAACAAGGGGTGCAGGAGTCAAGCATCTTCACCTATCCCCGGACTGTACCTATCATTCCAGGGCAAAGGGTAAAAAGAAAGTACTTAACCGCCATACGATATGCGGAGATCACTGCAGTGTAGATCATACCAAACTATCACAGGAAACGGCAGACCGCATCCGTGGCCTTGCATGGGTTGGTATCGGTTGGGCTGCCACTGTAAGACCACGCAGGATTACGCTTGAAAATGTTTCAGAGTTTAAAGACTGGGGAGCAACGATGGTAGACAAAGACGGTGACATCGTTCCGGACCCATCACGTAAGGGAGAAACATTCAATGCATTCGTAGGTGTACTCACTACTGGAATACCTGAAAATCACCCATCATTCATCGAGATAGAACGTTTCCTAAAGCCTTTCATAGGAAAAGACTATAGTAGGAAGCAGCTTATCAAAGGTCTTGGATATGAAGTCGAGTTCAAGGAGCTTGTAGCATCTGACTATGGATCACCTACAAGCAGAAAAAGACTTTATATGATGGCACGTTGTGATGGTATGCCTATAGAGTGGCCTGAGCCTACTCATGGAGATCCATCTGCAAAAGGGTTCAAAGAAAGCGGTCTTAAGACATGGAGAACCGCTGGAGAATGTATAGACTGGGAAGTACCTACCCCATCTATCTTCAAGTCAAAGCAACAGATCAAAGAAGAGCTTAATCTAAAAGTGGTTCGGCCACTTGCAGACAATACCATGAAGCGTATCGCAAATGGAATCAAGAAGTTTGTCATTGAGACGGATAAACCGTATATAGTAAAGATCAACCACAAAGGAGATCAATACCGTGGCCAAAGTATCGATGAACCATTGCATACAATCACGTCTAAAAACGGATATGGACTTGCAGTGCCATATTTTCAATCATATTACGGAGAAACAAAAGGTGCAGACGTGCGAGGCGGTACACTTGACCGTCCATTGCATACGATCACGTCCGGAGGCCAACGGTTTGGGCTTGTAGTTCCATATATCACCGGGATTGATAATAAATCAAGTGGAGATAAATCAGTATGGAGCGCAGACCGTCCATTGACTACTATAGTTACCGAAAAACGACATGCCATCACTGCTGCATATGTGATCAATGCAAAAGGCACTGATCCAAAACGTATGCCTATTGGAAACAGTCTTGAAGAACCTCTTACCACGATCACGGCAAGTGATACCCATGGTGTTATCATGGCACATATACAACACCAATTCGGTCAAAGCGTTGGTCAAAAGATAGATATGCCACTTAATGCGATCACGGCTATACCAAAGATGTCAGTTATCGCCTCCCACTGTATCAAAATGAAGGGTGACAACCTGGGATATGGTTGCGATGAACCGGTACATACTATCACGGCCGGTGGCCTGTCTCATGGCCTTATTGCTTCACACTTGTATAAGTTCTATGGTAATGACATACATGGTCAATCATGCGATGAGCCGCTTCATACGATAAGGACTAAGGACTGCTTTGGTGTTTTGCAAGAAAAACTAATGACACCACCTATCAGCGATGATGATCGATACACAGCATGGTGGATAGCACGTATGATGGAAGAGTATGCAGATGAACCAGTACCAATGATCGGTGCGATACCATTGCCACGTAAGCGTTTTGTTCAGACAAGATCGGGAGACATCATTGTTGACATCGGTATGCGTATGTTCACAGAGCGTGAGCTTTTCAGAGCGCAGGGATTCCCGGATGATTTCATCTATGATCCGGAATATGAAGTGGTAGAAAAAGGTGTGACAAAGACAAAGAAAGTCACTAAGACAGAGGCAGTAAGAATGGTAGGAAATTCCGTTCCCCCTCATGTAGCAAAAGCTATCTTATGGGAAATGGAAGAGTCTGAACTTATCTTTGAAAAAGAGACTGTAGCGTAAGGAGATTAGATGCACTGCTCAGATTGTAAGTTTTATTGTCATAGAGGTTTTTGTACTCATAGGGATAGCATAGATACATGCGGAGATAGAGACCCAGAACATATTTGCAGTATTGGTAAATGGCAATACGGGTCACATAAAGATAAAGATTGTCAAAAACCATATATAGAACCGAAAAGAAAGAAATATGAAAGGAGAAGTATATGAGCTGGTTAAGGTGTGTAGGACATGGACACAAAATGAAGCAATATTTTGGTTTCAAACAATGTAAAAGATGCGGTTTTGTTAGAAAGGATAACACATGAGCGTAATATACATACAACTGTCTGATCAAGAGTTCAAAGGTATCATCAAGCAAGCTATGCTCGAAGGTGCCAAGCTAGCTAAAGAAGAGCTGCAGAGATCTCCTGATGAAGAAGACAGCATCAGCCAAGAAGAAGCACTTGCTATGATCGGATGCGGTACAAGCAAACTGGCAAACCTAAGAACAGAAAGGAAAGTGAAGTTCTACACTACCACTAGACCTTATAGATACTCAAAGAAGTCAGTACAGGCTTACCTTGAAAGTACGGCTATTTAACATACATATCAAACATATTCCCCAGTACATCTCTAGCCGTATCCCTCTTCATATTTGAGTATCTTTTTGTAGTCTCTGTAGATCCATGTGATAACACTGCTCCGATCTGCTCAAGACTATATCCGCTATTTACCCCTATATATCCTATCAGGTGACGTATATCATGCAGTCTCATCTTTGGTACACCTGCCAAAGCCCTGATATTCCTCCACTGGAAGTCAATGCCGGTCGATGATATATGCCCGGTCTGACCATTACCGACAAACACAAACCCCTCTTCCCTTATACCATACCTTTCGAGTGCATCTTTGAGTAAATTCGTTATAGGTGCTATGATGTCTTTCCCTGACTTAGTATATTTCCCTGGTATCACATACTCCATATTATGCATGTGTAACCATTCCCAGCGTGCCTCAGCTACCTCCATCTTCCTCCTACCATGAAGCAACCATACAAAGTAAGCTCTCCACTTTGGATCATCATAACTCAGTATCACATCGAACAGCTTCTTAGCCTGATCATCTGATATAGAGAAATACACCTTATTATCATAGCTTGGTATAGTGAGATCCCGTCCTATATTTCTGATATTTATACCTTGTTTTATGATATGATCAAAGGTGCCGGTCACTGCATTCTTCACATGCTTCACAGTGGAAGGCTTATACTTCTTATGCTTATCATTTTCTCCAAGCAACATATTATTCATGATCTTTTGTATATAAAATGATCTAATCTGACTTGGCAGCATATCTCCTACTGCATCTTTTAGATACCTATTGTAATTTAGATTTGTGTTATACCACCAGCTCTCGCTATGAGTAGCTCTCCAACTCTCAAGGTACTCTTCAAAATACTCATCAAAAGTTTTTTCTAAGATAACATCTTCAATATCACTTTTCATTTCAGAGATCAATTTAAGTCTAGCTTCATTTGCCATCATAGTATTCATAGATGGTTCTGAACCTACTTTACGCTTATATGCTTTACCATCTATCTTAAAGCGCGCTATAAATACTTTCTTATTACGTTGATTCTTTCGATAGTATAATCCCTCATATTTTGTAGGTATCAATTCCCAATCTGATGCCATATTTGATCCTTCCTGTATAGGTGGTGTACCAGTACCATTAAAATTGGTACACTTTTGGTACACCTTTGTGTAATAATACATACAATTTAATTAATATAACGTAACATTTTAAAAAATACTATAATGCTTTAAAGTGCCTTTAAACGGCTATTTTATGGGGATTATGTGAAGTTGTGATAAGTTATGTAAAATAGAAAGGTACGCCATAAGCCGGGTTCTGTCTTGGATAGTTATTTATCTAGGCGTACTGTTGCCAGTACGCTCAAGCGAAGTACTTTTGCCGATCGAGCGGCGTTAGCAAGACTTATTACCATGTACTTCTTGCTACGGGAAGGGTTTACCTAGCTGCCCATGTTACCACAGGCACTGGTGGGCTCTTACCCCACCGTTTCACCTTTACCACTTACGTGGAAGTCTACTTTCTGTTGCACTTGCCCTCGGATTACTCCGGCCATCAGTTAGATGGAGCCCTGTCTTGCATGTAGCCCGGACTTTCCTCTCGTGACATGATGTCACCAGCAACTATCTGTCGTACCTTAAGCGAATTATAGCATAAAATTAAATACCGTGCAGAGAATTCATACCTAAGGGAAGCTCCAAAAGGAAGCAATTAACGGGTCCCTTGAAACCTGTCTATAAACAACAGCATCACCGGTAACACAAAAATATCTGTAAACAGAGAGAGTAAAATCAAAGTTGCACTGTATAATCCGATAAGTTCTAAAGAGTGTACCTGAGAAAAGTATAACATCGCAAAAACTGTGATAAGGATCATAGAACCGATGATCACGGGAATGCCTGAGTAAAAATACATCTTTTCAAGTGCATGTTTGCGACTACGTCCAAAGTATCTCAAACGGAAATATTTGAATGCAAAATGGATAGTCGCATCTGAAGCAAGCCCCAAGGATATTGTCGTAGCGATTAGCATCTCAAGACTTAGCGGTATGGCTAAAAGTGTTACTATCATTCCAAACCATATAATAGGAATAGCATTTACCGTAAAGCCCACAAATGCCATTGCCTTGGATCGGAAGATCCATCCTGTAATAAACCCTATGATTAATAATGCAGAAAGCAATGAACTGGCAAGCAAAAGCGTTTGGTTGTATTTTGCACTTCCAAGCAGTGTTTCATTATCGACAAAATAAAGCTCGATACCCTTGTACTGTAACAACCAATCGATGAGTTCCACTTTATCAATATCATAAAGATTGATAATCATATTCACAGAGTTTTCATCATAATATTTGTCACTTAAACCATAAAGGTCCATGAAAAACAGTGCTTGCAACAATGCTTCTTCGTCCAGTTCATCTGTTTGTGTATTTGCATCATTGAGGCTATTGATAATAGAAGATAAAGAGACGATCTCCCCTAGTTCATCTTCAAACCTTTCTTGTAAAGCTTCAGTAAAGTGCTCAATAGAATGAATAAGCGGAAGATCGATTTGTTTATAGGGTATTTTAAGCTCTATTTGTTCATTTTGTACATTAAACTTGAAAAAACGGTTACTCTCGCCATAGATCAGATATCCACCTATTACCAATAACATATAGGTCAATCCCAAAAATCCAAAGAGGAACTTTTTATTATAGTGAAGCTCCCGCAAGGTAAAAAGATAACCTATTTTGGCATAAGGTACATGCGTATGTTCAAGTTCAAAATAGCTTAGCATTGCAGGTAGAAAAGTCAGGTTCAGTATATAACCCGTTACAGAAGAGATGATCACACTTAGACTTAATAATCTAATAATATCAGAGTCTATCAATACTAAACTTCCCAGTCCCAATGCAGTAATCACCGATGTCCATAGTGCGGGTAACATACTTCGGTTTAACATCTTTAGCAGTGCATTATGCCTATTGACTTTGTACTGGGAGACATGCCAACGGTAGTAAAAATACAGAAAGTCAACTAGTGCGATACTGATAGTG
Source organism: Sulfurovum zhangzhouensis (assembly GCF_030347965.1). Taxonomy (NCBI): domain Bacteria; kingdom Pseudomonadati; phylum Campylobacterota; class Epsilonproteobacteria; order Campylobacterales; family Sulfurovaceae; genus Sulfurovum; species Sulfurovum zhangzhouensis. Next base: position 543,855 of record NZ_JAQIBD010000002.1, read on the forward strand.
ATAAAAGGCATGGTAATGTGCATTGTCTCAATGCCTGTGAGCATCACAATGAGCGTAAATGTTAAAACTGTACTAAATCCGATTACAAGCAGAGCACTGAAAAACGCTACATAATTTCTAAATAACAATCTGAATATCACTACCATGACGAAGAAAAATATCAATGCATAGGCACTTACAAGTGACCAGTCTATCTCTCCGTTATTTGACTTATATACATAAGTACCCGGAATGTCCAATCCGCTGATATCAATGGACTTCTTCCCGCTGATATAATAGTAAAAGGTTTTGAAATCATTTTCGACAACATTACAGTAGTCATTATGCAGCTCTTTAACCAGTTTACGAAGTCTTAGCGTATCTAAATCCCCGGTATTGATAACTGTCAACATCTCCGATTCTTTTCCGCTTTTCTTCGTTTCAACAAAATCACTGCTAAATAAAGAAGAGACTTTCTCAACTCCATCAAGTTCTACAAGCTGTTCATGAAGTTTTTTTAGTGCTTCATGCGTACCTTCATCGAATTTATCAACCTTTACCACCAGTTTTGAAAGATGATGGGTCGCAAACTGTTTTGACTGTGTTTTTTGTAGTTCTTGCGAATCTTTTAGCCAAAAAAGTGCATCAGACGAAAGGAATTTTGGCGGGAAAAGTGTAGCCATGAGCACAACAAATAAAACATAAAACATGATCACTGGTATACGAAACTTTACGATAGTATCAACATAGCGATTGATATTAGGCGTGTGGTAATACATAGTTAAAAAACTCCTACTGTCCTCATCACTTTTTTATGATTAGATAAGGACGCTTATAGACATCCATCTTATTAGCAATTTTAGCGATCCTCGCAACCTTTGCAATAGTAACCTCATCACCTTTAGTAGAACTGACTTTTTGCTCTACCATAATTTGAAGCAGTGTATCGATAGGTTTAGGTGACATATAGACCGCTGAGACAACATCAGTCGATTTCAAACGGGGAATACTATACAAAAAAATACAATAACGGTATTTTGAGAGCATCTCAGGACTTTGGGAGACCATTGTAATAAATTTACGTGAATGCGGACAGAGTGGATCAACAAAAACATATACCAGCTTCTTTCCTTCACCCAGAATGATAGCATCACTCTGAATATCTTGTAACAATGTTACAGATGTATCATATGAAAGGTGTGTATGTGCTTTTTGTTCATCTGCAAATAACACACCAAACATTAATAAAATAGTTATAATTATCATTTTTATCATAATTGGAGTATAACGTACAAAAGTCACAGAATGATTTCAAAATTGAACAATTTTTGATCAATTAAAATAATTTATGATTATAGTTAAATGAAGGGTTTTTTAAAAGTCTATAAGTATATGTAGATATGAATAATAATTAAGAATATTGCACCCATCCCGAAAGATGAGTGACAATAAAATTACGCCTCTACTTTTGATTCAAGCGCGTATTTTTTTCCAAGTTCAAAAGCTTTTAGGTTAAGCTCATGTACTTTTTTAGGTACTTTTGAAAGCATTGTCTCGATCAGTACATCTTCATTAAGTGCTTCCATATAAGTGTTAGCAATAGCTAGAGCAACAACTGATTGAGTAATTACGTTCCCTACTTCTTCTTTAGCGATAGTAATGATTGGAATCTCAACAATGTTCCATTTTTTTCTATCCTCATCACTTGGGAAAACAAGGTTTGGTTCGATTACGATCGTACCACCTTCACGTACACCTTTTTTGAAAAGTTGGAAACTTACATCCGCAACAGATAGCATGAAGTCGATTTGACCATCGATTGCATACGGATAAAAGATCTCTTTGTCATCCAATTGGATATCAACCACAGTCGGACCACCACGTACTTGAGATGTATACGTAGCAGTTTTGATACCATATCCACCTGTTTTGATCTTCGCTGCTGCGAAGATCTCACCTGCTAGAAGAACACCTTGACCACCAACACCGGTAAATCTCATTACAATTCTACTCATGTTCTTCTCTCCTTAGATTTTTTTCTTAAAGTCGTCTTGTGTGATCGGTCCACGTTTACCTTGGTGTACATCAATAATATCTTGATACATATCACAGTACTCTCTTACCTCAGTATCTTGCTTCAAGATACCAGTTGGAAGAAGGTTTAGTTGTTCCTCAGGGCTAAGTGCATCATACTTCTTCTTAGGCATTGTAATGCTGTCGATCCAGTCAAGGTTTTCCATTGCTGATTGCATTTTGTTCTTTCTACCAAGGTTGATGTGGCAGTTTGACATTGCTTCAATATAAGAGAATCCTTTATGTTTCATCGCTTCTACAAATAATTTTTCAAGTTTCTTAGGAGCAGTTACATTCTCTCTACCAACAAATGATGCACCTGCAGCAATCGCAAGTTCACATCCGTCAAATGTAGGGTCGATGTTACCAGCTTTTTGTGAAACTGTCCACATACCTTGCGGTGTTGTCGGTGAAGTTTGAGAGTTAGTCAAACCGTAGATAAAGTTTTGGATCACGATCAATGTCATGTCAATATTTCTTCTACAACCGTGGATCGTGTGGTTACCACCGATCGCAAGTGCATCACCGTCACCAGCAACACATACAACAGTTTTATCAGGGTTAGCAAGCTTGATCCCTGTAGCAAATGCTACTGTTCTACCGTGTGTAGTGTGTACCGTGTTAAAATCAACGTAAGAAGAGAATCTCCCTGAACATCCGATTCCAGAAACAACACAAACTTCATCTTTTGAAAGACCAAGCTTCTCAACAGCACGGATAAATGATTTAAGAACGATACCGTCCCCACATCCCCAACACCATAGTGTTGGCATTTTTTCAAGTCTTAAGTAACTATCGTAATTAAAAGCCATTTTAGAATACCTCCTTAACCTTCTCGATAATATCTGCAGGGGAGAATGGACGACCGTTTGTTTTAGTCAACTTCTGAATATCTTTTCTTCCCATTGCTCTTTGGATCTCTTCAAGGTATTGACCTTGGTTAAGCTCTACTGAAAGTACTTTATCGAACTTCTGTCCAAGCTCGTACATTGTCTGCTCTGGGCTTGGCCAAAGTGTGATCGGTCTGAACATACCTACTTTCACACCTTCTGCCCTAAGTACAGATACCGCTTCTTTAATCGCAAGTGATGCTGAACCGTATCCGATCAAAAGGATCTCTGCATCATCAAGCATATACTCTTCGTTTGATTCGATCTCATCAGTATGCTCTTCAACTTTTCTAAAGAGTCTGTCGATCAGTTTTCTACATGTTTCGATCTCTTCAGTCGGGAATCCCATAGCATCATGGTGTAGACCAGTATAGTGGTATCTATAACCTTGGAACATTGGGTTAAGTACCGCAGGCTCATCTTGAGCAACATCGTATGGTCTATAATCTTCAGGTGCCCCGTCAAATGTTTTTCTTGGCTTGATACCTGCTTGTACTTCTTCTACAGTAGGGATCATTGCCTTACCGTGCATGTGTCCAAGTGTTTCATCAAGAAGTACGAAAACCGGTTGCATGAATCTATCTGCAAGGTTGAACGCTCTAACTGTCTCAGTATAACACTCAGCAAGGTTACCAGCACATACAGTAATTGATTTATAGTCACCGTGGCTTGGGTTCTTAGCCTGAGCAACGTCACCTTGTGAAACACGTGTAGGAAGACCTGTAGACGGACCACCTCTCATAACGTTTACAACAACCAATGGTACTTCAGCCATCTGCGCAAGACCAAGGTTTTCAGCTTTCAATGAAATACCAGGTCCTGAAGTAGCTGTAAGTGTACGTACTCCACTCATCCCTGCACCGATTGCCGCAGCAACACCAGCGATCTCATCTTCCATCTGAATTGCCGTACCACCTACAGCCGGTAGCAGGTCAGAGATTGTATGCATTACCTCACTTGATGGAGTAATAGGATATCCACCAAAAAATCTACATCCAGCATCTACCGCTGCAATCGCTGCAAGGTCGTTACCAGTTGATATAATTTCTCTTAATTCCGCCATTAGTTAGCCTCCTCATAGTCTGCAGGTAGTCTATACCCGTTATTCATAATTGCTTCTTGTCTTGCTTTTGCAGAGTCAGAAAGTTTAGCAAACTTAAATTCACTTTTTTCTGCAACATAGATTGCAAAGTCTGGACATGAAAGTTCACACTCATTACATCCGATACATGAATCAGGTGCGATAATATCAATCATTGCACCAAGTGTTGAACTCGCATCTGCTTTCATAGAAAGTACACCTGCCGGACATGCATCCACACAGATATCACAAGCTTTACATCTAGCCGTATTTACCCATACCGGAGTATTCTCTGGTGCTGTCATTACTGCCATTTGTGCCCCTTTAATATATTATATTTAAGTGAGATAAACAATTCACTATGGTTGAGGATACACTAGTTTATCTAAGGGGGCTATGAATAACATAGCATTATTGTAACTATAAGTGATTTTGTTACATTTCGAAGCAAGAAAAAGCAGACTTTTTCACTCTTTTATTGGTTCATTTTCCCTATTGCACAGGATATGATACTTTTTGCTTTTGCTGTATTGGTTTCTACAAAACCCATTTGCTCAGATTTCATAGGATAACCAAGCTTTTTAAGTGCTGCTTTCAGTGCTACTACTTTTTCTACTGTAATTTCTACTGTAATTTCACGAGGTTCTTTATTAAGATCAACCTCTATTTCTCCAAACTCATCAAAAAGTTTTGTTTTGATTGTAGATGCGCATCCACCACATTTAACATTAAGCACTTCAAATGTCTGTCTCATATTTTTTACCTTTTATGAATATTAGATAATTATAGTAAAAAATGATGTAAGAAATATGTAGATCAAAAGAGTTTAACAAAAAATTAGAGAGGTTCTCAGGGAAATCCCTGAGGAAAAAGAAAATCCATAATAGCTCATCATTCTATGATAAGCTTATGGATGAATAACGGTACTTATTTAGAGAGTACTTCTTTTACCGCTTTACCGATATCTGCCGGAGAAACAACTACTTTTACACCAGCTGCCTCAAGTGCTGCCATCTTCTCTGCAGCTGTACCAGCCGAACCTGATACGATCGCACCGGCATGCCCCATTCTCTTACCTTTTGGTGCAGTCTGACCAGCAATAAATGCAACCACAGGCTTAGTAATATTCTCTTTGATAAATGCTGCTGCCTGGATCTCAAGATCACCACCGATCTCACCGATCATAACGATCGCTTCTGTTTCAGGATCTGCTTCAAACATTGGTAACAATTGCTTATAAGAAAGACCGATGATAGGGTCACCACCGATACCTACGGCTGTAGAGATACCAAATCCTTCTTTTACTACCTGGTTTGCTCCCTCATACGTCAAAGTACCTGATTTAGAGATAAGTCCAACATTACCTTTTTTGAAGATCATACCCGGCATGATACCGATCTTACACTCTTCAGCTGTGATAATTCCCGGACAGTTTGGCCCGATTGTTTTCATACCGTGTTTTGTTGCAAATGCTTTTGCAGCCTGCATGTCACGTACCGGTGCACCTTCTGTGATGATTACAGCAAGCTCGATACCAGCATCAGCTGCTTCCATTACTGCATCAGCTACAAACGCAGGCGGAACGAATACCATAGATACCGTCGCACCTGTTGCCTCAACTGCCTCTTTTACTGTATCGAATACCGGCTTACCAAGATGCTCTTGACCACCTTTGTTCGGTGTAACACCACCAACAATGTTTGTTCCGTATGCGATACATTGCTCAGCGTGGAATGTACCTTCGCTACCTGTAAAACCTTGTACGATTACTTTTGTGTCTTTATTTACTAGAATACTCATCTCTTACTCTCCTTTTGCCGCTGCTACTGCTTTTGCCGCACCATCAGCCAAATCAGTTGCCGGGATAACATTTGCGATATTTGCATTTTTAAGAATTTCTGCTGCTTCAAGTGCATTTGTACCATCAAGTCTTACGATAACCGGTACATGTACATCTACCATCTTTGTAGCTTCAAGGATACCGTTAGCAATACGGTCACATCTTACGATACCACCAAAGATATTTACGAAGATCGCTTTTACATTCGGGTTTTTAAGGATAATCTCAAAACCTTTTGCAACTGTCTCAGCATTTGCTTTACCACCAACATCAAGGAAGTTTGCAGGTGTACCGCCCATGTAGTTAATTGTATCCATAGTACCCATTGCAAGTCCTGCACCGTTTACCATACAACCGATCTCTCCATCAAGTGCAACATAACTAAGTCCATACTGGCTAGCTTCTCTTTCATCCGGATCTTCTTCTGAGATATCTCTCATATCTTCGATCTCAGGGTGTCTGCCAAGTGCAGAATCATCAAATCCCATTTTTCCGTCTAGTGCAAGGAAGTCACCTGATCCTGTCTTAATTAATGGATTGATCTCAATAAGTTCAGCATCATTTTCCATATATAGTTTGTAAAGTTTTGAAGCAAAATCAATGAATTTTTTCTGTTCATTTGTATCTGTAATCCCAAGACCGAATACCAACTCTCTACCGTGGAAACCTTGGAACCCGATCGCAGGATCTACAGCTACTTTGATAATCTTTTCAGGAGTCTCTTCAGCTACTTTTTCAATCTCCATACCACCTTCTGTTGAAGCCATGATCACAGGCATCTCTTTTGCTCTGTCAAGTACTACACCAAGATAAAGTTCATCTTTGATATCTGCACCCTCTTCAATGTAAACTTTTTGTACTAGTTTACCTTCAGGTCCAGTCTGGTGTGTCACAAGTGTCATTCCAAGGATTTGGCCAGCAAGATCTCTAACTTCGTCGATAGACTTTGCAAGCTTAACACCACCGCCCAGTCCTCTACCACCTGCATGGATTTGTGCTTTTACTACCCAGATATCACCACCTAGCTCAGACGCGTTTTTAGCTGCTTGGTCCGGAGTGTTGGCAACAATACCTCTTGGCGTAGGAACACCATATTTAGCAAAAATTTGTTTTGCCTGATACTCATGAATATTCACGTTATCTCCTTTAAAATTACAAATTAATTCAGATATTATAGGATTTTCTCAAATAATATAGGATTAATTCTTTTATTAGTTCATTTGATTTTGAAAAAGTGTACTATATCTACACAGTTTTTGAGGGAAAATAGTCAAAATTACTCTGGATGAGGCTTCTCATCCGGAGTAAACTGTTACGGTTTAGGCGAAATCATCTCTTCCGGTTTCACTGCGGCATCAAATTCTTCAGCAGTCATCAGTCCAAGATTCACAGCCTCATCTTTGAGTGTTGAACCGTTGGCATGCGCTGTTTTGGCGATTTTTGCTGCATTATCATACCCGATATACGGGTTAAGTGCTGTTACCAACATCAACGAATCATTTAAGAACCTGTCTATATTCTCTTTGATCGGTACAATACCTACGACACAGTTCTGATCAAAACTGATCATTGCATCTGCCAAAAGTCTTGTAGATTGTAGAATATTATAGGCAATAACCGGCTTAAATACATTGAGTTCAAAGTTACCCTGACTTGCTGCGATACCTATGGTTGCATCATTACCCATCACTTGTACTGCGACCATAGTCAGCGCTTCGGCCTGTGTGGGGTTCACTTTTCCGGGCATGATTGAAGATCCGGGTTCATTGGCAGGGATCTCTATCTCTGCAAGACCACACCTAGGACCCGATGCCAACCATCTAATATCATTTGCAATTTTCATAAGGTTTGCAGCCAGTGCTTTGAGTGCCCCTGAAAGTACCACTTCTGCATCATGACCCGTTAATGCATGAAATTTATTTGGCTGAGAAACAAATCGATATTTTTTTGACATAAAACTATTAAGCATAGCTGCCACTTTTTGTGAGAATTCAGGATGAGAGTTCAGTCCGGTACCTACAGCAGTCCCTCCTATTGCAAGTTCTTTACAATATTCAAGTGCATCATTGATCTGATTAAGGTTACTATCCAACATTGCAACATAGCCTGAAAGCTCTTGTCCAAGTGTTAAAGGTGTTGCATCCTGAAGGTGTGTTCTACCGATCTTTACTATATTGTTAAAGGCTATGGATTTCCCGTAAAAGGTATTTTTGAGTTGAATCAATGCAGGTATAAGATTATCGGTCACTGCGACTACTTCGGCAATGCGCATGGCCGTTGGATAGGTATCATTAGAGCTCTGTCCTTTATTGACATCATCATTGGGGTGAACCATCTTAACCATGTTAAAGTTTCCGCCAAGTATCTCAGTTGCTTTGTTTGCTATTACTTCATTGATATTCATATTTGACTGTGTACCCGACCCCGTTTGCCATACAACCAGTGGAAAATTATCATCAAGTTCACCACGCAGTACTGCATCACATGCTTTTTCAATCGCTTGGGTCTTATTATCACTCAGTCGTCCTAACTCGTTGTTTACAAGCGCACACGCTTTTTTAAGGTTAGCAAAACCGTATATTATCTCTAAAGGCATCTTCTCGGTTCCGATCTCGAAATTAAGTACTGAACGTTGAGTTTGTGCTGCCCAGTATTTATCCGCAGGAACCTGCATCTCACCCATTGTATCCTTTTCTATCCGAAATTCCATGGCCACTCCTTTATAGATAATTATATTTAATAATATATCATAATTTTTAAGAAGACTTAAAATGAAGAAGGATTATGTAAAAAGAGATACATACCCTGTACCAGGGTATGTAGAAAAAGAGAGTATAGAGAAGAATTAGTCTTTGACTTCGTACTGTTCTCTACCCATTTGGTAAAGATCGTTCCCATACGTATCGTTGATCACTGTTACAGGAAACTTTTCAACTTCAAGTTTACGTACGGCCTCAGGACCAAGTTCAGGATATGCGATCACTTCTGCGCTTTTGATCTGTTTCCCTAGAAGTGCGCCTGCACCCCCTGTTGCACCAAAGTAGATGCCGTCATATGCTACACAAGCATCTTTAACTTCCTGGTTTCTTTTCCCTTTACCGATCATACCTTTTGAACCATGCTTAAGCATTGTAGGTGAATAACTGTCCATACGGTAAGATGTTGTCGGTCCTGCACTACCGATAGGATCACCCGGTTTTGGAGGTGTTGGACCAACAAAATAGATCACCGATCCTTCTAGGTCAAATGGAAGTTCCTCACCTTTTTCAATTAGCTCTACCAACCTTTTGTGTGCTGCATCTCTGGCAGTAAAAATCGTACCGCTTAGAAATACTGTATCACCTGCTTTGAGCATTTTTGTATCTTCACTGCTCAGTGGCGTTGTCAAATTATATGTTGCCATCCTCTTTCTCCTTATAGTGTGATATGTGTATGTCTAGATGAGTGACACTGCACATTCACAGAAACAGGTAATGAAGCGATATGACATGGATTTGATTCGATATGTACAGCAAGTGCGGTTTTTGTACCACCCATACCCATTGCACCGATTCCGAGTTTATTCACCTCATTAAGAATGGTCTCTTCAAGCTCTGCCATCTCAGGATCAGGATTCACACTACCGATATCTCTAAAAAGTGCATGTTTAGAGCTTATTGTAGCTTTTTCAAAAGTACCGCCTATACCAACACCGATCGTGATCGGAGGACATGGATTCCCTCCAGCATCACTGATCACTTCTTTCACATATGCGATGATACCTTCTTTTCCTGCTGCTGGCGGGAATACTCTCGCTCTACTTACGTTTTCCGATCCGCCGCCTTTTGCAGCATACTCTATATCTATCTTGTCCCCTGCTACAAGATCAAAATGGATAATTGCAGGAAGATTGTATCCTACCGTGTCCTTAAGATTTGCTCTACTGAACGGTTCACATGTAGAAGCACGAAGGTATCCTTCAGTATATCCCTGTTCAGTTCCTTCATTGATCGCATCTTTAAGAAGTCCTCCTTTGATCTTTACCTGATCACCGACTTTTACAAAGAAAACTGCCAGACCTGTATCCTGGCATAATGGTCTTTTTTCATCTTTTGCAATATCAGCATTTTCAAGGATCTGGCGAATCACCTCTTTACTTACAGGTGACTTTTCATCTTCCATTGCCTGTTTAAGTGCATCATAAGTATCCTGTGGAAGATCAGTACCGCTATACATAATCATGTCTTTAACGGCTTTCACCACCTCACTATATTCGATTTCTCTCATTTGTCATCCTACTCAAAAAATTTATTCTCAATCAAGATATTGATATTGTCCTGAATAGACTCTACCGATATTTTAAACTTTGCTTGTGTTTCTTCATCAAGGTCAATCTGAATGATCTCTTCAACGCCATTACGGCCAAGTACAACCGGTACCCCAACACATACATCACTGTATCCGTATTCACCTTGAAGCAAAACCGAGGAAGAAACAACAATACGGGAATTATCAAGTATCGCCTCTACCATATGTGCTACAGCACGGCCAGGACCGTAATAACCTGAAGTCCCCAAATGTTTTACGATCTCTGCACCACCGTTTTTCGTACGTTCAATGATCTGTTCCATCTGTTCTTGAGTCAAAAGCTCTGAAGCGTTTACTGAACCTACTTGTACTTTACTTGGAAGTGGGATCATGTTTTGACCGTGATCACCGATTACAAGATCACCTGTTTGTGTCAATCCATACCCTAGTGTCTGGTAAATCTGATATGCCATTCTGGCACCATCCAATGCACCGGCCATACCTATGATACGGTTGCGCTCCCATCCTGTCATCTTATGAATGACATAGGTCATTACGTCCAGCGGATTTGAAACACAGATGATAATTGCATCAGGAGAGTTCTTTGCGACATCATCAACCACATTTTTCATGATCTTCGCATTGATCATCAAAAGATCTGCTCTGGTCATCTCACCTTTTCTCGGCACACCCGCAGTGATCACTACGATATCGCAATCTTTCATCTCTGCAGCACTCTTAACTGCAGTTACCTTGGTACCTTTTGGCGAATAGTGTGCCGCTTGACCCATATCGATCGCCTTACCTTGTGCTACACCCTCAACGATATCAAATAAAACGATCTCTTCACAGCTACCCATCATAACGAGTGAGTATGCTGCCGTTGCACCTACTGCACCAGTACCGACAATCCCTACTTTACGACCTGCCACACTATGCCTCTTCATCAAAGAATTTAAGTTCATAGAGCTTATCAACCATCTCCTGTACAGCAGCTACTGATTTAGCAAAACGTTCTTGCTGAAGTGGTTTCAGGGTCATATGAATTACCTCTTCTCCACCGCCTGCACCGATCATCACGGGAACACCGGAAACAATTCCTGAATATCCGTAGTCATTTTCAAGCATAATTGCACATGAGTGGATCTGCTTGGTATCTCTAAGCATAGATTCAACCATTATCGCCGTAGATTTTGCCGGTGCATAATAAGCTGAACCGTCACCTAGAAGGTTTACGATCTCTGCACCGCCGTTTCTCGTCTTCTGAACGATCTCCCCGATCTGCTCTGCATCAAGCAAGTCTTCGATCGGTACACCGGCAACAGTTGTAAACTTAGGTAGAGGAACCATTGTATCACCGTGTCCACCCATTACTGTTGCACGGATCTGACCTGCACCATATTCAAGTTTTTCATAGATAAAGTGAGCCATACGTGCTGCATCAAGGATACCTGCCATACCCAGTACCCTCTCTCTAGGGAATCCTGTTACTTTTTGTGCAACATAGGTCATAACATCTAGCGGGTTTGAAACTACGATAACGATAGATTCCGGTGCATACTCTTTGATCTCTTGAGCATATTTTTTAACAATCGCCGCATTCTTGGTAAGTAAGTCATCCCTACTCATCCCAGGGGTTCTTGGTGCACCTGCTGTGATTACTACGATATCTGAACCTGCGATATCTTCAGGTCCCCTTGCAGCCTTTACGACTGTATGTTGACGTGCTGCATTGGCTGCCTGAGACATATCAAGTGCTTTACCTCTAGCTTTATTTACATCACGCCCTCTTAGTACAACATTGTGACATGCTCCGTTCATTGCCAAAATAAATGCAACCGTTGAACCGAAGTTTCCTGTTCCAATTATCGTTACTTTTCTACCTTTAGCCATTAGAATCCTTTATAGTGAGATCCATAGGGTGACTTTGTCAGCAAAACATAAGTCATCATTTTAGGGCTTTCTTGCCCGTAAGATAATCAATAATGTTTTGCAATGCTTTAGAAGTCAACAACCCTATGTTGTTTCAGAAAACTCTGAGAGAGTTAGTATACCAAAATGTTGAGATATTTTGGTAAGAGACACTGCATCATTTTCATGCAGTGTCTCTACGTGTCTAATATAGAAACGAATTAGGCCATTCGGGATTTAGTCCCGCTGTGGCATGAAAGTTTCAACTTAGATAGCATCGATAATGCTGTTAAGTGTCGCAGACGGTCTCATCGCTGCTTCAGCTTTAGCATCATCCGGGTGGAAGTAACCACCGATATCTTGTGGCTTGCCTTCTGCTGCAAGAAGTTCTTCCATGATCTTCGCTTCGTTCTCTTTCAATGCTTTTGCTACCGGAGTAAACTTAGCCTGTAGATCTTTGTCCATAGAATCTGCAAGCGCTGTCGCCCAGTACATTGCCACGTAGAAGTGAGACGCTTTGTTATCCGGCTCACCAGCTTTTCTACCTGGTGCTTTGTTGTTATCAAGATATTCTTGGTTTGCAACATCAAGTGCTGCAGTAACAGCTGCAAGCTTTGCATCAGGGTTCTTTTGATCGATCATTCTTAATGACTCAGCAAGTGCCAAGAACTCTCCAAGAGAATCCCATCTTAGGTGACCTTCTTCAAGGAACTGATCTACGTGCTTAGGCGCTGAACCACCTGCACCAGTTTCAAATAAACCACCACCAGCAAGCAATGGAACGATAGAAAGCATTTTTGCTGAAGTACCAAGCTCAAGGATTGGATACATATCAGTAAGGTGGTCTCTAAGAACGTTACCTGTTACTGCAATCGTGTCTTTACCTGCTCTGATTCTTTCATTTGTGAATCTTGTCGCAGCAGCGATATCCATGAAGTGGATCTCAAGACCTTCAGTGTTAAACTCTGGCATATATTTTTTTACTTTTGCGATCATTTGAGCATCGTGAGCTCTGTTCTCATCCAACCAGAACACTACTGGGATCTGCTCGATCTGACCTCTTTCAAACGCAAGTCTGATCCAGTCCTTGATCGGGATATCTTTTGCTCTAGACATTCTCCAGATATCACCCGCTTCACACTCAAAGCTCATAAGTTCAGTACCATCTTCAGCCGTTACAGTTACCGTACCTGCTTCAGCAAGTTCGAATGTAGTTGGGTGAGAACCGTACTCTTCAGCTTTTTGTGCCATAAGACCGATGTTTTGCATAGTACCCATAGTTGTTACATCGTATTGACCGTTTTTCACACAGTCAGCTACCATCTCAGCGTGGAACATACCGTACGTAGAGTCAGGAATAACAGCAAGTGTTTCACCTGCAGCACCAGTTCTATCCCACTGCTTACCACCTTCTCTTACTACAACCGGCATAGAAGCATCGATGATGATATCATTTGGTGCGTTGAAGTTTGTTTCACCTTTATCAGAGTCAACCATTGCAATTTTTGGTGCATCAGCATCTACAACTGCTTGGAATGCTGCTTTGATCTCTGCTTCTTGTGCATGACCTTTGATTTTCTTCTCAAGATCTGACATACCAAGGTTTGGATTAACACCTAACTCTTTGAAAAGATCAGCATATTTAGTAAATACACCTTCAAAGAAGATTTCAAATGCATGACCGAACATGATCGGATCAGAGATTTTCATCATTGTTGCTTTAAGGTGTACCGACCAGATAACGCCTTTTGCTTTTGCTTCTTCGATCGTTTGTTTATAGAAATCTCTCAAAGCGCTTACAGACATGAATGTACCATCAAGTATTTCACCCTCAAGTGCATCGATAGACTTAAGTTCTTTACCGTTAAGTGCGATCGTTACTTTTTGTGCTTTATCCATAGTAACTGATTTCTCGTTACCATAGAAGTCACCTTTGCCACCCATGTGTGCAACAGCAGCTTTTGAGTTCTCAGAGTATGCTCTAAGTTTGTGCGGGTTCTTTTGTGCAAAGTTTTTAACTGCTTTTGCAGCACGTCTGTCTGAGTTACCCTCTCTAAGTACCGGGTTTACTGCAGAACCAAGACAAGTTGAGTATTTAGCCTGAATCTCTTTTTCTGCATCGTTAGCAGGATTTTCAGGGTAGTTAGGGATATCATAACCTTGATCTTGAAGTTCAGCGATACAATCTTTAAGCTGACCTACAGAAGCAGAGATGTTTGGAAGCTTGATGATATTACCTTCAGGTTTAACACAAAGTTCACCAAGTTTTGAAAGTTCATCTTCAGCTAGTCCCATTGCTGCAAGTACACGACCTGCAAGTGAAATGTCACTTTGCTCAAGTTCTACACCACCAGCTGCACAAAATTTTGATGCAATTGGGAAAAATGAATAAGTTGCCAAAGCCGGAGCTTCATCAATTTTTGACCAAATAATTTTTGCCATAATTGTTCCTTACTTTTAGTTGTTTTAGTGGAATAAGTGTAGCACTATTTTCGTATAAGGAGAATGAAACTCTTTGTTATCAAAAAGTTATCCATTAAAGTTGTTTCTATACTACACAAAAAATCGTTATGATTGAAGAATAAGAAAGAAAAGGTTTAAAAATACAATCCTGAATTTAGATTGATGCAGTGAATTTATTCTACTATTTTATGTCGATATGTAACATTTCGAAAACATTTCGACAAAAACTATAAAATCATATAGCTCAATGATCAAAAGGTTGATAGTTACCTTTTGATCAAAAATGATAAGAGTGGTATTAAAAGTTGTATCCTACACCAAAGTTGAAATGAAATGCTCTGTTTTGTAAGTCAGAGATACCACCGCTCTCGTCTTCAGCCCATGCCCCGGCATAAGTAAGTCTGGCTTCTGTAGAGATATACCAGTTTTCTGTGATATCAAATACCTTCTGAAGTCCTGCTTGCCACACATATCCGGAAAGATCATATCCGCCACCATATGTGATCGCACCATGACCGTTTCCATGATATCTTACACCATCATAAGTGATATCAGGGTGCGTAATGACCAGACCGGCACCTACTCTCACTCTTAAACCTTCCATATACTCATCTATTTTCCAAGCTTTGTTCACGAAGAAAAAGTTAAAACCATCTGTCATTTCCCAGTGAGTAAGCAATGAATCAACAGGCAAATCGTTATCATCGATATAGAGTTTCTGATGTGTATGTTCAATCTCCCAAGCACTATTGTCTTCATCCCATATAGATACTCTCAGCCCATAATAGTATGGTACTGTAAACGGCTTCGTTGATAACCCTACATCTTTCATCTCAATGTCAGTTCCATCACTGGCTTTGTATGTCACATCTTCATTCATATTGGCAACAACACCGCTAAAGAACTCTACACTATAGTCATACGCATGAAGAGTACTACTTGCAGCTAATGCTGCCAACATCAAATTCATTTTCATCATTTTCTCCTTTTTATTGAATTACCAACTCATTTTGAAACCAAACAAATTCTGTCCGGAAGTATCTGAACTGTATACTGCAGGTTGTATCTGAACACCTTTGAACTTATAGGGTGTTGTAAAGTAATAGGAAAATCCACTACCGATAATGGCACCGGCTATCACATCCGTTAAGTCATGCTTATTTGCATAAATACGACTATAACCAACATATGCTGCACCTAAATATGCCGGTATGGCATACTGTATTCCATATCGTTTATGTAAGAAGGTTGCCCCTTGAAACGAAGCGGAAGTATGACCTGATGGAAATGATTTGTTATCACTGTGGTCCGGTCTCTCTTTTCTAACAGTATTTTTGAGTACATGTGTTGTACCCAAAGTAGAAAAAAAAGACTTGTAAAACTCTATTTCCCCTTCTTCATCCTTCAGATATAGCGTTGTACCATAACCACTCAGAGGAATTAAAATTTGTACCCAGTCTCCAACTCTTTCAATATTATTATTTTTAGCATGAAGTAATGTATGTACTAACATCGCTACCAACAATACTTTTTTCATTTTCATGAAATATTTTCCCTTTATTTACAACACTTATGTTAGCTTAAATAATATTAAAAATAAAAATACATTATTTTTCATTTAAGCCAAAGTATCAAATATCTTTCCCCTCTGAAAAATAATATTGATAAAGTAAATAAGCGACCATAGTACCCAAAAAAGAAGCAAAGAACACATCACTCAAATAATGTGCCGTAATAACAACCCTACTAAAGGCTACCAATGCTCCTGCTATTAAAATAGGATATTTCCATTTAGGGAACAATAAACTCAATGCTACTGCACTTGAGATAGCCGTAATTGTATGACCTGAGGGAAAAGAAACATATTTGGATGAAATTTCAAACCACTGAAATCCATATAGGTTGTCTTCTAAATAAAGCTTGGGTCTCATGCGTCCAAAAGGTATTTTAAATAACCATACTCCAATACCTGCTACCACATTTGTCATAAAGATATAGAGGGCTTTTTTAGCATTAAGAAACACTTTTCTTTGTATAAACCATAAATACAGTATCAAAGAAGGAATTAAAAACCATTCACTTTGACCAGCTTGTGTAATAGTTCTAAAAAAAAATTTTATCGGATTGTGTTCATCCATTTCATAAAAGTACTTGGCAACCTCTCTATCAGCATATAGATAAAATAGTACGGTGATAGATGCAACCATCGCTAATATATATAAGTGTTTTACTTTTAACACAAAAAACCCTGTTTATCTCTTATTTATAATGGCATTATAGCGGATTAACCCATATCACACTTTAGTGCTTGACTAACCAGAAGTTTTGCAACAGTTTCATTCTGATTGATAAAACTTTTGATCGGCAGATCTGAAAGCTCCTCAATCTGTCTAATATCTGTAACTTTAAGAATCATATCAATTCTCTCATCAATACTGTGAATGGCTTCACAGATCAACCGAATCTTCTCATCATTATCAATTGCGATAATCACAGCGATCGCATTTTTAATATCCAATGCATTTAACAGTCTTTTAGAGGCTGCATTTCCAAAAAAAACACTATCACCTTTTTTGTGTCCCAACTCTACGAGACTCCTATCATGTTCTATCGCAACATAGGTGATCCCTTGGGCTTTAAGCTCTGCTACGATGCCCTGACCAAGCAATGAGTAACCACACACTACAATATGATTTTCAATACATGACGAACATATCGGTTCTCGCATTGCTTCAGTAGCCTGCTGATAAAACAGATTTGTAAACGCCCTGACATGCTTCACTGCCAATGAAGTAAAGATCAGTGAAACAACGACTACCGAGATGAGTACCTGTAACACTTCATTGTCGACTAATTCATAGGACTTAGCCAATGCAAAGACAGCAAAGGAAAACTCCCCTACCTGTGCAAGTGCCAATGCGGTTTTAAATGCGCGTTTTGGAAATGAGAAAATCACGGTAATCGCAAAGATAATAATCGCTTTTAGAAGGAGTATTGCTACAGTCAGCCCGACAATAATAAAAAAATACTCCCTGATCACTGCAAGATTGATCTGAAGCCCTACTGTGATAAAGAAAAGTCCAAGTAGAATATCTCTAAAAGGAACAAGGTCTGCTTCTATCTGATGCTTATATTTACTTTCAGCAATCAACATACCGGCAATGAAGGCACCAAGTGAATAAGAAAATCCAAATGCATGTGCAAGAAGTGATGCAGAAAGAACGATCAGCAAGATTGCAAGAATAAAAAGTTCCTCTTTTTTACTATCCACCACATAGCTCAAAAATTTGGTTGTAGCATATTTACCCATCACAAAAAGTGTAAAGATTACAATAAAGCCAGAAAAGAGTGTATCTAAAACAGTGTCAGATACAGAATCAGAAGGTTTAGCCAAAAAAGAGACCATAAGCAATATAGGGATTACCGCAACATCTTGAAATAGAAGAATTCCCAAGGCGTATCTACCATAAGGACGATGAATGTCACCATTGGCGTTAAGTGTGGTCAGGACAATAGCTGTAGAGGAGAGTGAAAGTGCCATCCCCACTATCAATGCACTTTTCAACTCCAAATCAAATAGACTGATACTCAAGTAGGTGAATAAGAGTGCAGTGAGTACTACTTGAAGTATCCCAAAAACAAATACTTCCTGCTTCATACGTTTCATATGGGTCAGAGAAAACTCCAAACCGATTGTAAACATCAAAAAGACAACACCAAACTCTGCAAGTTCACCTAAGACTTGCTGGTCGATCTTTGCATAATCAAAAAATGTTGCGATGATAAAACCGGTAAGGATATATCCTACGATGGTAGAGACATCAAAACGCTTTAAAAGTAGATTAATAGCAAGAGAGAGCGCTGTAGCAAGTATGATAAGCGCGAGTATATTCATCCCATGCTCCTTTTTCTACTTTTAAGGAATAATAGAGGTCATGCCGACATTAAGCCAACTCTGTAACCCACCTCGGTACCACTTCATCTTTTCAGGCGGATATCCCATCTCCAGTAGTGCTTCTATCATTTGCGGAGACTGTCTGCACCATACACCGTTACAGAAAAAAAGTACTGTTTTAGCTTCTGAGAAATCATACCCCTCTTTTGTTATCTTTATTCCCAAAAGAGTAAGTGCTTCCTGTTTCTTTTTTTCCCATTTTCCTTTTTCGGTAAAATAGATAAACGGGATATTGTGCGAACCGGGGATCGTTCGAGCTTCATACCACTCTTTTTTACGACTGTCAACAAAGAGCATATTTTGATCTTCCTGCATCTCATCAAGAAACTCCAGCACTTCAAGTTCACCATAAGTATCGATCTTTTCATCTATTTTCATCGGAGAAAGCTGACCCGCTGTAGTAATAAAACTCTTTTTACAGAATTCCGGCACTGTTTTTAGAGGATACTCTTCACTCCAAAATGTTTTTCCGTCAAAAGGTATGTCTCTACACCTTAGATCTGAATCCCTGGCGACCGTTACCTCTTTTACACTGCCGTCCATAGCTGTGTACTTGACCTCAATACTATGCGCGTGAAGCATTTTTGGAGTCTCTTGAGCATAACTAAAAGTAAGTAAAGAGATAAAAAGTATAGATTTCCACCCCATATTGTCACTCCTTGATCTTATTTTATCCTTCAACAACTAAGGATTCTTCCAAATACACACCTAGCTCTTTTGCTTCCTCTAAGATAAGTTCACTCACTTTCATCTTACTTTCGATAACGACATCTGCAAGTTTAGACTTGATGTGAAGTTCCAGTGGTCTTTTCCCCGGATACTTTTCAGCCAAACACATCAACTCTTCCGCGATCTTAGGATCTGGCATTAGGTTAATAGCCAAGATAAGTGGCGGTTGTTCCGGTTCCTCGACATGTTTTTCTTCTTTTTTAACTTTGATCTTCTCTTTTTTAGCATCTTTCAGTGACTCTATTTTGAGTATGTTCATACGCGTAAAGTCACCGTCTTTAGTAATCTTTACCTTGAATGCGATCGGTTTTGTGAGATCAAAATCCTCTTCAAGCTCTTTGAGGCGTTTTTCAAAAAGCATCAATTCGATATTCCCATGCAGGTCCATCACATTGGCTATCCCGAACTTATGGCCTTTTTTACTGATCTTTTCAGTAATTCCTTCGATCTTCCCGATCAAAAGTGCTTCTGAACCGTCTGCAAGATCATCTATCTCTGAACTAAGTGTATAGTTGATATTGTCGAGTGTATCACGGAACTTATCAAGGGGATGCCCGGATACGTAAAACCCAAGTGATTCTTTCTCCATTTCAAGAATTTCGAGCGGTTCGAATTCAGGCATGTTCGTAAGTGTCAATGACACGGCAGTCATCTCAGCACCGCCGCCAAAGAGAGAGTTTTCTGCCAATTTTTTTGCATCAGCTGCTTTCTTTGCTGCTTCTATGATCTCTTCTATCTGAGAAAGCATCGCATTACGGGAATAATTAAAGCAGTCTAATGCACCTGCCTTGATAAGTGACTCGATCACTTTTTTATTGACCTTACTTGAGTCAATACGGGAAACGAAATCACTAAAATCATTAAACTCACCCTCTTTACGTGCTTCAAGGATCGACTTGATCGCAATGTCCCCTGCTCCTTTGATCGCTCCCATACCGAACATAACAGCTTCTTTGCCATCAACATTATGGGCTTCAAAAACCAATCCTGAACGGTTTACATCAGGGGGTAACAGATCGATCCCCATACGTTTGAGTTCATCCACATACTTAACAACCTTATCAGTGTTGTTCTTCTCCAATGTCAGGATCGCTGCCATAAACTCCGTAGGATAGTAATGCTTCAGGAAGGAAGTATAGAATGTGATCAAGGCATAGGCTGCAGAGTGAGATTTATTAAATCCATATCCGGCAAACTTTACGATCAGATCGAAAAGTTCTTCTGCTTTTGAACGGTCAAATCCTTTTTGGGCTGCACCATCGGCAAACTCACCTTTGAGTTTATCCATCTCTTCTTTGATCTTTTTACCCATTGCACGACGGACAAGGTCTGCACCACCAAGACTGAATCCACCGATCGTTTGTACGATCTGCATAACCTGTTCTTGGTAGACAATAACCCCGTAAGTAGGTTTTAGGATCGGTTCAAGCTCAGGGAACATATACGTGATCTCTGCACGTCCGTGTTTACGTTCTACGAAATCATCAAGCATTCCTGATTCCATCGGACCGGGACGATAAAGAGCGAGCATCGCAATAACATCTTCAAAACCCGATGGTTTGAGTTTCTTAGCAAGATCCTGCATCCCCGCTGATTCGATCTGGAAGAGGCCCAGTGTCTCACCTGTAGAGATATAGTCATACACCCCTTTGTCGTTAATATTTTCACGGACAAAGTCGATACGTTTTCCATGCCTCTGTTCAACCAGCTTATTGGCCTCTTCTACTACCGTTAGCGTCTTCAGTCCAAGGAAGTCGAATTTGATTAGGTCCACATCTTCTACATACTTACCGCTATACTGCGTTGCAAGAGTATTGAGCCCTGAAGGTTTAAAGAGCGGTGTTTTTTTCCAGAGCGGCTCATTTGAGATTACAACTCCTGCCGCGTGTGTTCCGGCATTACGATTGAGTCCTTCAAGCGCAAGTGCATACTCCCAAGTACGTGCTGCCAACGGATCACTTTCTAAAAGCTCTTTGATCTTAGGCTCTTTTTCATACGAACTTCTTAAGTCAATTCCAAGTTCGTCCGGGATCAGTTTTGCCATAGCATCTGCTTTGGCATAAGGCATATCAAGTACTCTGGCGACATCTCGGATCACCCCTTTGGCAAGCAATTTACCAAAAGTAATGATCTGTGCAACGTTAACACGCCCGTATTTATCGATCACATAATCAAGTATTTCCTGACGGCGTGCCTGACAGAAGTCCATATCGATATCCGGCATCGATACACGTTCCGGGTTAAGAAATCTCTCAAAAAGCAGACCATAAGGCATTGGATCGATATCGGTAATACGCAAAGCATATGCTACCAATGAGCCCGCTGCAGAACCACGTCCCGGTCCTACCGGGATACCCATCTTTTTCGCTGCATCAACAAACTCCCATACGATCAACATATAACCAGGGAACTTCATATTGGAAATGATATTGATTTCAGTTTCTAACCTCTCACGATACTCTTGATGTTTCGTAGGATCGACGATCTTCAGACGCTCTTCCAAACCTCGTCTAGACTCTTCTATGAACAATGCCGTGTCATTAGCCAAAGAGTATTCTTCATCCGGCTCAGGAAGCTCCAAACCGATTAAAGATGCCTTTTCTCTGGCAAACTTGAAGTTTGGCGGTGTCGGGTTACCCAGTTTGATCTCTAGATTACACTTCTCAGCGATCTCCTGTGTATTCTCCAGTGCTTCAGGGATATCAGCAAAAAGCTTTGCCATCTCTTCAGGAGATTTGACATAAAACTCATGTACCGAGTGACGCATACGGTTAGGATCATCATAGAGTTTGTTCATTGCGATACACATAAAAGCTTCATGAGCATCTGCATCTGCAGGATTGGTGTAGTGCGTATCATTTGTGGCTACGATCTTGATACCAGTCTCTTGTGAGAGCTGTATGATCTGAGAATCGATACGATGCTGGTCACCTATACCGTGCCTCATGATCTCCAGATAAAAGTCATCGCCAAAGAGCTCTTTATATTTGAGCGCTACACGCTTAGCCTCTTCATATCCCTTGGCACCAAACTTCACATTACGATCAGAGAGATTCAAATGCCAGTTAACCTCACCTTGAAGACAAGCAGAAGTACATACCAAACCTTCCGCATTATCTTTCAATAGATCCCAATTGATACGAGGATAATAATAAAAACCGTTCAGGTAAGCCTGAGAACTAAGATACATAAGATTTTTATATCCCACCTCATTTTTAGCATATAAACAGAGGTGAAAACGCTGACGTATACTCTTATCATCAATATCAGGCTGATTATGTACATACGCTTCCATTCCAATGATCGGTTTGATACCCTCATTTCTCATGGTATTATAGAAGTCGATCGTACCGAACATATTCCCATGATCGGTCATAGCAACCGAATTCATACCAAGCGCCTTGACCTTTTTGGCCAACGCTTTGATCTTATTGGCCCCATCAAGTAACGAATACTCGGTATGGAGGTGTAAATGGGTATACTGGGGGATGTTTTTCGGTTCTTCTGACATCATCTACCTTTCTATTTCTTAGTGCGTATTTTAGGTAATTCTACTTTAAATCCTGCTCACATTTTAACAATAATCCAGCAACATTCCTTTTTTTACCGTCTGCATTGTCTGAGCACCTTCTAGTCTCTCAATGATTGCAAGTCCAAAACATACAGCAGTACCTGGTCCTTTAGAAGTGAGAACATTATCATCAATGACTACTTTGGTATCTTCACGGTATCCCGGATGATCGATCTCATCTTCGACACCAGGATAACAGGTATAACTCTTACCTAACACCCCTGCTTTTTTAAGGACATATGGCGCTGCACACATCGCACCTACTGCTTTAGTTGTTTTAAGTTCCTGAACCAGGGAGATGACTTTTGCATCTTCAGCCAATGCATGGGTACCACCCCATCCTCCTGGAAGTACGATCATGTCAAAATCATCGGAATTTGCTTCAGAGATAGGCAAATCTGCTACGACTCTAATACCATGTGCACCAAGCACCGCACTTTCTTCACCTACATATGCCACACTTACTTCAATGCCCCCGCGGCGCATCACATCGATCAGAGCAACCGCTTCAAGCTCTTCAAAACCTTTTGCCAGTGGTAATAATACTCTTGCCATCCTATGCTCCTGTATCCGTATAACTCTAATGATTATAACGATATAAGATCAATAAATGCTAAATAAAAACAATGAAAAAGAAAAATGTGAATGAGATATGAAGTTAAAAAAAAAAGGGGTAAATGTGGTTATGATCGGGAAAACCCGATCATAAAAGATTACTTTGCTTTCTCTAGGTATTTACCTTCAACTGTATCTACCTTGATCATTTCACCTTCAAGAATATGGAATGGTACCTGTACCACTGCACCACTCTCTAGTTTTGCAGGTTTTTTCCCACCTTGAGAGTCTCCTTTGAAGTTTGGTGGAGTCTCAACGATTTTAAGCACTACAGTTTGCGGGATCTCTACAGAGATCGCTTTTCCGTTGTGGAAAAGTATTTCTGCTTCCATACCGTCGATCATATAATCAAATGTATCTTTCCCCACTTGATCATGTGTCAGACCGATCTGCTCGAAAGTTTCAGTGTCCATGAACTGAAGGAACTCACCGTCGTCATAAAGATACTGCATTGTCTTTTGCTGAAGTTCAGGAACTTCGAATTTATCACCAGCGTGAATTGTCTTTTCAATTACCTTACCTGTTTGAAGGTTTTTGATCTTTACTCTTACAAATGCTGCACCTTTACCTGGCTTTACATGTTGAAACTCAATAACTTTATAAGGGTTACCATCGAGCTCAAGTCTTGTACCTTTTTTGATATCACCCATACCAATTGTAGCCATACTAGCTCCTCAAAATAAAATAATTGGGCAAATTATACCCAATGGTTGGTTAATAAAAGAGAAGTATAGAAGCGTTCCCACACATCTGTGGGAACAAGGTAAGTTTTAAGAAATTTATTTTGTAATGGAGATGTTTTTATGCTCCATATCACATACTGCTTTATCAAAATCCATCGCTTTGGCATTATCCATTAAAATCGGTACAAAAAGGAGTGATACAAATACTGCAGCAACAGTACCTGATATCAGGGCAACCCCAAGACCACCGAATACAGGATCACTCGCGAGCAATGCAGATCCAAGAATGATCGCAACAGCAGTCAGTGCAATAGGCTTTGCCCTGGTTGCGGTAGCGATCGCAATTGCTTTACGTTTTGGAATACCCTGACACTCCATTAATGACTTTGTAAAATCAATAAGCAGGAGTGAGTTACGTGAACTGATCCCCATAAGGGCAATAAACCCGATCAGAGAGGTAGCAGTGAGGAAGAAAGTCTCACTGGTGAACCAGTTTGCAACCCAATGCCCTACAATTACTCCTATAAGTGAGAGGAATGAACCAAGTAAGATGATACCGCTTAGTACAAAACTCTTATAGTAAACCACTAACAGCAGGAATATCAATATCAATGCAGCGATGAATGCCCCGCCAAGATCTCTAAAGGTATCCAGTGTTACTTTCATCTCTCCATCCCAGCGAAGCAAGAACTTCTCTCCTGTTTTTTTATCTGTCAAATGAAGATCAAACATATAGGTATTGATGCCCGGTTCTTTATCAACGATATAGTCTTTCTCAAAATGCTCGATCATCTGTGCTCTTGCATCAAGCAGAGGATACACCTGAGATACCATATCTGTTTCTGCAATCACATTGATCATACGGGTTAAATCTTTATGCATGATCATAGGATTAGATTTTACTTTTCTAATGTTTACCACTTCACTTAGGGGTACCATCATCCCCTCCATATTCATAAGGTTAAGTGAAGAGAGTTTACTTCTCAATGCATTTTCATCTTTTGAAAAAAGTTCCTTACTCTCCTTTTCTAAGATTAGGAAGATCGGTATCTGATCGGATACATTCTTAGAGTTTTTATGTGCAACCACCATACCCTCAAATGCAAGATAAAGAATGTTATTGACCTGTTCCACACTTAATCCCGAACGTGAAATCTTCTCTTTATCCGGGATCAGCTCATATTTATCAAAGATCTCATCTGTCATTATATCTATATCGACAAGCCCCTCTGTTTGACTTAGGATTGCAGAGGTTTCAAATGCAAGTTCTCTTATCTTTTTAAGATTTGTACCATAAACCTCTACAACAAGTGAAGCCAGTGTAGGAGGACCTGCAGGTTGTTCAATAAACTTGATATTGGTATCTTTAACCAGTGGTAAACAGGTATCTTTGATCATTGGACGTAAACGTTGTACCATCAAAAATGAAGGTTCCTCACGGTGATGTTTATCTGTGAGATTTACAGAGATTTCAGCAACGTTCTCTGTCTGCTTCATACTTGCACCCTTGACCAATCCTGCATAATCCAGGGGAATACCCTGTCCCAAGAAAAGCTCAATATGCATGATCTCTTCTTCTTTTTTCAAGAAATCGATCACACACGAACTCACTTTTTTGGTCTCCTCTATTGAAGAGCCGGAAGGAGTATCTACATAAATAGAAAAAGTATTATCACTCTTTCCTGGAAGCATCTTAGCCAAAACCAGTTTGGTAGGGAACATCATCAAAGAAACGAAGAATGCTACTGCGGTCAAAACAATAACCAGTTTCTTCTTTTTCTTTTCCTCGAGGATACCAAAGATAAATTCTTCTAATTTTTTCATTAGTGCCCCTTTGCTTGGTGATGATGTTTATGCTTTGGTTTTTTTAGCAGCTTCAAGCTTAAGTAAGGTGTAAAGATATACGCTACAAAAAGTGAAGCGATCAATGCTACAGGTACATTGTAAGGGATCGGCTGCATAAATGATCCCATCATACCCCCTACAAAGGCCATCGGTACCATCGTCATAATGATCGCCAATGTTGCTACGTTGGTCGGTGCTCCGATCTCATCAGTTGCTTCAATGAGCAGTTCATCCATCTCTTTACTATCCACATCATGTGCATGTAAATGTCTATGAATATTTTCAATCACGATAATTGCCGCATCCACTAAAAGCCCCAATGACAGCAAGAAAGCAAAAAGTGTGATCCTGTTAATCGTTTGCCCTGACAGATATGCTACAAAAAGTGTTATCGCCAAAATTGCAGGTACCGTAAAAGTCACGATAATGGATTCCTTCCACCCCAGTGCAAAGACCAGCATCACTGCAATGATAATAATTGTGATAACCAAGTGGTGCATGAGTTCATTAACGGCTTCATTGGCTCTGGTACCATAGTTTCTTGTCACAAGATAACTGATACCTTCTTTTTCAAATCTTGTTTCATACGACTTAAGCACATCCATTACATCATTGGCTACAAATACGGCATTGGTACCCGCAAGTTTAGCTACCGTCAGTGTCACCTGTTCTGTTGCCTCACTTAGCTTCTCTCCTTTGGAGTTCTTTTGAAGGATCTCTGCTGTTTGGAAGTTTTGGATATCGATACCTTCTGTCACTTTTGCTACATCTTTAAGATAGATCGGTGATCCCATATATTGTGCAACAATGACATTCCCCACATCTGACACATTTTCAATGGCATTTTTTACACCGAAAATAACAAGCGTATTTTGTTGTGTTCTTCCTTTTACTTCCGGAACGTTTACTGCTACTGACTGGACAGCTTTCATAATCTGTCCAAGAGAGAGGTGATATGCAGAGAGTTTACCCATATCAACTTCGATGTTATACTGTGCTTTACGCGCACCCTTTACCGTAGTTTTTGCAACATTATTGACTGCATTAAGCTTTTGCTGTACTTCTCTGACCATTGTGAAAAGTTCTACTTCCGATACATCACTCTTAGGTTTTGCATAAAAAGCAATATTCACAATAGGAATATCTATATCGATATCAAACGGTTTGACAATCGGCTGCATAGTACCTTTTGGCAGTTGATCCATGTTCTGCATTACTTTATCGTAAAGTTTGAGGTTTGAATCTTCCCTATTTTCTCCTATATAGTACATGACATTGACTACACCGACATTATCCATCGCCATGCCGTGGATATGTTCTATACCGCTAACCTCTCTAAGCTTACGCTCTAACGGATTGATAATAACATTTTCAATCTCTTTGGGAGAAGCACCGGGCATCGGCACGATCACGGCACCACCGGAGATTGCGATTTGAGGGTCCTCTTCACGCGGCATGACATTCAGTGCCAAATATCCCATAAAGATCAAAAAAACACCCAGTACAGCTGTCAAAGGGTTTTTCAAAAAACCTTTGGCTAACTTACCTGCAACATCGGTAACTTCATATTCATTCTTATTGGTGGTTTGCATCACAATCACACTTTATGATAATTTTTGTATACATTCCAGGATAAACCAGTGCATCTTGTTTATCAAACTCCATCTTGATCTTGAATTTATGCGTCATAGGATTGGAACTAGGGATAATAGAAGAAATTTTTCCCTTTGTCGTAAATTCTATCGATGGGATAGCCAAATCTACTTCATTACCTACTTTGATATGTATCAATTGAGATTCTGATATTTCTGCGATGATCTTTAAATGACTGAGATCGGTGAGAACGACTGCCGGCATTCCAGGAATGGCCATTTCACCTTCATTGAGTTTCTTATCAACAATCACACCGTCATTAGGTGCAGTCACTTTAAGGTATTTATACTGGTTAAGTACTTCCTCTTTTTTGGCTTCTGCCTGCTTTACTTGCTGTTCTGAAATCTCA
Organism: Sulfurovum zhangzhouensis; assembly: GCF_030347965.1. NCBI lineage: Bacteria > Pseudomonadati > Campylobacterota > Epsilonproteobacteria > Campylobacterales > Sulfurovaceae > Sulfurovum > Sulfurovum zhangzhouensis. The sequence goes on from NZ_JAQIBD010000002.1 coordinate 571,779, forward strand.
ACCATATCTTTAAGGTTCGCTGCTGCAAGTTCTAATGTCTCTAATTCATATTTAGAGACCATTTTCTTCTCGTATAGTCTTTGATGTCTTGCAAGGTTAGTAAGGATATTGTTGTATTGGCTCTTATTCATCTGAAGTGCCAGTCTTGCCTGTGATATCGCCAGATCGACTTGTCTTTCTGACGATTCGATCTCTTTGGAGTCGATTTCATAAAGAAGCTGACCTTTTTTTACGATCTCTCCTTCACTTACTGCCATGTTTTTTACATATCCCATGTAACGGCTTGTGATCATTTTTTGGTTATCTGAGATCACAGAACCACTTAACTCGATATCAATGGCATTTGCACCGACTGTTAAACATAACAGGGTAATCAATGTGACTAGTTTTTTCATATCTTCTCCTTGCTTCTTAATGACTATTCAACAAACTATTGAGTTCAAAGATTTTTGTATTTCTATCATTCTTTACAGTTAAAAGTTTCAATAACATCTCCAGTTCTTTTGACTGCTTGATCAAAACATCAGAGATAGAGACCATACCTTCTTGATAGCGTCCCTGATAGTTTTCATAGACTTTTCTTGCAAACAGTAATTGTTTTTTATAGCTTTTTACATCGGCATCTTTGCCTCTGATCTCAGTTTCAAGCTTCTTTGCTTTCAGCTTGATACCGCTCTTTGCCAAAGCAACCTGGCTTTGTACTTTCATACGGTTTACCTTTGCTTTTTCAAGATTTGCATAGTCAGTTCCTCCTGAAAAAAGGTTCCATTTTAACTGAACACCTACCGTATAAGAGTCTTTTTGTTCAAACTCATTAAAGAGTTGATTATCTGCACTTCCATACTCTGCAAATGCACCGACTGTCGGTAGAAAGTTTGCCTCTTCTAATCCTACTGCCATATCTGCAATCTTTTCACCAAGAAGTGCCTTTTGGATATCAATATTTTTTGCGTCAAGTTCTTTTGGGTCTACGGTTGGAATCGGAGCCATATCGCTGATACGTTCAATCGATGAAACCTCAGTGTTCAATAAAAAAGAGAGGAACTGATAAGCAAGTTCTCTGTTGAGCTTTGCTTGATTGTACAAACTGAGAGCCTCTGCTTTACGTGCCTGTACCTCAAGAAGATCGATGTTTTGTGCATAACCCTCTGTTTTCATTGTTGAAACGACATTTTCCAGACGAGTGATGTTTTTGAGGATCGTTGAGAGATTTCCAATGTAGTTTTCAACCAGTGATATATCATAAAATGCTTTTTTTGTTTGAAAGATTTTTTCATTGAGCAACTGTTTGGTATCAAATTGACTCATTTGATGCATCGATTCTGTTATATGGCCATATTCAGTCAGTTTACCGCCTGTATAGAGAGGCAGCATATAGGAAAATTTTGTTTGATAATGATTTCTAGCTTCAGGATAATTTAGGTTATATGGCTGAATACTCAAAACATTTGGATCTGCTGGATTAAACTCACCTGCACCAAAGTCGCCAAATGTAGCTTCACGGCTCGATAATTTAAATCCAAATACATTACCCGCATCATTAGAACGCATCCCTTGCACCGTTACATCTAATTGACCAAAATGATGTCCTGTTGCAGCTTTTGCTTCATACTCTTTCATTTGTGCTTCAAAACGTGAAACTTTCAGCTCAAGGTTCTTATTTTTGAGTAGTTCAAGTGCCTGCTGTAGTTGTAGATTTTCCAAGCCAGCAAAAAGCGGTAGAGTGAAAAGAAGGATCAGATACTTTTTCATGCTATATATACCCCCAATTAAAATACTATTATAACCTAACAAATAGATAGAATGCCAAGAATGGATTTATAATAAGGTGAGATTATATCATACATTACTTATAGTAATGCTAATGAGGGGGTTTTGTAAAACTATACAGCCAAAAGGCTGTATATGTATTAAAGTGATGCGTGACTAACGCTGATACAAGCTTTAAGCGATGAAAGTTCATCAAGGATAGCTTTAGTAACTTGACCATCAACTTTAACAACCGCAAGTGCTTGTTGCTTCTTATCACGTCCAAGTCTAAAGTCTGATATGTTAAGGTTATGGCTAGCCATGATTCTTCCCACATCACCGATCACACCAGGAGTATCTGTATTTCTAAAGAATACCATAGTACCTTTTGGTTCTACATCAAGAATATACTCATCGATCTCAACAATACGCTGTGCTGTACCGTCAAAGACCGTACCGCCGATTGTGATCGTACTGTTTTGTGTAGTCAATTTTACTTCAATCTTGTTAGTAAATCCACTTGTATTTGGTTTCGTATCTTTAATAATTTCGATACCACGCTCTTTTGCAACGAATTCTGCATTTACATAGTTTACTTGATCAGAAAGAGATTCTGTCAATACACCTACAGTAGCAAATGTGCCAAGTGATTCCACATATTCTGCGATTTCACCTTTAGCAGTTACTTTAATCGATTTGATCGCAGATTTTGTCACTTGTGCAGAGATATGTCCGATTTTTTGGATAAGTTCAAGATACGGTCGTACATACTCAGGAAGTTCATTCTCTTTAATTGGCAAATTCAGTGCATTTGGATAAGCAATACCTTTAACAGCGGCAATAGCATTTTCAGCTGCCTGAACTGCGATATTTCTCTGTGACTCTTTTGTATTGGCACCAAGGTGAGGTGTTACCGTTACATTGTCTAGATCAAGAAGCGGGTGGTCTGTTGCAGGTTCTTTATTGAACACATCGATTCCTGCCATTGCGATCTTACCTGACTTCAATCCCTCAACAAGAGCATCTTCATCATAGAGACCACCTCTAGCACAGTTAATAAGGATCACGCCGTCTTTCATTTTGGCAATCTCTTCAGCACCAATCATACCGATCGTCTCTTCAGTTTTTGGAGTATGGATAGTAATGATATCACATGCCAAAATATCATCAAAATTTTTCGTATATTTAACATCTACATCTGTTGCTTTTGAAGAATCAATGTATGGGTCATATGTAATAACTTCCATTTCAAAAGCTTTTGCTCTTTTACCTACACGAGAACCGATGTTACCAAAACCGATGATACCAAGCTTTTTGTCTTTTAGCTCTGTACCATACCAGTCTTGTCTTCTCCAGATACGGTCCAGCTTAAGGTTATTGTGGGCATAAGGGAAAGTTCTAACACATGAAAGCATATGTGTCATCGTAAGCTCAACTGCTGCAATCGTATTGGCAGTTGGTACGTTCATAACAACAATACCTTGTTTGCTACATCCAGGAATATCGACATTATCGACACCTACACCTGCACGTACTACAGCAGTCACTTTCTTTGCATTTGCCAAAAAGGCATCATCAACATCAGTAGATGAACGAGTGATTGCAACATCGGCTAGAGGAATGATCTCTGTAATCAGTTTATCTTTTGGTTCATCAGCAGCGTTGATCAGCTCAATATCATTATCATTTGCAAGAATATCTAAACCACTTTGATGAATGTGGTCACAAACAACAATAGTCTTCTTTGACATGTAATAACCTTTGTTTCAATTTATTAAGAACACATAATTTAGTATGATTAGAAAAATGAGGTAAAAGTTACCTCATTTTTTTTAATCGAAGTATAGGGTTTGAAGCTTTAATTTATCTAAAAAAAAGTGATTATTTTTTAAATGCATCACCAAATGCATCACCTAAAGTCATGCTGTCATCTTGCTCAAGATTAAGTTTTTCCATAGCTTCTCTCTCTTCTTGACGCTCAAGTCTTCTAACAGAGACTCTGATACGATCATTGTTTGCATCAATGAAGCTGATAACACCCTTGATCTCTTGACCTTTTTCAATTTCTTCAAATTTAAGCGGATGAAGATCTTCAGTTCTGATCAATGCATCAACATTATCTTCCAAAGAGATAAATACACCGAAATCTTTTTTGTCTTTTACTGTACCAGTTACGATAGAACCGTTTTTATGGTTAGCAGCAAATGCTCTTACAGGTGAATCTTCCAAAGCCTTTTTAGAAAGAGATACTTTCTCTGTATCTCTATCGACCTTAATGATCTTCACTTCGATCTCATCACCAACTTTAAGCTCTGACTTTGCAGTTTTGCTCTTGTCCCAAGATACTTCTTGGTTATGAAGAAGACCTTCTACCGGTCCTACTTTTACAAATGCACCAAAATCAGTAATAGAAGTTACTGTACCTTTAACGCTGTCACCTACTTTGAAGTCAGAAGCAAATGCATCCATTGGTTTTGGAAGAAGGTTTTTAAGGCTTACTCTAAGTCTTCTACCCTCTTTATCAACTTCGATCACCTCTACATTGATCTCTTGTCCATTCTCTAGGTAGTCTTTTGGATGTTTTACATTCTTATCCCAAGAGATTTCAGATACGTGAAGGAATGCTTCAAGATCTTCTCCAAGGTCAACAAATACACCATATGGCTCAATATTTGATACTGTAGCAGTTACTGTATCACCTACACCGATGATAGAGTCAATGTCAGCCCATGGATCTGGATTTGCATCTTTAATAGAAAGTGAAAGATGTCTCTTCTTCTTATCATAATCAAGTGCAACTACGTTAACTTCGTCACCTTCTTTGAAGTATTTAGCAGGATTTACAGGACCTTTGTGAGAGATCTGTGAATAGTGAACAAGACCGTCCATTCCACCAACATCTACAAACATACCGTATGAAGTGATCTTTTTAACTGTACCAACTACTGGCTCTTTGCTCTCTAGAAGTGTATTAACGATCTCATCAGTTTTCGCTTTATCTCTTTCGATAAGCTCTTTTCTTGATACAACTACAGAACCTTTATCTTTGTCAACTTTTACGATCATTGCTTTGATCTTTTTGCCAAGTGGATCTGCTTTTGATGAAAGGTAAGAAAGAGTACGAGGCATGAAGAACTCAAGACCGTCTACTTCAATTACATACCCACCTTTATTTTTCTTAGTTACTGTACCTTCGATGATATACTCTTGCTCAGGATCATACTCAGCAATGAACTCATTGATCGCTGCTCTGCTTTGAGCTGCTTTATAAGATACTTTACCTCTTCCAAGTGTAACTACTTCGATCTCATCATTTACGTTGAAAGTAATGTTTCCATCTTTATCTTTGATCTCATCTAGGCTAAGACTTGCATCTCTACCGCCACCGATATCTACAACTGCCAAATTGTCTTTCTCGTCAACCTTAACGATCGTACCTTTTACTAAATCACTTTTTGATTCTGCTTTTTTGAAAGATTCCTCTAGCATCGCTTCAAAATCTACGTCTTCTACTTCGATATCTTCGAACTTCATACCTACTATCCTTATGTGTACACAAATTTTGCGTTATTATACCTATTTTTTTAAAAATAACGCTTACTAACTAATGGCTTTTCACACTCGAAAACATCGGAAATATCTGCGTTTAAACTCTTGTCAGGAAGTATATTTTAAGGAAAGTATGCTAGTTTTTATCAATTAGCCTGGTACTTAGGAGGAGATACTCTCAAGTACATCAAAATAAGTAGGAAAAGTTTTGGCCGTACACTCAGGTTCATTGATCGTCACAGATACCGGATCAAGTGCCAAAAGAGAAAAACACATTGCCATTCTGTGATCATCATAAGTATCGATCGCAGCATGTTTAAGCTGTACAGGAGGAGTGACCTTCAGGTAGTCTTCTCCCTCTTCTACTTCAGCCCCTACTTTACGAAGCTCGGTTGCCATCGCTGTTAGTCTGTCGGTCTCTTTAACCCGCCAGTTATAGATATTGCGCAGAGTAGTCGTACCTTTTGCAAAGAGTGCCGTTGTAGCGATTGTCATCGCTGCATCAGGAATATGGTTAAAATCCATATCAATGCCATGAAGCTCTCCCCTGCTTACAGCAATATACGTATCACCCCATTCTACTTTTGCACCCATCTTCTCCAATACATCTGCAAAATATATATCTCCCTGGATACTCTTTTTGCCGATACCGGTCACTTTGACTCTGCCACCTTTGATTGCTGCAGCAGCAAGAAAGTAAGAAGCCGAAGAAGCATCACCTTCTACCATAAAACTCTCTATAGCCTTGTAGCTTTGTCTACCTTTAACATAAAAGGTTTTATAGTCATTATTTTCTACTGTTACACCAAAATCTTTCATAATATCCAGTGTAATATCGATATAAGGTTTGGAGACCAGTTCACCTTTTATCTTGATTGTTGTATCTTTTTCTATCAATGGTGCAGCCATCAACAATGCAGTTAAGAATTGACTGGAGATCGCTCCGTCTATTTCAACCTCTCCGCCAACAAGACCGTCAGCATCGATAAAGAGCGGTGGATAACCCTCATTTTTCTCATAAGTGATTTTCGCTCCTGCCTGGATCAATGCATCTACAAGGTGACCGATAGGGCGTTCTTCCATACGAGGTTCACCTGTGAGATGATATCTTCCTTTTCCAAGACAGAGTGCGGCACAAAGTGGCCTCATTGCCGTCCCGGCATTCCCAAGAAAGAGTTCTTTGGTTTCATTATGTTCAAAAGCTCCCCCATTACCTTCTACAATACATTCGGTCTTATCTGAAGATAGCTGATAATTAATCCCTAAAATTTTTAAGGCATTGAGCATATGCCTTGTATCATCACTCTCTAAAAGGTTAGTGATTTTTGAAGTTCCTTTTGCCAATGCTGCAAGCAAAAGTGCCCTGTTTGAAAGGCTCTTTGATCCGGGAAGATTCACTTCACCTTCAATTTTTGAGATAGGTTTTAACGTAATTGAGTTCATCAATATCCCTATTTTTTCATACTTTCAATTTTATTGATCACGTTCTGCACGACCCAATCAGGAGTTGAAGCACCCGCTGAGATGCCGCAAAGTTTTTTACCCTCAAACCATGAAGGGTCAAGCTCTTCCTCATTTTCGATCAAATAGCTATCCTCACAGTCACGTTTACATATACTGTGCAGCTGCTTGGTATTTGAAGAGTGTTTACCCCCGATTACGATCATCACATCTGCACGTTTCGCAAGCTCTGCAGCAGCATCCTGATTTTCAAATGTCGCATTACAGATCGTGTTAAATACACGTACTTCTTTACGTGTTAAAATCAATGCATTGACAATCTTTAAAAAGTCTTCGGGTTTTCTGGTTGTTTGTGAAACTAAGGCTACTTTACTGCTAAGCGGCAAATCTTCCAGTTCATCTGATTCAAGGACGATAAATGCATCTTTCGGATTGACTGCATAACTTACTACTCCTTTGATCTCAGGGTGATTTTTGTCACCAAAGATCACAATAGAGTACCCCTCTTCACTCATCTTCTCAACAATCTGCTGAGGCGTAGTAACATAGGGACAGGTCGCGTCGATCACTTTGTTGTTCTGTTTATTTAAGACTGCAAGCTCATGCTTAGGTATTCCGTGTGTACGGATAACCACTGAATCATCAGCATCAATATCATTTAGCGATTCGGCCAAACCGATGTTGAATCCTTCTTTGAGTCGATTGATCTCATCTTTATTGTGTATCAGAGGACCATAGGTTTTGCTTCCTTTATGCTCTTCTGCAATTCGTATCGCACGCTTTACGCCAAAACAAAAACCGTAAGAGGAAGCCAACTCAATTTTCATCTTAACCTACCTGATCTGTGCATTACACGCTTCTTCAAGAGCGCCCATAATACTATTCATTACCGACTCAATATCGCTGTCTTTAAGTGTATCTTCCATAGACTGGATAAAGAAACGAATAGTCAAACTTTTCTTCTCTCCAAGCTTTTCATCCTCATAAATATCTACAGGATAAGCGTCTTTCAACATAGGCAGATCAAGAGCCTTGATCACCTTTGCCACCTCATAGTATGAGATTGCTTTGTCTATCACAACTGAAAGGTCTTTATAGACCCCCTGGAATCTAGAAATACCTTCTGCATTAATATGCTTTGGCAGTAATGGATCAAAATCCAGTTCAGCAATGAATGTTACAGGAATATCATAGCTTTCCTGTACTGTAGGATGAAGCTTTGAAAGATACCCGCATACTTTGCCGTCAATTACGATATCTGCTGATTGATATGGATGGATCAATCCGTTTTTACTACTGCACGGTACCAGTTCAAACTCACCAATAATCGCACTGATCTTATCAACAAATGTAGCAAAGTCTATTGTTTTCGGTTTACCGGCATTCTGTACACTTTCACTCTCAGAGTGTCCTGAAAAAACAAAAGAGAGTACTTCTTTTTGTTGACGCTGTTGATCAAATACCGCACCGATCTCAAACAGAGGAATAGACTTTTTAGAGTAACTTACATTTCTCTTCACAGCCTGTAACAGGTTTGTTAATATCGTCGTTCTAAGAGTATTAAGCTCTTCTGCAATCGGATTTGAAAGTTCCAACTTCTCATCTACTGTTGCAAAGCCGTATTTTTCAAGTACTGATTTTTGTGTAAACACATAGCTCACATTTTCATAGAATCCACACCCCACAGCACGGTTTTTAAATGTTTTTTTCACTTTGTATCTATCAGAGGTAGCATTAAGACGGTTTGCTTCTGTAAATGCCAAAGGTTTTGCTTCGATATTATTGATTCCGATGATTCTAACGATCTCTTCAGCAACATCCTGAACATTTTTAATGTCATGTCTGAAGAGTGGGATAGTTGCAGAGATTACTGTCTCATCTACCGAGTTGATACCAAATTCCAAACGCTGAAGAATTGTCACGATCTTACTCTTTTCTATCTCCATACCGATAATCGATGAGATCTCTTTAGCATCTATAGCGATCGCATCTTTTTCCCTGTTTACATCTACACGCAGTGCACCTTCATAACAGGAGAACTCAAAATAGATATCAAGCAGCATAGAAAGATAGCTGAGTCCAAAAATGAGATCAGGACTACTACCTCTTGAGGCGTTGTAGTAGATATCATCTGTTTCATAAGATTTTTCTGCACCCCAGATTGCTTCTACCATTACATCAGGATTAATATAGCTTGCTTCAATAAGTATCTGTTCACTCTTATCTGTAGCTTTTGATGCTTCATCTTGGTTCACACCGACTGTTGAAAGTACCTTACCGTTACCTACAACTTCGACGATCCCTTTTTGTGTTGAACGTGCAATCACTGTTACTTTATCTTCTTCGGTACGGAAACAACTGCTTTCATAAGCTCTAAGTGAGATACCCGTTGTATGCATTGCATACTTTAACATGGCATCAAGTTTCCCTTCTGTACTCTCCTCTGCCATTGCAAGTCTAAGCTCCACAATAAACCCGGTATGGAATTTTTCAATGTTTGCCAGTTTATAATAAAGATCAGCATCCATCTCACCCTCTTGATGGATCTCAGCTTCTCTTGCAATACCAAGTTTTATCTTCTCTTCTTGCTTGTAATCAAAAACCTTCAACTCTTTATCCAGAGCGACACTTAGGTCTCTTGCTACACCATAGATACTTAAACAGTCACCTCTGTTTGCAGTAAGCTCAAGCTCAATGATCGTATCAGCCACAGTAGGATAGGAACCAAACTCTTTACCGACTTCAAGTTCTCCGATACTCTCATCAAGGATCATGATCCCATCACCCATTTTTGGAAGGCCAAGCTCAGTAGAAGAACATACCATTCCTTCACTCTCTACACCACGCAATTTTGCATGTTTTATCTCAAAGTTACCAGGCAATACCGCACCAATCGTTGCTACTGCTACATACTCCGCATCCACAACATTGGCAGCACCACATACGATCTGTCTTGTTCCCGATCCTACTTCGATCTTACATACATTCAGTTTATCTGCATCAGGATGTTTTTCACAAGAAAGTATCTTACCGATAACGACTTTACTTGGTATTGTGATCTCTTTGATACTGTCTACTTCCAGACCTATAGCATTAAAGGTTTTGTAGAGTGTATCATTCGATACATCACTCAGATCTATAAATTCACTTAACCAACTTCTTGTTACTATCATCTAAATTGCTCCAACAAACGAATATCTCCTTCAAACAGGCTTCTAAGATCAGGGATTTTATGCATTAACATCGCAAAACGCTCTACTCCCAAACCAAATGCGTAACCGCTTACATTTTCATATCCAACCGCTTTAAATACATTTGGATCCACAATTCCACATCCAAGTACTTCAAGCCAGCCTGTTTGTGAACAAACACGGCATCCTTCTCCTTCACAGAAGATACATGAGATATCAACCTCGGCTGATGGCTCGGTAAACGGGAAGAAACTTGGTCTGAAACGTACCTCAACATCACCGAACATATAACGAAGGAAATCTGTCAGGATCGCTTTGAGGTTTGCAAAACTGATCTTCCCTTTCTCATCGACAACGAGTCCTTCTACCTGATGGAACATTGGTGTGTGTGTCAGGTCATAATCACGTCTAAATACAGATCCCGGTGCGATCATACGGATCGGCGGTTTTGTCTCCATCATCGTACGGATCTGTACCGGTGAAGTATGCGTACGAAGCAGTGAACCGTCACCAAAATAGAAGGTATCCTGCATGTCACGTGCAGGGTGGTATTTTGGCAGGTTAAGTGCTTCAAAGTTATGGAAGTCATCTTCAACCATCGGACCGCTTTCCACTGCAAAGTTAAGTGCCACAAAGTAATCGATGATCTTATCCATCGTCTCCATTACCGGGTGCAGCGCACCCTTCTGTACTCTATTTCCATACATAGAAACATCGATCGCTTCAGCTTTAAGAAGATTCTCTATCTCCTCAGCCTTCAATGCTTCATAACGAGTATCAAAACTTTCCTGCAGTGCTGCTTTTGTTGTGTTTAAACCTTCAGCAAATGCTTTTTTTTCAGGTCCGGGGATATCCTTCATTCTTGCAAACTCTGCAGCAAGTACACCTTTTTTACCGAAAAGTTCCACACGTACTTTTTCAAGTGCTTCAAGCGACTCAGCCTGAACTATCTTTTCTTCTAATTCTTTCATACAATCCTCTGTAGCTGACTTCTGTGTATATTGTCGTGATTTTATCGAAAAGTTACTAACAGTGGGATTTATTATGCTTTATCTGTGTTATAATTGCCCATGAAAAGCGTTGAAAGGACTTATTAGTATGTGTATATTTTGTAAAATCGTAAATGGAGAGATCCCTAACAATACAGTGCATGAAAGCGAACATTTTTTAGCATTTAATGACCTCTATCCAAAGGCACCCATCCATATCCTTATCATCCCTAAAATCCATGTAGATTGTTTTCAGGATGTAAGCGCTGAGACGATGGCCGGATTGACTCAATTTACACAAGAGGTAGCACGAAAAGTAGGTATCGATGAAACAGGATATAGACTTATTACCAATAACGGGAATGATGGCGGACAGGAAGTATTCCATCTTCACTTCCACCTTCTTGGCGGAGGAAAACTCAAGTGGGATCACTCTCACGAAGATGTACACCGCAGTATCTAAACCTCTTTATCCATCTCCTGACAGATGTCGGGGAAGGATGACCCTTACCTCATAGACCGAGAAACTATTGTTACTTTTCATCTCATAGAAATGTTTTTGATCTTTTTTAAATCGGATAAAATTTATCTTATTTAAGCACCTCTAATGTATACTCTCATTAATATCATTGTATCTAGGGGTGGTAGTTTTACCTGAGAAATACCCTTTGAACCTGATCCGGGTCATACCGGCGTAGGAAAGAACACTTTCATCACTTCAAGATTTCTACTCTTCCCCTAAGATATACCGATAAATCTATATTTAGGATAGTATGATGAATACAAAACTATTACCCCTGTCACTTATTGCTGCGTTGGCACTTCAAAGTGTATATGCAGAAAGCACTACTGAACTTGATCCAATAGTTGTAAGTTCAGACTTCAGAGCAAAAAAGCTTTCTCAGACAAGTAATGCCGTTACTGTAATTACTGAAGATAAGATCTATGATAAATCTTCTCAAGCCTTCATGGAAGTTGTAGGAAGTGCTGCCAATGTGAACTTCTCTGCAGGTGGTTCAAAGTCAAAATACATCCAAATCAGAGGTATGGGTGAAAGAGGTCAGTTTGAAACACCTATCAATCCTACAGTTGGTCTAATGATTGATGGTGTTGACTTTTCCAATGCCACTTTGGGTGCATCTCTTTTTGATGTGAAGCAAATAGAGATATTAAGAGGACCGCAAGGTACGCTTTTTGGAGCAAATTCTTTGGCAGGAATGGTTACAGTAGAAAGTAATGAACCAACTGAAGAGACACAAGGACACCTTGAAGCGACGGTAGGAAACTACAATACACAAGCATTCGGTGCAGCTGTTGGAGGCACGCTTATTGAGAATACACTCTTAGGAAGACTCTCAATCTATAAAAATGACAGTGACGGCTTTATTCACAACAGTTACCTAAATCGTGATGATACCAATGGCATAGACGAACTGACAGCTAAAGCTAAACTACGATGGTTCGTTTCTGATAAACATACCATCGATATGACCTTTATGCATATCAATAATGACAACGGTTACGATGCTTTCAATAGAAACAATACAAGAACAACTGAATCTGATGAACCGGGTCGTGACACACAAAAAACAAATGCTTTTGCTTTGAAATCCGTGTATCAAGTAAACGATCAGTTCCATGTAGAGAGTACGGTAAGTCATAGTAAATCGGATATTGAATATAGCTATGATGAAGACTGGACATACACAGATGAATACTATACTTCGTTTGATCAATACCTTCGTGATAAAAAACAAACAGATGTTGATGTAAGATTGGTCTCTGATGAAGCCGGAAAGATCTTTAATTCAACCACTGCATGGACTTTTGGTGCATATTATAAAAAATATGAAAGTGATCTAGTAAGAAACAACACCTATTTTATAGCACCGTTTTTAAGCAATTACAGTGCTGACAGTAGAGCTATTTACGGACAATTGGATACAGATTTGAGTCCAACGCTTAAACTTGTAACCGGATTACGTCTTGAGCAATGGGAAACAGACTATCAAGATTCTGATGGTACGACATTTAATGATACAGAAAATCTCGTAGGCGGAAAAATTGGTCTAGAGTACCAGATGAATGCATCTCAGCTTTACTATGTAACACTATCACGTGGATATAAACCGGGAGGTTTCAACCCTGTAACTGATGCAAGTGGCCTTCCAAAACAGTATCAAACAGAAGCACTATGGAACATTGACCTAGGTGTGAATGGCAGCTATCTTGATGGGCAACTTAGTAATAGAGTGAACCTATTCTACGGGAAACGTAAGGATCAACAAGTAGGAACTTCGTATGTAACAGAAAGTTATAAATATACGGACTATATCACTAATGCAGAAAAAGGTACATATTACGGACTTGAAACAGAACTTACCTATCGTCCTAATGATGTTATCTCTTTTGATGCAAGTTTAGGACTGCTAAAAGCAAAATTTGATACTTTCTACAACCTGGTTGATGATGTTTCAAAAGATGGAAGAACTCCTGCACAATCACCTAGATATCAGTACAATATCGGGCTGAACTACTTTATGACTGAAAACTGGAAGTTCAATACTAATGTAGAAGGAAGAGGAAGCTATTACTTCTCTAACTCACATGATGAAAAATCTGACGCTTATGCATTGGTGAATGCAAGTATAGAATATACAACCGGAAGCTGGAGTGCAATACTCTGGGGAAGAAACCTTGCAGATGCTGATTATCAAACTAGAGGATATTACTTTGATAACTTCGGTACAGGAGAAGCACTTTATACGCAGCAAGGTGACCCAAGAACCTTTGGTTTGACGGTATCTTACGACTTCTAAGGATCAGCTATGCAGATCTCAGTAGATATCAGTCTCTACCCTCTCAAAGAGATGGGGTATGAGCAACCCATTCTTGACTTCATCGCTGCACTGGAAAAAGAAGAAAATGTAGATATCGTTCGCAATGAACTAAGCACCCAGATACATGGGGATTATGCTATTATTATGCAACTGCTGCAACAAGAGATATATACAGTCTTCGAGGAACTTCCTGATTCGGTATTTGTCATCAAACTTGTTGGAAATAACCGCAAAGGTATCTACTAATATGAACTTTGACCTAGCTCTCCTCTTTGATGCGTTTCTTGCAATGTCGAAGTGGGAAATAGTCGCCGTAATACTGGGAATACTCTATGTCATATTGGCAGCGAAAGAGTCGGCATGGTGCTGGGTATCAGGGTTTTTCAGTACATTGATCTATACCATCCTTTTTTGGGAAGGGCAGCTGCTCTCATCAGCACTGCTCAACTTCTACTACATGGGGATGTCCATCTACGGTTTTATACTCTGGAAACGAGGTACAGGCAAGGGAGATGAAGAACTTCCTATCACTTCATGGCCGCTTTCCAAACACATCATTGGCATTGTGATTGCAATGCTCTTTGGCCTTGTTGTAGGATATCTTCTCACTACCTATACCTCGGCACGCCTTCCTTATCTTGATGCGACAGTCATGGTCTTCTCTATATTTGCGACCTGGATGCTTGCACAAAAGATACTGGCAAACTGGCTTTACTGGATCTTCATAGATACCGCAGCGATCACACTTTACTGGTCGACAGGTTATTATGTCACTATCATTCTTTTCATGGTCTATGTCATGCTTTCTGTCTATGGATATATCAGCTGGCGCAAATCAAAGTCTGGAGTATAGATGGATCTTAAGCTAGAAGGCTACCCGTTTTTCCTAAAAGACCCTATCAAAACCCTCTCATTGCTTCCCAAACAGGGGTATTGCAATATCAACTATCTGGCCATCACTGAAAATACACGCTATCTGCTGAGAAAGCTTCAGCCCAATGCGATCAACCGTGCTTTTGAATACAAGGTGCAACAACAGGCACATCACAGGAAACTGGGAGCAAAGCCGTTTCACTATGATGCGGAAAATTACCTCATCATCTCAGATTTTTTAGACGGAGAGCATAAGAACAAGCTCACACCAAGAGACCTGAGAACCTTGGCCTCAACCTTGCGAAAACTTCACAAGATCAAGCTGAGGACCAAACGTTACCGCCTGAAAAAAGACTTCAAACCCAAACACACTAAAGCCCTTAAAGCCCTGAGGAAACTTGATAATGAACCTAAAGATTTCGTTCTCACTCATCATGATCTAAACCCCAGAAATATCCTCTTTCATCATCAAAGTGTGAAGTTCATCGACTGGGAATATACAGGGATCAATGACCGATACTTTGACCTGGCAACCATCGCTGCAGAATTCAACCTCACTCCCAAAGAGGAGCGTTATTTTTTACGAAGCTATTTCAAAAACAGTGCCAAGATCAGTCTCAAAAAGCTTCACCTTTATAAAGAGCTCTATACTATTCTTTGTTCTCTCTGGTTCAATAATTTAAACAATAACAATAAAAAATAGAATAATGTCATCCCGAACGACCTTGAAAGCGAAGCGATTCGAGAGGGAAGACGCTTTTGGTTTACCCCAAGGGCACTTCCGTTGGGCGCTTTTCTAAAAAGTAACATTCAACACTTGTTGTAATATTAAGTATGAGTCACTACTTTTTTTATAAAAAATAGGCAAAAAATCGCCACTTCACAAGCGTACTGACGATACTACAGCGTGTTTGCTTCGCAAAATATGCACGCTTTCGTATCTGTACACCAAATGCTCAGTGACAAACAATATCTAGATTTTCTTTCCAACATCACTCTCTATGTAACAAAACCAACCATATCAAACTAATCCCCAATTCGTTTTATATTAGATTAAAGTTTACTTTGCTATAGTGCGGTTAAGTCCTTTCGGGGAGTCTAAATGGCATCTATTTGCTAAGAGCACAAACTTTTAGCAAATGGATGCCCCAGTAGGCTGAGATGGCAGTGCCAGACCCGTTGAACTTGAACCGGATCATACCGGCGTAAGGAAGAAGGAAAGCAACGGCACAAAACATCTTGTTTTGAACTGCCATTTTAGAATACTCCATGCATGAATGGTGCATACCTCTAAATCTGCAACTCCGTCTTTTTTACACATAATATATACCAATATATGAGGTAAAAAAATGACAAAACGATTTCAAGACACACTAAAGACATCCAATGATGTTCTGACAAGAGAACCGCTACCAGGTTCGCAGAAGGTATATTTCGCAGGAAAGATACACCCGGAAATCCGCGTTCCTATGCGAAAGATCACACTAAGCAACGAGGATGTACTACATGTTTATGACACATCAGGTCCATATACAGATCCAACTGTTGAGATCGATGTAGAAAAAGGTATTCCGGCTATCCGTAAATCATGGATCGAAGCTAGGGGTGATGTAGAAGCGTACGAAGGACGCATCATGGAGCCTGAGGACAATGGCTACAACACAGAAGAACAATTGGAATTTGTTACAGCAGGTTCAAAAGGTCTGGTTCGTACGCCGCTCAAAGCAAAAGAAGGTCAGAACGTTACACAACTTCACTATGCAAGAGCTGGTATCATCACACCTGAGATGGAATTCGTTGCTATGCGTGAAAACCAAAACCTTGAGATGACACGTAAATACCTCAATGACGAAGAGAGAGAAGCAAGACTCAAAGGGGATAACTTTGGTGCAAATCTTCCTGATGAGATCACTCCTGAGTTCGTTAGACAAGAGGTTGCAGCAGGACGTGCAGTGATCCCTTGTAATATCAACCACCCGGAAGTTGAACCAATGATCATCGGACGTAACTTCCTTGTAAAAGTAAATGCTAACATCGGTAACTCTGCGACCACTTCCAGTATTGCCGAAGAGGTAGAGAAGATGGTTTGGTCGACAAGATGGGGGGCAGACACTGTTATGGACCTCTCTACAGGGAAAAATATCCATACAACTCGTGACTGGATCTTACGTAACTCACCGACACCTATCGGAACAGTACCTATCTATCAAGCACTTGAGAAGGTAAACGGTATCGCCGAAGATCTCACATGGGAAGTCTTCAGAGATACACTTATCGAGCAGGCAGAGCAAGGGGTAGACTACTTTACGATCCATGCGGGCTTACTGCTTCACCATGTACCAATGACTGCTAAACGTGTCACAGGTATCGTAAGCCGTGGTGGTTCGATCATGGCAAAATGGATGATCGCACACCACCAGGAGAACTTCCTCTATACACACTTTAGAGAGATCTGTGAGATCATGAAAGCTTACGATATCACCTTCTCATTGGGTGATGGTCTAAGACCTGGATCGGTTGCCGATGCCAACGATGAAGCACAATTTGCGGAGTTGAAAGTTCTTGGTGAGCTTACCAAGATCGCATGGGAATATGATGTTCAGACATTGATCGAAGGACCGGGACACGTACCAATGCACATGATCAAAGAGAACATGGATAAGCAGCTTGAGTGGTGTCATGAAGCGCCATTCTATACACTTGGGCCACTGACTACAGATATCGCTCCGGGATATGACCACATCACTTCAGGTATCGGTGCAGCGATGATCGGATGGTTCGGATGTGCGATGCTTTGTTATGTAACACCAAAAGAGCACCTTGGCCTTCCAAACCGTGAAGATGTAAAAGAGGGTCTTATCACGTACAAACTTGCAGCACATGCAGCAGACATCGCAAAAGGTCACCCAGGTGCCAGAGCTAGGGATGATGCAATGAGTCATGCAAGATTCGAGTTTAGATGGGTAGACCAGTTCAATATCGGTCTTGACCCTGAACGTGCAAGAGAGTACCACGATGATACGATGCCGATGGAGGCTGCAAAGACTGCACACTTCTGTTCTATGTGTGGACCTAAGTTCTGTTCGATGAAGATCTCTCAAGAGGTAAGAGATTTTGCCGATGCACAAAATATGAGTATCGAAGAAGCAAAACAAAAAGGTATGGATGAAATGTCCATGACCTTCCAGGCAATGGGGAGTGAGGTCTATATAGACCAAGAGAAGAGCAAATCATAAAAGCATGCTCATTCATGATAATAAGATTATCAAATGCGACAAGTCGCATGAGCCTGCTGCTGAAGCAAACACAGCGTTAGCGTAGTGGTTTGAGCTTTGCTTAAACCATTTCATAACTAATAGTAAACAACTAAGGAGTTGTCCATGAAAAAAGTAGCGATTATCGGTGCAGGACTGCTTGGTAGGGTCACTGCACTCAACCTGTTGGAAAATGAAGAATTAGAACTGACGATCTATGAAAAAGCAGGATATGACGGTGAAGGGGCAGCTGCATCTACGGCAGCAGGCATGCTCGCACCGTTTGCCGAGATGGAAACTGCAGAATCAGTGATCTTGGAACATGGGATGAGATCGATCAAACTCTGGCCTACTCTTCTAGAGAAGATAGGTATCCCTGAAGCCTATCAGCAGACAGGAAGTATCATCACTGCACACCCGCAGGACCAAGCTGAACTGGATCGATTTATCTCTACCCTGCATACCAAAGTACCTGCAGCAGAAGGTATCAAGACACTGGACAACCGTGCACTTGTAGAACTTGAGCCTTCACTTAGACACCATACGCAGGCATACCATCTTTATGCAGAAGGACAGGTCAACTCTGCAATGTTCGTAGAAACATCAACACAGTATCTGCTGGATCATCCTAGGGTTACTTGGTATGAAAACCACCCGATAGATGAAGGGCTCAGTGATATAGATACTTTCAATGCGACACACGGTACTGATTTTGACTGGATCTTTGATACACGCGGGCTGGGTGCCAAAGCAGAGATGCCGGACTTACGCGGGGTACGCGGTGAGGTCTTCTGGCTTGATGCTCCTGAAGTAGATATCAGCAGACCGACCAGACTGATGCACCCTCGCTACAAGATCTATATTGTTCCGCGTGCCAATCACCGTTTCGTGATCGGTGCAACGGAGATTGAAAGTGAAGATAAGTCACCAATGTCGGTACGATCTTCCCTAGAGCTGCTCTCGGCAGTCTACAGTATGCATCCAAGCTTTGCTGAAGCACGCATTGTCAAGACCAAAACCGACTGCCGCCCGTCACTGGAGGATAACCTCCCCCGTATCGAGCAGCATAAGGGACTGACCCGTATCAACGGTCTTTACCGCCATGGCTATCTGCTAGCTCCTGCGATCGTAGAAGAGGCACTGAATACAGGTATAAGGAAAAGCGCATGACGATCTCTGTAAACGGTGAAAAAAAAGTTTTTGAAAAAGCACAAATGAGTGTGAGAGAGCTGCTTGACGCCCTGGAGTATAAAGTGGGCTTTGCCGTGGCACTCAATACCACTTTTGTACTCAACACGACGTATGAAACAACAATGATCAAAGATGGGGATGCACTTGACATCCTCGCACCTGTACAAGGAGGCTAAAATGAGCCATACAGATATGATAGATACAAATAGCGACAAATGGATACTTGAAGGCAAAGAGTTCAATTCACGTATGATGATCGGTTCTGCACTCTACCCTTCTCCTAAAGTGATGAAAGAGGCGATCGAAGCGTCAGGTTCACAGATCGTTACTGTTTCTCTACGCCGTCAGTCCGGCGGAGACAAAGGGAACCCATTTTGGGATATCATCAAGTCACTGGGTGTCCAGGTCCTGCCAAATACTGCAGGATGCCACACAGCACAAGAGGCGATCACTACTGCGATGATGGCAAGAGAAGTCTTTGGTACCAACTGGGTCAAGGTAGAAGTGATAGGAAACCAGTACAATCTCCAGCCAGATCCGTTCGAACTGGTTGAAGCAACCAAAGTCCTTATCAAAGAAGGATTTAGAGTACTGCCTTACACCACCGATGATCTGGTTCTTGCTCAAAAGCTGGTCGATGCAGGATGTACGACACTGATGCCGTGGGGTTCACCGATTGGATCAGGAAGAGGTCTGATGAACCCATATAACCTAAAAGCGATCCGTAAACAGTTCCCAGACCTTCAGCTGATCGTAGATGCAGGGATAGGCAAACCATCCCATGCGATCCAGGCGATGGAACTGGGATATGATGGGATATTACTGAATTCAGCTGTTGCCTTGGCTCACGATCCGGTCCAAATGGCAAATGCCTTTAAACACGCTGTAACTGCAGGTAGACTTGGCTATAAAGCTGGTACGATGCAGGAGCGAGACATGGCATCTCCATCTACTCCAACGATAGGCACGCCTTTCTGGCACCAAGCATGATCTAAATGATTGTGTCAAGTGAAAGACATTGAAAGCAGGAAGTTTTGCAGAAGTGCAAAAATTTCCGTCGCGTTTCATGAACTTGACGATTTTTGGCTACTTTTTTTAAAAAAGTGGCTAAAGAAACTTATTCTCTATTAAAATCTTTAAACCACTTATAACTCTTTGAGTTAAAAACTATGAGCAACATGCTCCACCAAAACCATCATCAAGAAGTGTGCCGCCACCAGAAGCGATACTCTCTTTATCTGCGATCTTCTCACCGTTATGGATGATAGTGTAGCTTACCTTTACCGAGTCCCTGATAGAGTTCACTGTCGTACAGTAACTCTCCAATGAAGATAGGATATATCTCTTAGCTTTTTGGGCCTCACATCCGCAATGGTAGTCATAAGTGATATGGATAGAAGCAAATTTCATCGGTGCCACACTGATACGTTCGATATCTGCTTTTACCGTATAGTCACTCACTTCATAACCATCCTTTTCAGCCATCATCACTAGATCGATCCCTGTACAACCGATAATCCCCGTAGCAAAATACTCCACAGGAGTGATCTCTTTACAATCCATGATATACGAAGACTTCGTAGTATTCGCTTTAAATTTCTTATCTCCCAGATACTCTACTGATACATTCATTTTATTCCTTTTTATTTGTTATAACGCAATCATCTTTGCAAACCAAAGAAAACTAAAAAAACCGATGATATCCACTGCAGTGATCACAATAACCGAACTGGCAACGGCGGGGTCAAAGTTCATCTTTTTCAAGGCAATAGGTACAGTCGTTCCCAACAAACCTGCCAAGACAAAACTCACAAACATCGAAAGCCCGATCGCTACAGAAACATGCATATTTCCAAACCAGACATGCGCAGCGATAGAACTCATTACACCAAAGATCACTCCGTTCGCGACAGCAATACGAAGTTCTTTGAGAAATATCGGCCGAAGCAGTGTAAAGTTGATGTTTCCCAATGCCATCTGGCGTATAATGACTGTCATTGTCTGCACAGAAGCCGTGCCAGCCATATTGGCGACAATAGGCAACAAGATCGCAAGTTCAATAATAGCAGAAAGCGTATGTTCAAAGACACCTATGACCAGTGATGCGATAATAGCATTAATGAGGTTAATTGCCAGCCAGATAGAGCGTGTTTGTGTCGACTTGACAAAACTTTCCTGTACCTCTTCATCTTTATGTACTCTACTAAGGTTATATATCTGCCCCGTAGCACGGCGTTGCATTACATCAAGTGCATCATCATGGGTGATACGCCCCAAAAGGTTACCTTTATTATCAAGTACGGCCAGCGTGGTAAGGTCATACTTACTCACACTCTCTATCACCTTATCGATACTCTCATGCGCTAAGACACTATAGGATTCGGGATATCTATCGATGATCTGATCAAAGGTCTGATCCGAACTTTCCAACAACAGATCATCTATCGGGATAGTTTTGATGAACTTTCCTCTCTCATCAGTGATAAATGCTGACTGAACCGTACCTATCCCTTCTTTTTTGAGTCTTGCCAATAACGCTTTACCCTCATCGATACTCTTATAGCTTGGTACCATAAAGAGCTCTGTTTGCATCAGTGCACCGGCTTGATCCTCAGGATAGGTGATAAGATCAGAGATCGTATCCTGTCTCTTTTGACTTAATAGTTCAAAGACCTTTTGGCTCTTTTCCTTCTCTTTCTTTGCAATGGTCAGATAAAAATTGGTCGCATCATCACTGTCAAGTGCTTCAATGATCTCTGAAAGTCTTACTTCATCACTTTCCTCAATATAATCGACCTGAAAAGGAAGGGGAAGCTCCATAAGTATCTCTGCCCTGAGCTCTACGGAAAGAAGGTTGATGTAGGTAAAGAACTTCTCCTCATCATGCTGCTTCAGTATCTCCAGAAAATCTGCATGATCCGCATCACTCATATGGACATCATAGGTACCTTTTTCAAGCTTCTCAAGATAAAGGTCCAAAGATTTTATATCCGTACTCTCGCTTCCCATTATAGTCCTTCATAGTATGGGGATACGATAGCATAAAAGATATAAAATATAAACCTGCCGAGTATTTATTAACTCACTACTTCCTAGGCTTTGTTAAAGCAAATATTTTAATTCAAACCTGTCATGTGAACGACCTTTCTAATTTGTATTATTGTGTTTGTGGTTTTGCACTATTTGTGCAGATGCGAAGGCGTGCAATATTGCGAAGCAACACGCCGAGAGCATCGTCCGCACAATTGTGAAACAACGCTTTTCTTTTGGTACTTTTCTTTACTAAAAAGAAAAGTATGGAAATGCATGTACAAAGATAAGCTCTTTTACATCAACCATTCAATGATAATAAATGTTCTATTCTTTCATTTTTTTAGAAAAAACGAAACAAAAAATCGTCAACCTCTCGAAATGCTACGTCTTATTTTGCACTACTGCAAATAAGACTGCTTACAAGGTCGTTCAGTTGACATGTTTATTTGATATATTTTCCCCACACACTACACACATACAGTGCTATAGTCATACTATGAAGATAAATATTTGCAAAAAATTTCCCAAGATCAATAAGTTTGAAAAAAAGCTTTCCAATGCTTTCCCTGATGCTTCCATCAAAGTCAAATCATGCATCAATATGTGTAAAAAATGTAAGTCTCAGCCTGTGGCTAAAGTGGATGGAGTGAAGGTAAAAGCTAAAAAAGTTGGAAAGATTATTGAGAAGATAGAAGCTCTTTAGCCGTTCAATATCCTCAAAAATCTCATATGAAGTATGCACCCTATGGGCACTTTCCCAACAAAGACGTTGGGAAGGAGAGAAAAAGCAAACTCATTAAGGCTTGATATGAATGGTAGTTCCAACCTGCACAAGCTTTAAAACTTCATCCATATCACTATTATACATTGCTATGCATCCTGCAGTCCAATCAGTACGTTGTTTTAAAAATGATTTAAACCATCCACTTTCATTATTTGGTTGTCCATGGATCATGATCGATCCGCCTGGGCTTTTACCCATTTTTCTGGCATTACAACAATCTCTTGCATTTGGATATGAAACATGCAAGGCTTTATAAAAGGAACTATTTTCTTTTAGATAATCAAGCTTATAGTAGCCCTCCGGCGTTCTTTGGTCACCTTGCACTTTTTTGTGACCTACAGGATTGCCGCCTAAAGCTATCTTATATGTTTTTAATACTTTTCCTCTATGTGAAAGATACATCTTTCTTTCTGATTTTACCACTGTGACCAGATCTGCTTTGATTTCTTGAGATTTGGATAGTGATGCCGTATTTGCAAAAAGAAAAAGCGGGGCCATAATTACCAAGAAGAAATATTTTTTCACAACGATCCTTTGATTGGGTATGTATCATATAAATATCAAAAACTAGGGAGAAAAAAAACAGAACTATCCTTAAATGGATATCGAAAAGATACCTCTTTTAGTGTGCGGTCTGGCGATCTTTAACACATAAAGACCCATGACTTTCTGTCCTTGCTTCACAACAAGTTTAGCTTTTAACATTAATATCTGGATTCATTATACTGAGAAAAATATTAAAAAAATATAAGACAGTGATGAATGTTTCACCACTTATTGGAATTTTCATATGCAATATACATTCTATTCTTTTACTCTCGTTCCCATGTTCGCACGGGAATGCGCCCTGACTGAAAGGAGGAAGTGCCCTTGGGGTGCGTATTTGATATCTTTCTGCCATCTAACGATGAATTTTATAGTATTGGGATATTAACGTAAAGTATGCATTCCCACTCAATAGAGTGGGAACGAGATAAAATGTTAGAAATGAAAAACAGTAGAGTATGGGTTACATATCAGGCGATATGTAACCAGTTAAAGTTATATGTTTATCTCCATTTTAGTTATCTTATTGTTAGGTAAATGTTCAAATACATCAAAATGTTCACCATCAAAATTTGTAGTAACGTTGCAACTATTACAATCAAAACTAAAGTAGGATATCCAAAATTTTTCATTACTCTTGATATTTTTTACAAGATACTCAGGAACTGGTCCACCACCCAAACCTGACAATGGACCACTGTTGTATGCGACATAGTATCCCTCAACTCTAAACTCAGATCCTTTTGAAAAAACTATATCAGTTTTTTGCGCTGTAACATAGTCTTCGTCGACATCTTGCAATATATTCTTTGTAATATAATAGTACCCTTCATTCATAGTACTATTTCCACCTATAACTTTTCTCATAGGTTTTTGTAAAAAAAATATCTTATTTTGACAAGGTATACCATCATATTTTTCTAAATGACTACTTGTTCTAAACTCAATGGATACAAGAAAAAGTATAAATAAAATTACTAATATCATTTCAAACTTTAAAGCATCTTTATATATCTGAAATGAAGTTTTTATTTTTCTTCCATGCACATTATCTCTCTTTTACTGAAGTAATTTAAGGAGTAGAGTCATCATCCTTACTTTTGAGCTTCTAGCCAACCCTTCATACTCTCTATCTGCTCCAGAGTTCTCTCGGTAGCCGTACCACCTTCAGACTTACGTGCATTCATCGAAGCACGGTTATCAAGCAGTGCTACTACATCTTCAGCGATGCGAGTATCTACACTCTGTAGATCTTCCAGGGTAAGCTCAGAGATATCAAGCCCCTTCTCTTCAGCGAAGTTCACGACATTACCTACGATATGGTATGCATCACGGAACGGAAGTCCTGCTTTACGTACAAGATAGTCAGCTAGGTCTGTCGCTGAAAGGTGACCGATCATACATGCTTTATCCATCTTCTCTACATTGACTCTCATCTCAGCGATCATCTCATTCATTACCTGCAAGCTAAGAACTGCAGTTCTTACAGAGTCAAAGACACCTTCTTTATCTTCCTGCATATCTTTATTGTATGCAAGGCTGAGTCCTTTCATCACTGTAAGCAGTGAGATCAGGTTACCGTTTACACGTCCTGTCTTACCTCTTAAAAGTTCTGGGATATCAGGGTTCTTCTTCTGTGGCATGATAGAGCTTCCTGTTGCATGTCTGTCACTTAGTGTCACGAAGCCGAACTCGCTTGTACTCCAGATGATAAGCTCTTCACTAAGACGGCTCATGTGCATCATCATCGTCGAGATATTAAAGAGTATCTCAAGCGCGAAGTCCCTGTCACTTACCGTATCCAAACAGTTAAGTGTCGGTGCATCAAACCCAAGTTTTTCAGCTGTGATCTTACGGTTGATCGGGTGTGGTGTACCTGCAAGTGCTGCACATCCGATAGGAGAGAAATTATTACGCTCATAAGAGCTCATAAAACGCTCATAATCACGTTTAAACATACTAGCATAGGCCATCATATGGTAACCGAAGTTGATAGGCTGAGCATGCTGCAGGTGAGTCATACCAGGAAGCAGTGTCTCTGCATTCTTCTCTGCAACATCGATAAAGGTCTTGATATTCTCCAAAAGAAGCTCACCGATCAAAAGTGTATTTCTCTGTACATACATTCTAAAGTCAAGTGCTACCTGGTCGTTACGGCTTCTAGCTGTATGCAGACGTTTCCCTGCATCACCGATACGCTCAGTGAGGTGACGCTCGATCGCCATGTGGATATCTTCATCATCACCGTCAAGCGTGATCTTTCCTGCATCGATATCCTCTTTGATCTGTGCCAACCCTGCATCGATAGCAGCGACATCCTCTTTTGAGATGATACCCTGCTCTCCTAGCATAAATGCATGTGCACGTGAACCTTCGATATCCTCTGCATAAAGTGCTTTGTCAAAAGGTAGAGAGTTATTAAGTTCAGTAAGAAGCTGGGAACTAGCTGTAGAGATCCTAGCTGATGCCATCTTTTTTGCCATAAAATATCCTAATAAATATAATTGGGGTATTTTAACGTAAAGTTGGTTTGAAGTAAGTGATGGATTCAATGCGGTATAAACGAAGAGCCCGGGGTACAAGGAAAAAGGGGAAGGG